>CAYZQP010000178.1:0-8050 GCA_964480545.1 uncultured Mesorhizobium sp. | reverse complement strand
CAGGAGGCCTTCAGCATGACGGGATAGCCGACTTCCTTGGCGAGCCTCTTGATCTCATTCTCGTCGTCCGGCAGCGGGTCGGTTGCCGGGATGACGGGAACGCCGACACGGATCGCGAGGTTGCGCGCCGCAACCTTGTTGCCGAGGTCGCGCATGGTCTGCGCCTTCGGGCCGATGAAGATGATGCCATTTTCGGCGCAAGCCTCGGCGAATTCCGGGCTTTCCGACAGCAGGCCATAGCCGGGGTGGATCGCATCCGCGCCCGAGGTCTTGGCGACGCGGATAATCTCGTCAATCGACAGGTAGCTCTCGATCGGCCCGAGGTCGCGCTCCAGCCATGGGCCGCGGCCGACCTGATAGGACTCATCCGCCTTGAAACGGTGCAGCGAATATTTGTGCTCTTCTGCCCAGATCGCGACGGTTTTGATGCCTAACTCGTTTGCTGCGCGGAACACGCGAATAGCGATTTCGGACCGGTTGGCGACGAGGATTTTCGAGATCGGCAACGGCTACTCCTGCACTGGAAAGAGAGACAGCAAGGCTGACGTAATGGAATGCTTAAGACCAAAATTTGTGCAGTGCAAACAGATTTAGCACGCAGTGCGTCAGCTTCTTGCAATTTGCTGTTCTGCCACTGCAATCGCAGCGGCTATCCGGCCCGGAACGCAAAAACCCGGCGGATCGCTCCGCCGGGTTCCTTGCAGTCTCGCGACTGAACCGGATCAGGCCTTTGGCTTGTAGGTGAACTTGCCGTCGTCGCCCTTCACCCATTCATAGATGATGTAGCCTGGCAGCTTGGGGTCACCCTTCTCGTCAAAGCCGAGATCGCCGAGCACGGTCGGGAAGGTGCCTTCATGAGTAGCCTTGGCGACAGCAGCCGGGTCATTCGAGCCTGCGGCCTTGGCGGCGGCAGCAATCACCTGCACGGAAGCGTAGGAGTAGAGCGTGTAGGCTTCGGGGTTGAACCCGGCATCCACGAACTTCTTCACGACTTCGGCGTTGGCCGGGTTCAGGGTCGGATCCGGGCCGAACGTGTTCAGCGTACCGGCGACCGCGTCACCCGCGATGGAGGCAAGCTCGTTCGACACGATGCCGTCGCCCGAGAAGAGCGGAGCCTTCAGGCCCTGGTCAGCAGCCTGACGGATGATCAGGCCGGCTTCGGTGTGAAGACCGCCCCAGTAGATCAGCGTCACGCCGGCTTCCTTCATCTTGCCGATGAGGGCTGCGAAGTCCTTGTCGCCGACATTGACGCCTTCATAGAGAACTTCGGTGACGCCGGCGGCGTTCATCGCCTTCTTGGTTTCGTCAGCGAAGCCCTGGCCGTAAGGTGTCTTGTCATGGATGACAGCGATCTTGCCGTCCTTGAAGTGCTCGGCAATGTAGGCACCGGCAACGCCGCCCTGCTGGTCGTCGCGGCCGCAGGTGCGGAACACCATCTGGTAGCCACGGTCAGTGAAGGTCGGGTTGGTCGAGGCCGGCGAAATCATCATGATGCCGTTCTCGTTGTAGATGTCCGAAGCAGGGATCGAGACGCCCGAGTTGAAGTGACCGACGACAAACTTGACGCCGTCAGCAACGAACTTGTTGGCGACCGAAACGCCCTGCTTGGCGTCCGATGCGTCGTCGCCGACGACGATCTTGATCTGCTCGCCATTGATGCCGCCAGCAGCATTGATGTCAGCGGCCGCCTGCTCGGCGCCCTTCTGCAGCTGTGCGCCGAAGGCCGCGTTTGGACCGGTGATCGGGCCAGCGACGGCGATGGTGATGTCTGCCCATGCATTGCCCGAGAACGCGACAAGCGCGCCAAAGGCAACAGCGGACAAGAGTGATTTCTTCATTGTTGAAACGCTCCCGTTAGGTGAGTGGGCCTTGATTTGAATTTTCAGCGATGCCCACCCAATCGCAGAAAACCTAGAATGCTGATTTTATTGTGTTTGTCACGCTGAATCCGTACAAACACGCGTTGGCGGCACGAGGCCGCCGGAACTCATGTTTTGTCGCGCCAGCCCATCGGCGAGGTGCGTTCGTACAACCAGTGATACTGGTTCACCATCTGCTTCGTGCGCGTGTAGCGCCAGGCGATCAGCCCGACGATAGTCAGCACGATGAAGTCGGCGATGTAGTATGTCGGACTGAGGAACGTGCCCTGATAGAGCGCGTAGTGCAGGAAGCGCACCGCCGCCGCCAGCAAGAGGCAATAGACAACCACGCGGCCCATGCCTTCCCAGGAAAGCGCCACAGCGCGTCCGGTCATCCAGGTCGCCCAGCAGGCAAGCAGAAAGAACACGGGCTCGCCGAAATAGAAATGCTCGAACATCGCCAGGATCATTTGAAACTCCTGATGTCTTGGCTCAATGCGCACCGCCTTCGAGATAGGCTGCGCGAACTTCGGGGTTGGCCAGCAGGTCCTTGCCGGTGCCGCTCATGGTCACCCGGCCGTTGACCAGCACATAGCCGCGATGCGCCAGCTTGAGCGCACCAAACGCGTTCTGCTCGACCAGCAGAACGGTCAGTCCCTCGTCCTTGTTCAGGGCGCGGATAGCGTCAAAGATCTGCTTGACGATCAGCGGTGCCAGCCCAAGCGACGGCTCGTCCAGCAACAAAAGCTTGGGCCGGGCCATCAGCGCGCGGCCGATGGAGAGCATCTGCTGCTCGCCGCCCGAAAGCGTGCCGCCGCGCTGCGCGACGCGCTCCTTCAGGCGCGGGAAGAGCGTGAAGACTTTCTCCACGTCCTCGTTGAAATAGGCCAGGTTGTCGAGGCTGGCGCCCATCTGGAGATTTTCCATGACGGTCATGCGCGGGAAGATACGCCGCCCTTCAGGTGACTGCGCAATGCGCAGCCGGGCAATCTCGTGCGAGGGCAGGGCGGTGATGTCCTGACCGTTAAACGTGATCGAGCCATGCCGCGCCTTGGGGCTGCCGAAGATGGTCATCATCAGGGTCGATTTGCCGGCGCCATTGGCACCGATGATCGTAACGATCTCACCCTGATTGACCTCGACATCAACGTCGTTGAGGGCGCGGATATTGCCGTAATAGGTCTGCACGCCACGGATATCGAGCAATGCCATTATTTGGACCCCTTGCTCTTGCGGGCAGCCTGAGCCGCCAGCACCCTGGCCTGGCCGATCCAGTCTTCACGGGCGATGCGCCCGTCAAACTCGAGATAGGCCTCTGCGGCGGCGACATCATCACGCTTCCACGCTGCAATCTGTTCGAAGCGGTGCACGCCGTGCTCGTTCAGCTTGCGCTTGTTGATCGGCCCGATGCCCTTGATCAGCAGCAGATCATCCGCAACCGGTTTCGCCGGCTTCAGCGCTGGTTTCGGTGCGGGCTTGGGGGCTGCCGACTTCGCCGGAGCAACCGCCTTGGGTGCGGGTTTCGCAACCGGCCTGGCCGCAACAGGTTTGGACGCTGGCTTAACAGTCGCAGCTTTCGGCGCTGGCCTGGCCTCAGCTTTCGGCGCGGGCTTCGCAGCCGCAGGTTTAGCCGGAGCCTTCGCGACTGCTGGTGGCGTGGCTTTGGCAGGCTTCGGTGCAGGTTTGGCAACCGCCGGCTTGGCGGGCGCAACCTTGGTGGGCTCCCTGGACTTGACCGTTCGGGATGCAACTGGTTTGGACGCAACCTTGCGGGCAGCCGGCTTTGCGCGGGCAGGCATTTCCGGTTCGGGCTGCACTGCCGGAGCGACGGGAGCAGGTGGCGACTTCTCGACGGTTTCATTTGCCGACACCAGCGGCATCACCGCAGCGGCAGCGGCCACCGGGGCGATGACTGCTTCAGCAGGCGTATCAGAAGCCTCTTCGACCGCTTCGACCGAACTCGTCGGCATTGTGTCGAGCTCCAGTTTCTCGGCGAGCTTTTCATCGCCCACCTCGACCAGCACCTCGCCGACTTCCTCGTCCTCGACGCCGAGATAGGCGGCGATGACGCGCGGGTCATTCTTCACGAAATCCGGGTCGCCATCCGAAATCTTGCGGCCATATTCCAGCACCACAACGTGGTCCGAAATCTGCATCACCACGGACATGTCATGTTCGATCAGCAGCAGCGACGTGCCGGTCGATTTGATGTAATTGAGCAGTCCGTTGAGCGCGAGCGACTCCTTCGGGTTGAGGCCAGCCGCCGGCTCATCAAGGCACAGCAGTTCCGGCTTGGTGCACATGGCACGTGCGATTTCGAGCCTGCGCTGGTCACCGTAGGGCAGGCTGCCCGCAGCCTCGTCAGCGCGCGGCAACAGGTCGGCCTTTTCGAGCCAGTGCTTGGCCAGCTCCATCGATTCTTCCTTGGCCTGCCGGTAGCGCGGCGAGCCCAGGAGCCCCAGGATGGTAAAGCCGGAAGCCTTCATCAGCTCGTTGTGCTGGGCGACAAGCAGGTTCTCCAGAACTGTCATGCCCGAGAACAGGCGGATGTTCTGGAACGTGCGCGCCACATGCGCAGTGCGGTTGACCTCATGACCGGGCAGGCGCTCAAGCAGATAGCTGGAGCCGTCCTTGGCGCGCAGCGTCATCATGCCTTCGGTCGGCTTGTAGAAGCCGGTGATGCAGTTGAACACCGTCGTCTTGCCCGCACCGTTCGGCCCGATCAGCGCGGTGATCTCACCACGCCGCGCCGAGAAGGTGACATCGCCGACGGCAACCAGGCCGCCGAAACGCATGGTCAGGTGTTCGACCTGCAGGATATCATCTGCAGCCGCCATCAGCCGTGTCCTTCCTTGGTGAAGTCCGCCGAGACCGCTTTTCGTTCGAACATGAATGCCGAGGGTTCGCGCGTTCCGACAAAGCCTCTGGGCTTCCAGACCATGACGATGACCATGGCGAGGCCAAACAGCAACATGCGGTAATGCTCTGGCGTGAATTCCGCCCCGAACACCTGCTTGAGGAAGGACAGCTCGCGCAGGATTTCAGTACCGCCGATCATCACCGCAGCGGCGATGGCGATGCCGACCAGCGAGCCCATGCCGCCAAGCACGACGATGGCCAGAATGATCGCCGATTCCAGGAACACGAAGGACAGCGGGTCGATGAAGCCCTGACGTGCCGCGAAGAATGATCCGGCAAAGCCCGCAAACATCGCGCCGATTGCGAAGGCCGAGAGCTTCGTGGTGGTGGTGTTAATGCCGAGCGAGCGGCAGGCGATCTCGTCCTCGCGCAGCGCTTCCCAGGCGCGGCCAACCGGCATGCGGCGCAGGCGGATGGTCACGTAGCCGGTGATCAGCGCCAGCACCAGGATCACGTAGTAGAGGAAGATCTTGTAATAGGCGCCTGATGGCGCGAGTTCGAAAAACTGCCCGATGGCCGTCTTGGTGATGTAGTTCTCATCGGAAGCGTTGAACGACATGAAGCCGAGGCCAACGCGCGGAATGCCGGAAATGCCGGTCGAGCCGTTGGTCAGTTCGCGCCAGTTGATCAGCACGAGGCGGATAATCTCACCAAAGGCGAGCGTCACGATGGCGAGATAGTCGCCACGCAAGCGCAGCACCGGGAAGCCGAGAATAATGCCCCAGAACGCCGCGAGAATGCCGGCCAGCGGCAGCAGTACCCAGAAGGAAAGACCAAACTGCTGACCGAGCAGCGCGTAGGAATAGGCACCGACCGCGTAGAAGGCGACGTAGCCAAGATCGAGCAGACCAGCGAGACCGACAACGATGTTCAGGCCCCAGGCCAGCATCACGTAGATCAGGATCAGAATGCCGTAATTGTCGACATATTTCAGCGAACCCTGCAGCCCGACAGCCCAGATCACCAGAGGCGGGAACAGGAAGAGCAGAAAGATCGCAATCGACTGACGGTGCTCGCGGATGGCCGGAACGAATTTGTCGCCGAAATACCAGCCGGCAAAGATCGCGACAAACACCCAGGTCTTCCAGTTGGTGACCAGCCAGGTCACCCATTCACGGAATGGTGGATAGAAGGCAACAAGCGCCAGTATACCTACCCCCAGCAACCCGAGCATCACCTTAAACAGTTGGCTGCCTTGCCCCCGGCTTACCGCCGGCAGCACGAAGGCGACGAACAGGAAGCGGACCAGCGCAACAATGCCAACAATGGCGGCGAGCACATGCCAGCGCTCAACGAGCATCAACTCGTTGCGGATGTCCTGGGCCGTCTGCAATCCGATAAGCAGAACGAACAGGCCGAGCGCAATCGCGCCGGCAATGACCGCTTCCTTGATCGCGATGGCAAAGATGTTGCCTTCGGTGTGGTGTTCAGAAACCGCCATGACTCAGACCTTCTCGACTTCGGGCCGGCCAAGCAAACCGGAGGGCATGAAGATCAGCACGATGGCAAGGATCGAGAACGCCGCGACATCCTTGTAGTCGATCGAGAAGTAAGCCGACCACAACGCCTCGATCAGGCCGATGGCGAGCCCCCCGAGAACAGCCCCTGGCAAGGAGCCAATGCCGCCCAGCACCGCAGCGGTGAACGCCTTGACGCCCGGGAAGAACCCCTCGTGATAATTTATGACGCCGTAAAACATCAGGTAGAGCGTGCCCGCGACAGCGGCCAGCGACGCACCCATGATGAAGGTGATCGAGATTGTCTTGTCGACATCGATGCCAAGCAGCGATGCCATCTTGCGATCCTGCTCGCAGGCGCGTTGCGCCCGCCCGAGCGCTGTCTTGTTGACGAGATACCAGAAGATCGCCAGCAGCGAGATGGTCACGCCAAAGATGACGAGCTGTTTCAGTGAAATGGAGATGACGACGGGGTTCATTCCGGCCCAACTCGTAAGATCGACCTGATACACCTGGGTGATCATCGTCGGGATCGCCTTGTTGCGCGGCCCCTGACTGACCTGCACAAAGTTCATCAGGAAGATCGACATGCCGATGGCGGTGATCAGAGGCGCCAGACGGAACGAGCCGCGCAGCGGCCGGTAGGCAACCTTCTCGATGGTCCAGTTGTAGAGCGAGGTGGTCAGCATCGCCGTCAGCATCATGACGCCGAGAAACCACACGACATTCACGCCCGCATAACTGAGGTCGAGCACCGTGGTGAGGATGAGAAAAACGATCAGGGCAATGAAAGCGCCGATCATGAAAATGTCGCCGTGGGCGAAGTTGATCATGCCGATGATGCCATAGACCATCGTATAGCCGATAGCGATCAGGCCATAGATCATCCCCAGCGTCAGCCCGTTAACAAGCTGCTGGATGAAGTACTGCATACAGACGTGCTCCCCTGGAATGTCGTCCCCGTGTGACCCGGCGATCGCATCCCGTCATGTTCCGGCTCTAGTCGTAAGCGAACAGCCTTGGATTGCAACGCCAATTTTTGCCGCTCGCTGACGGCTTCAAGCTGGCAAACGTCGCTTCCCGGCTAATCACACTCCCTGGACCAGTGGCTCTGCAAAAAAAGCTAGACCAAAGCTGAGCGCGAATCCAGCGTGGTCAGTGCGATTCTACGGAAGGTCCGGGGAAGCGCGGGGGAAGGTCAGGTAACGACAAATCCGTGCGCAAACGGGTCGCGCGCATCGATGAAGATCGTGTTGATGCCGGTCTGACGCGCCCAGCCGGCAATGGAGGGCACAATCGCCGGCCTGTTGCCGACCGAGGTCGCCCGTTCCACCCGCCCGCGAAACAGCGAACCGATGATCGACTCATGCACGAAATCATCGCCGGGCTTCAGCTTGCCTTTGGCCGCGAGCTGCGCCATGCGCGCCGACGTGCCGGTGCCGCAGGGTGAGCGGTCTATTGCCTTCTCGCCGTAGAACACCGCGTTGCGTGCATGTGCTTCGGGGTGCCGGGGTGCGCCCGTCCACTGCAGGTGTCGCAACCCGTTGATCGCCGGGTTCTCCGGATGCACAAATTCATATCTCTCATTCAGGCGCTCACGCAGCACGCGGCTCCAGGCCACCAGCTGCCCAGCTGAATAGTCCGCCATGTCGCGGTAGTTCTTTTGCGGGTCGATGATCGCGTAAAAATTCCCGCCATAGGCAATATCGACGACAAGTTCGCCAAGGTCCGGGCATTCCACCGTCAGCGCCTCCGCATGCAGGAAGGACGGCACATTGGTGATGCGGACGTCCTCGACGTAATCGCCGACCTGAT
>CAYZQP010000177.1:0-8090 GCA_964480545.1 uncultured Mesorhizobium sp. | reverse complement strand
CTTCGATGAAGTCGCGGACCGTCTGGCAGCCGACAAGATCGCCACGCGCAAGACGCAGTTCCGTCTGCGCGACTGGCTGATCTCGCGCCAGCGCTATTGGGGTTGTCCGATCCCGGCAATCCACTGCGAAGTCTGCGGCACCGTGCCGGTTCCGGCCAAGGACTTGCCGGTAGAGCTGCCGGCGGATGTCTCCTTCGACAAGCCCGGCAATCCGCTGGATCACCACCCGACCTGGAAGCACGTCGATTGCCCGCAATGCGGCAGCAAGGCGCGCCGCGACACCGACACTATGGACACGTTTGTCGACTCGTCCTGGTATTTCGCGCGCTTCACCGACCCGTGGGACACCGAGTCGCCCACCGATCTCTCCGCAGTCGATGGCAAGAACGGCTGGCTGCCGGTCAACCAGTATATTGGCGGCATAGAGCACGCGATCCTGCATTTGCTCTACTCGCGCTTCTACACCCGCGCCATGAAGGCGACCGGCCATGTGAACATGGTCGAGGAGCCGTTCGAGGGTCTGTTCACGCAGGGCATGGTCGTGCACGAGACCTACAAGGTCGGCGAGGGCCTGAACGGCTATTTCGTCACGCCCGCAGAGATCGATATCACCGAGACCGACGGCGTGCGCAAAGCCACGCTGATTGCTGACGGCTCGCCCGTCGCCATCGGCTCGATCGAGAAGATGTCGAAGTCGAAGAAGAATGTCGTCGATCCCGACGACATTCTGGCGAGCTATGGTGCCGATACAGCGCGCTTCTTCATGCTGTCGGATTCGCCACCGGACCGGGACGTCATCTGGTCGGAATCCGGCGTCGAGGGCGCACACCGCTTCGTGCAGCGCGTCTGGCGTCAGGTTTCCGAGAGTGCCGAGGCGCTGAAGGGCGTCGCGCCCGCCGCCGATGGCTCGGCCATCTCCAAGGCCGCGCACAAGACAGTGAAGCTGGTCGGCGAAGACATCGAGAAGCTGGCCTTCAACAAGGCCGTCGCCCGTCTTTATGAGCTGGTCAACGCGCTGCAGCCGGTGCTGGCCGATGTCGTTGCCGGCAAGGCAGATGCCTCAGCCAGGGCAGCCGCGCGTCAGGCGATAGAGTTTCTCGTGCTGATGATCGCGCCGATGATGCCGCATCTGGCCGAAGAGTGCTGGGCGGAGCTTGGCGGCAAGGACATGGCGGCGCAGCAGCCCTGGCCGAAGTTCGACGCGGCATTGACCGTGGACAACGAGGTCATGTACCCGATCCAGATCAACGGCAAGAAGCGCGCGGAATTGACAATTGCCCGCGACGCGGATCAAGCTGCCGTGGAGAAGGCGACGCTGGAGCTTGATGCGGTGCAGAAGGCTCTGGACGGCAAACCGCCGCGCAAGGTCATCGTGGTGCCACAGCGCATCGTCAACATCGTTGCGTGAGCGGAAACGAATGAGGGAAGTCGTGCAGCACTCCAGACGCATGGTTCTGTTTGCCGGTGCCGGTGCGCTGCTGCTCGCCGCCGGCTGCACGGCGCGCCCGCTCTACAGCACGCCATCGGCTTCCGGCTATGGCACAAGCGCAGAGCTTTCCAGCATCGCGATCAAGCCGGTGAAGACGCGATACGGCCAGGAAGTCCGCAACCAGCTGATTTTCATGTTCGGTGGTGGCAAGGGCCAGCCCGTCGACCCGCGCTATTCTCTGAGCATCGCCGTCGGTTCGCTGCGCGAGACCGCAACGTATCGTCAGGGTACGGACCGGTCGGAACTCGACCTGGAACCCACTGCCGCAACCATCACCATGACCGCTGATTACACACTGACCACCGCTTCAGATGGCGCAGTTGTTGCCAGAGGCAAGCGTCAGGTGACGTCGTCATTCGATGTCCCGCGCCAGTCATTTGCCGAGATGCGCGCCCAACGCGACGCCGAAGACCGGGCAGCGAGGGAACTGGCCGAGATGCTGCGTCTGGCGATCGCGCAGGACCTGTCCCGGAACTGAAATCTACTGCGAAAAGTCTACGACTTTCCTGCATCGTGATCTAACATGCCTGTTTTGAGGAGGTTTGAATGCGCGGTGTTTCAGCAGCTTTTATTGCTCTTGTTTTTACATCCACAGCTCTCGCCCAGGAGGCGATACCCGGTGCGCTTCAGCCCGGACAGGAGGGCATTCTCGGGGAGTTGCTCGCGCCGGAGCCTGGCAAGCGCATCTGCTATGCCCGGAGCTATTCGGCAGACCACCTGAAGGCGCATCCGAAGCAGAAGGTGACCGAGATGCGATTTCGCCTCACCTATTTCGAGCACGAACGCAGCGAGGATCTGCCCGATGGCCAGCGCAACTATTATTTCGAGCTGGCGGCCAAGCGGCGCGGTGAAGGCAAGCTGCTGCGCTCTCTCGGCGAATGCCTGCCCAACAAGGACAGCATCTCCTGCTTTGTTGAATGTGACGGTGGCGGTGTGCGCGTGCACCAACGCGACGACAACCGCGTCCTGATCAATTTCGGGGACTACGGCCGTATCCGTATGGCCGAGAGCTGCGGTGAGGAAGAGCCCGACGAAGCGGCGGGTGTCGACCTGGAGCCCGGCGCAGACGACAAGGAATTCCTGCTGAGCAAGTTGCCGGATGCCGAGTGTCCGGCCTACGACAGCTGGTAGGCGCTCACGCTGGGGGTGGCCACAGAACGTGCGGCCCGACGGCCTTTGTGCTGGCGCAGCCCGTCAGCGCCATCGCTTCTTCAAGCCCGGTGCGCAGGATGGTCAGAGTGATCTCAGCCTTGTTGTCTCATCAGACGGTTTGGTGGCAGATTTTGCTGGGATGGGCCGGAGTAGTATGTCTGGATGATAACACAGGACGTAGGCGATACGTCATTTCGTGTGTCCTCAAGGAGTTTAGTGCTACCTGGATGTAAACTCGCTCCCAATGAGACTGCCAAGTTGTCGATAATTTTCTGTTTGAACTCGCGCATTTTACCTGGCGCGTCCATCGAGCCTACGGCGGCAGCAGCGGAGGCTACCGCATTCGCATAGATAGGCGCCAGTTCCGGTGAAATGTCCCGAACATCTCGCATGCATTCTCTTATACTGTAGTCAACTCGCAGCATAAAATCGGGCATGGCGCGCTCGAAGGAAGCTATAAAGTCTTCTACGGGCACCTTGTCGCGTTCGAACGTGTCTCCCTAACTGGCATAGAGAACAACGCGTATCCGAGCAATCCAGCAAAGCAACCTCCGGCGACGGCGGCAAAGCCGGCGATGCGGCGGAGTTTTTGTGCTCGCACAGCCGCAATGCGTCCATTCCTCTCTGATGCCCTGGCGTCAAGAAGTGCACCTATGACAACCAGCAATGGCAGAATGATAGATAGTACAAAGAACATTGTGAGGGTCCGGAGCAGATTGAAATAAAGAGTGCAAGAAAGTTGATAATTTCCAACTAATTCTATCCTGAAATTTGCCCCTTTGTTACTCCATACCAGTGGTCGGGATCGGTTGAGGCAGGATTGTAACATGTGTAGACAGAGGGAAATCGGCTGACAGTCGCCGCTTGTTGATTTGCACTGAGGGTTGACCCGGGATCGTGGGACGCTTGCTCCAGCAGCAGCATGCCAAGGCTCCACCATCACTCGCCGCAGGGGAGCGACGAGACGCGAGCGCTGCAAACCATTTCTCGGATTATGAGAATCTCAAGCTGGAGGCCGGGGCGGCCACAGAACGTGCGGCCCGACGGCCTTTATGCTGGCGCAGCCCGTCAGCGCCATCGCAACTTCAAGCTCGGCGCGCAGGATGGTCAGCAGGTGCAGCACGCCGACCGGTCCGGCGACGGCCAGCGCATGCATCAGCGGCTGACCGATCATCACGGCGTTTGCGCCGAGCGCCAGCGCCTTCAGCACATCCGTTCCCCGGCGGACCCCGCCATCAACCAGAACCGGAACCCGGCCCTGAACGCGCGCCGCGACGTAGCGCAAGGCGTCGAGACTGGCGGGCAGTGTGTCCAGCGTGCGGCCGCCGTGGTTTGAGACAGCAATGCAATCTGCGCCCATGGCTATCGCGCGGTCCGCGTCGTCGGGGTGGACAATGCCCTTGACGATCAGGGGCAGGGTCGTCTGCTGGCGCAGCCATTCGAGGTCAGCCCATGTCGGCGCATGGTCAAGCAACCCGAGAAATACCGGACTTTGGCCGGGGCCTGCACGCGAGACTGGTGACGCCGGTGTTACGTTGGCGGGGGAGGCATCTGGCGGAATCCGGAAGCCCACGCGTTGCTCCGCATTGCGCACACCATTGACCGGCGCGTCCACCGTCACCATCAGCGCCGCATAGCCGGCGGCCTCGGCGCGCCGCACGAGTTCGAGCGTCGCATCTCGCTGCGCTTGAAAATAGAGCTGGAAGACCAGCGGTGCCTGCGCTTTGGCCGCGATCTCCTCCAGGCTGGTGCTGGCCAGCGTGCTCACGCACATCCAGGCACCGCACGCGGCAGTGCCAAGCGCAGTCGCCAGCTCGCCATCGACATGGGCCAGCTTCTGGTGCGCAACAGGTGCCAGCAGGAGCGGAAACGGCATAGTGCGGCCGAAAAGTTCGGTGGCTGTCGATGCATCCTGCATGTCAGCAAGGACACGACCGGCGAGTTCCAGCTGGGCGAACGCCTCGCGGTTGCGCGCCTGGGTCAGGCCATCGGCACCGGCTCCGGCAATATAGGCCCAGACGTCGGCCGGGAGTATGTCACGCGCATGGCGCTCGTAGTCGGCCAGGCTGACAACATCCGGCGGAACGGGTCCGCTCATACGTCGGTCCAGCTGCGCAGCAGATTGTGGTAGTGGGCCATCAGGCCGACGACTGCGGGATCATCGTCATCCATGCTCTCGCGGACGCCGATGATCGACTTGTCGAGATCGTAGAGCATGGTCCGCTGCCAGTCGTCCTTGACCATCGACTGCGTCCAGAAGAACGAGCCCCAACGGCTTCCACGTGTCACCGGCGTGACCGAGTGCATGCTTGTTGCCGGATAGATGACCAGATGTCCTGCCGGGAGTTTTACCGTGTGCGTGCCGTAGGTGTCGTGCACCACAAGCTCGCCACCGTCATAGTCTTCCGGCGGCGTGAGAAACAGAGTTGACGAGACATCTGTGCGCAGGCGCTGACCTGTACCTGGAAGGGTGCGGATCGAGCCGTCGACATGGGCGCCGAAGGTCATGCCGACATCGTAACGGTTGAACATTGGCGGCAGCACGCGCAGCGGCAGAACAGCACTGGTGAAAACCGGACTGCGTCCGAGCGCGCGCAGCACGATATTGCCGAGTTCCTGCGCTGCCTGCGAGTCCGGCGGCACCTGGAGATTGTTCTTGACCTTGGCGGCCTGGTCACCGGCGGTGCGCCGGCCATCTTCCCACTGCGTTCCCTCAAGAATCTGGCGCATGTAGGCCAGCTCCTCGGGCGTGATCAGATCGGGGATGGTGACGAGCATGTGCTACTCCCAACGGTACCGTTAATACAGGAGCAGGCCACCTCGCGGCAGCCTGCTGTTTGCGAGCGAGCCCGCAGTCTATGCAACCTGATCAGAACTTGAAGCTTGTTCCGATGCGATAGGTGCGCGGTGCGCCCAGATAACCCCAACTGGCGTTCCAGTTTGCGGTCGTCAGGTAGGTCTCGTCAAACATGTTGTCGATGTTGGCGTGCACCGTGATGTTCTCGGTGGCCTTGTACGACGCCATCAGGTTGACGATGAAGTGATCCGGCAGCTTGCCAAACTTGCCATTCGGAATGATGCGTAGTGCGTCGTCCGGGCGGCCGATATAGCTCTCGCCGACATACTGGAAACCGCCGCCGACAGTGAGCTTCTCGTTCCACTTGTAGGTGGTCCAGAGATTCGCCGTGAAGTTCGGCGTGTAGGCCAGCTGTTCACCATTGGTGCTGGTTGCAGCCGGGAAGAACGTACCATTGGCCGAGTAGTCGTTGCGTACAGCGCGATCGACATCAGCGCCATGCTTGCGCTCTGTATCCAGAATGGTCAGGCCGCCGAATACGCTCCACTGCGAGGTGATATTACCGGCAACGCCCAGTTCGACGCCCTGAATGATCTGCTTGCCATAAACCACGTCCGGATCTCCGGCGGCGCCGAGATATCCGACATTGTTCTTCTCGGTGCGGAACAATGCACCGGTGACCGAGAGGTCGCCGCCGAAGAAGTCCCACTTCGCGCCGACTTCGTAGTTATGCGCCTCGACAGGCTTGGCGCCGGCAATGAAGCCGGGGAAAGCGTTGCCGCCGGTGCGTGACGAATCCGGGTTCGACAGCAAGGAGCCGTGCGGCAGCTGCGACAGCCCGTAGGAAGCATAGAGGCTGCCTTCGGGGCGGATCTTGTAGACAACACCGATCTGGCCGCTGACCGTGGTTTTCGAGGCCGAGTATTCAGAACCCGCACCGGGAATATCACCAACGGAGGCATCGATATCGGTTGAGAAGCGCTCGACCCTGGCGCCGCCGTTGATTGCCCAGCGTTCGTTCAACTCGACATTGTCATAGACATAGGCAGCGACTGTGCCGACCTTGACAGAGCTGGTGCTCGCATCGTCGCCGCCGCGCACGCTGTCAGCCGTTTCGCGGCTGAGATCGATGCCGGCAGACAATGTGTGCTTCAAGCCACCGGTGTCGAACTTTGCGAGGATGTTCGTCTGGTTCGTGAGTGTCTCGTTCTCGCGATCCATACGATTGAGGACGGAGCCACTGAACGGAGGCGTGGAGGCCGCGCCGCTGCCAGCCAGCCGGTACACAGCGTCCTGATCGACGGTCGACCAGCGCGTCTGGTTGCTGATCGTGATCTGATCATTCACGTCATATTCAAAGCGCGCCAGCAGCGCATTGCTGACGGCATCATTGTAGCCCTCGGACACATCATCTGTCGGGCGCATGTGGCCGAAGAACGTGTCGCGCGGCACATTGCCCTGATAGGGGCGGTCACCGGCACCCTTGACGCCCACACCGAACGGTGCGCCAGCAGGGTCGGCCTCCGTACCGGCGCGGTTGATCGGAATGCCGGAGTCCGGCAGGCCGCTGCGGTTCAGATGCTCGTAAGCGAGAATTGCGCGGAAATCGGTGCCAAGGCCATAGGTCAGGGCCGGCGCGACGCCCCAGTTCCTGCTGTTGGCCTCTTCGCGTCCGAACACGTCGCCGCCCTCGGCCATGGCGTTGAAGCGGATGGCAAAATTGTCGAGCGAGCGATT
Organism: uncultured Mesorhizobium sp.; assembly: GCA_964480545.1. Taxonomy (GTDB): domain Bacteria; phylum Pseudomonadota; class Alphaproteobacteria; order Rhizobiales; family Rhizobiaceae; genus Mesorhizobium_G. Next base: position 915 of record CAYZQP010000177.1, on the reverse strand, counting down.
CACATCTACGGTGCCGCGGCCAAGTGTACGGCCGCTGTCGTCAAAGCCGGCGCGGGTGCTGGCGCGTGCGAAGTTTTCGGCTTTTGCGGTCTTGGTGCCCATGTTGACATAGCCGGCACCGCCGCCGCGGCCATTGGCCGAAGACACACCCTTCACAACCTCGACTTCCTCGATGTTGAAGGTGTCGCGACGATAGCTGCCATTGTCACGGGAGCCATCGACGAAGATGTTGCCGGTAATGTTCTGGCCCCGCAGGTAGATGGAGTTGCCGCCAGAGCTGAAGGCGTTCTCGCCGGCATCGATGCTGATGCCCGGTGTCAAGCGCAGCACCTCGACCAGATCGGTTGCGCCGGTCTCCTCGATGACCTTTTCGGGAACCACGGTCACCGTCTGCGGCGTGTTCTTGAGGTCTGCGGTGGCCTTCTTCGATTTCACGCGGTCACGCTTGTATTCCGAGGTCGTGCGGGTGCCCGTGCCGCCCTCGACAACAACGTCGCCCAGTGGAACCGGGTTTTCCTGGCCGAAGGCCGGACCGGCAACAGCAGCGCCGATCGCAATCAGTGGAAGCAGTCCGAGCGTCGTTTTAACGGTCTCGTTCCGCCTGGTTGAGTCCTGGGTGCCCTCGCGCATACCCTCGTCCATGTTCTCTCCAAAAGTCTTTGCAACCGCGCCCGGAGACGCGGCAAATATAAGTTGACTCTTTTGGCCAACATTTCTCGACTCATATAAACTTTACCGGGTTGGTCAACTATTAAATGTGGCAGAAAGGAGACAGTCGGGCAGCGCCATACGCTGCGCTCACGACTTCGTGATGTCGCTACAGTTGCATCGAGGTCACAGGGAAAACCGTTGGTGGAGCTGAGGGGGATCGAACCCCTGACCTCGTCATTGCGAACGACGCGCTCTCCCAGCTGA
>CAYZQP010000176.1:6312-8175 GCA_964480545.1 uncultured Mesorhizobium sp. | reverse complement strand
TGCAGGTCAAGCTGCTGCGCGCCGTGCAGGAGGGCGAGGTCGATCCGGTCGGCGGACGCGGCACTGTAAAGGTCGACATCCGGCTTGTATCGGCGACCCACCGGGATCTCATCGAGCAGGTCAAGCTCGGCCGCTTCCGCGAGGATTTGTTCTATCGCCTCAATGTCTTCCCGATCATGGTTCCACCACTCAGGGACCGCAAGGAAGACATCCCCGCACTGGTCCGCCACTTCATTGGCAAGAACGGGCGCTCGGTTGGCGAGGCAAGGCTGTCGGTCACACCCACTGCGCTCGCGATGCTGCAGGAGTATGACTGGCCAGGCAACATCCGCCAGCTCGAAAACGCCGTGTTTCGTGCCAGTGTTCTGCGCGATGGCGACACGCTGGGCGAGGACGAGTTTCCCCAGATCAAGGCCCAGTTGCGCGGCGTCTCAATGCCGGTCTCCGCACAGGCATCCGTCGCCACCGCACCTTCTGTGGAAAGGTCTGTCGAGCAGTTGCACGAGCCTGCACCGACTGTTGTCGCACATGTCCCGCCCCCGGCAGTTGCGGGTCAGATCAGCGGCCTCGACGACAAAGGCAACGTCAGACCGTTGAGCGCCGTCGAGCAGGAGATGATCGAGATGGCGATCGCTCACTACAGCGGGCAGATGAGCGAGGTTGCGCGCCGGCTGGGAATCGGTCGCTCGACGCTCTATCGCAAACTGAAGGAATACGGCATCGAAACAGACGAGGGCGAAGATTCGCCAGGCACGACGTCTTCAGCGGCCTAAAATCCTTTGGTAACATTGCCTTAACCAGCATTTTCGGAAGTGGAAACACACACCCTCTTGCCGGATTGTCGCCACGGTGTTACCGCATTTCCCAGTCAAAAACGGTGGGTAGAGGGAAGTCGTCCTTTCATAAGGCACGGTTAACCAATAGGAACGATAGTCTCGGTGTGACTAATCCGCACCTTGGCTTTCGCCGGGGACAGTACGGGACAGGGCTGACCGATTTGAATAGTGTAGCGTTCGAGAGCCGGAGCGTGAGTTTGGCTTGGCCCAGGTGGCTGGCCGCGGCGGCGTGTGTGTTTGGTTTCATGTCGGCGGATATTTCCGCTGCCGAGGCGCAGACGCGTTCCCTCAAGCTCTATTTTGTTCACACCAAGGAAAAGGCCGAGATCGTCTACAAGCGCAACGGGCGCTTTGATCCGGCAGGTCTTCGCCGCGTCAACCAGATGCTGCGCGACTGGCGTCGCAATGAGCCGACTCGCATGAGCCCGCAATTGCTGGACGTCGTCTGGGAGGCTTACCGCCAGTCCGGTTCGCGCGCCTACATCCACGTTGTCTCCGCATATCGCTCGCCGGCCACCAACAGCATGCTGCGTGGCCGCAGCCGTGGCGTCGCCAAGAAGAGCCAGCACATGCTCGGCAAGGCGATGGATTTCTACCTGCCTGACGTCCAGCTGAAGAAGCTGCGCAATATCGGCCTCAAGCTGCAGGCCGGCGGCGTCGGATACTATCCGCGTTCGGGCTCGCCTTTCGTGCATTTCGACGTCGGCAATGTTCGTCATTGGCCGAAGATAAGCCGCTCCGAGCTTGCCTCGGTCTTCCCTGGTGGCAAGACGCTGCACGTCCCGAGCGACGGCAAGCCGTTGCCTGGCTACGAGCAGGCCATGGCCATGTACCAGTCGCGCGTCGCCAAGGGTGATCTGGCTCCGTCCAAAGCCGGTAATGTCACCGGTAACAAGCGCTCCGGCGGTCTGCTTGCTGCCTGGTTTGGCGGCGGCGCCGACGAGGAAGAGGATAACGGTGAGGCAGCGACCCCGGTCGCGCGGACGCCGGCTCCGGCACGCGCCGCGCCACGCAGGGCGGCTGAACC
>CAYZQP010000176.1:5086-6302 GCA_964480545.1 uncultured Mesorhizobium sp. | reverse complement strand
AATCGCCATCCGGTCACCTGATGAGGCGCGTCCGGCCAACCGTCGTCAGGCTGGCGGCCGCGAGCCTGAAATCACTGTATTGCCGCCTGAACTGGCCGCACCTGCTGAAGCCAACCGCCGTCAGCCGGCAGTTGAGGCTCCGGCCGAGGTCCAGCCACCTGCGGACGTCGCGCAGACGCCGGAGGCGATCATCGCCGCCCTGCCCGCGCGCAACGTTCCACGTCCGACCTTCGCACAGCGCTCGCAGCGTGAAGCTCCGGTCGAGGTGGCAGCGCTCGCCCCGGCAGAGCCCGCTCCGTCGGCAGCCCTGGCCGCCGCCGAGGCAGCTGCCATGCCTTCGGCGCAGGAGCAGGTCGCAACAGCAGTTCCTCTCCCGTCGCGCCGTCCTGCCCAGCGGGTTGAGCCGGCCGCAGAAGACACGATGGCGGCACTTGCCGCCGCCGATCAGGACGTAGCGCCACGCCCTGCCCCGCGTCCATCCGCGCCGGTTGGCCTGCGTGGCAGCCGTCCGGGCACCGAAGCTGCGGCTGCACAGCCGGTCGAGCTCGCCTCGTTGCCGGCCCCTCGGCCAAAGCGCGCTGTTGCAGCAGCGGCACCGCCTGCCCCGGCAGCAGAGCCGCCGGTAACGGTTACGACGCCCAAGCAGGGCCGCGTCAAGCTGGTCTGGAAAGAAGGGCCAAAGCCCAAGGTAGCGGTGCCGACGCCGGAAGAGGCCGGGTGGGCTGTCGACAAGACTAACGCCGAGAAGCAGGCCGCCAACAAGCAGGGCCGCACCAAAAAGAACAAGGACAGTGCCGAGGTTATTGTCCGCACTGCCCCGAGCGAGGTCTATACGACCGGCTTCCAGCAGGGCGACAAGGTCAAGGACCCGAACCGCTTCACCGGCAAGGCTGTCGAGTTCCTCGCGGTCTCGAAGTTCAAGCAATAGCCTGACCTGCAGTATCGTATCGAAAACCCCGGGCATGGCCCGGGGTTTTCTTTTGCCGGCACAGCCAGCGGTCCTATCCATTGGCAGCGTGAAACGCCGCGACGGACCGTCAACCGATCAGCTTCCAAATCTGTCGAAGACAGCCTGAAGCTCGACATGACCTTTGCAGGAGCCATTACCGGGAACGGTCTCACCATTCTCCAGTGCCGTTGCATAGATCACTGCAGGGTCACTCTCGATTCGATGCCGGAGCGCATCCAGCTTCGGCCAGCGCCCCCGTTCCGCAAC
>CAYZQP010000176.1:0-5076 GCA_964480545.1 uncultured Mesorhizobium sp. | reverse complement strand
AGCCACCGCGCAACGCCGATCAGCAATCCATCGGCCAGGCTAGGGTGATCGGCAACGAGGAAGCGGGTCGCTCCGATCATTTCCTCAAGCCGGTCATGCCGCTCTATCACAGCCGCACTGCCCCACTGCTTCAATGCAGACTGCAATGCGGGGTTGGGTGGTTCCATCTCCATCGCCGCCCACAGCGGGCCAAAAGAACCGGTGAAGCCGGTATTGATGAAGCCCATCAACTGGTGCATGCGGTCAGCTTCGCGCGACATCGGCGCAAAGCTCACACGGTTCTCGCCATCGCGCGCTTCGAACCAGGCAGCAATCGCCATCGTCTCGGTCAGCACATCTCCATGGTCCGTGATCAGCGCAGGCGTTTCCACGCGCGGGTTGATCCGCTTGTAGGATGGCAGACGCATTTCGCCAAACATGTCCACCCGGCAAAGCCGATAGGGCTGCCCGAGCCATTCCAGCGCTGCAACAAGCCCCATAGAGCTCCCGGCCGGAAAGCCGTATAATAGTATCGGTTCCATCGTTCGTTCTCCGTGATTTCTGATGATCACGCTGCGCAGCGGTCGCCACACTAACCGCCCGTTTTCCGGTGTAAATTACGCACCTTTTTGTAACCACGAGCGCGCCATGAAAGAACTTGTTTCCCGCTGCCCGATAGAAGAGGTGATGCAGATACTGAGTGGCCGATGGCCCACCCTGCTGATCTACTACCTCAAGGACGGCACCAGGCGGTTCAGCGATTTGCGCCGGGACAACCCGACCATCTCTCACAAGATGCTGACGCTGGAACTCAGAAAGCTGGAGACTGCCGGCATCGTTGCCCGCACGGAGTTCGACGGTTACCCGCTGCGTGTGGAGTATGACCTGACCCCGGCGGGTGGCGGCTTGCTGCCTCTCATTGATGCACTCGGCGCCTGGTGGGAAGATACAAACGGAGCAGTCGAGCCTGTCAGCGCGCCATCACTTGCACCGACTGGCTAAGTCGCCACGGCCACAAGTCGCCCCGCCGCAACAACGCGGAACCCACGAGGCTTGATTGATACGCGCATCCCGGTGAACATCCGGATCAGATTCAGAGCCACGCGCCGGAGAAACGACAATGTCCAGCACCACCCGCACCGATATCCTTTGCGCCGCCGACGCCCTCTTCTACGATCAGGGCCTGCGCAGCGTCAGCATCGATGCAATCGCCAGGAAAGCGGGCGTGACCAGGCGAACCCTCTATAATCATTTTCCGAGCAAGGATGACCTGATTGCAGCGAGCCTCGCCACCCGCGATGGCCCGACAATCGAGCGCTATCGCCGCTGGCTTGCCGAAGGCGATGGCGATCTGGCGCCGCGCGTGGAGCAGATGTTCGCAAAGCTTGCAGCATATGGCGCTCGGCCCAGGTGGAAAGGTTGCGGCTTCACCCGCGCCGCCGTGGAACTGGCGGGCCTGCCTGGCCACCCAGCAGTCAGGATGGCGGCAAACCACAAGCGCCGCTTCGAGGACTGGCTGCGCGGAGAGTTTGAGGCAGGCCAGATCGCCGACGCTGAGACTTTGGCGCGGCAGGTGATCATATTGCTCGATGGTGCGATCGCGCACCTGCTCATCCACCACGACACCAGCTATGCCACCTGCGCGGGCAAGGCTGCAACACAGCTGGTCGCTGCAGCATCAGCATCGGCAGGTCAGCGCGCCGCCTGAGCCTCCTGCTCTGGTAGACTCAACAGTGAATTCCAATTGGCCGCAGCGCGCCTGACGCTGCGCGAGTCACTGGAACTCCCGCATGCCACACTCCACCGCCCCACACTCCACCGGCCCAAACTCCACCTCCCCAAACTCCACCGGCCCAAACTCTACCGCCCCAAACTCCACCAGCAACGCCTGGACGCCCGTCCTCGTCACCACGCTCGTCGCCGCTGCGATCATCCTCTCAATCTCGATGGGACTGCGGCAGAGCCTCGGCCTCTTCCTCGGCCCGATGGCCAATGCAGGCATTTCCGTTGCGGGCTTTGGACTGGCCATGGCCATCCAGAACCTCGCCTGGGGCATAGGGCAGCCCTTCATGGGAGCGCTATGCGACCGCTTCGGCGGCAGGCTGGTCGTGCTGATCTCGGCCGCGCTCTACTGCGCCGGGCTTGCCCTGATGGCGACCGGTGGAACCACCGCGCTCTATCTCGGCGGCGGCGTCCTGATTGGCCTGGCTGTGGCTGGAACCTCGTACGGCGTGCTCGTCGGCATCATCTCTCGATTGGCCGATCCCGCCGTGCGTGCCATCGCCGTCTCGATCCTTGCTGCCGCAGGCTCGCTTGGAACATTCGTCCTCGCGCCATCAGCGCAGGTGATGATCAACGCGGTGGGCTGGCAGTGGGCCCTTGCCGGGTTTGTCGCGATTGCGGCAGTCATGGGCGTACTTGCACTGCTCTTGCGTCAGCCCGCCGTAGCAACAGCATCCGGGTCGCGTCCGGATGCCCGCAGCGCTCTCCGTGAGGCGCTTGCCAGCCGCACCTATGTGATCTCGACACTGGCCTTCTTTGCCTGCGGCTTTCAGCTGATCTTCATCGCCACCCATCTGCCGAACTATCTGGCGATCTGCGGTCTGCCGCCATCGGTCGGCGCCAACGCGATCGCCCTCATCGGAATCTGCAATGTCGTTGGCACGCTCGCCGCAGGCTGGCTTTCGCAACGCTGGGGCAACCGCCAGGTGCTGGCGCTTATCTATCTGCTGCGCACTGTTGCAATCGCCGCGTTCTTCGCGCTGCCAGTCAGCCCCGCCTCGGCACTGACCTTTGCCGCAGCAATGGGCTTTCTCTGGCTGAGCGTGGTGCCGCCGGTCAGCGGCATGATCAATGCGCGCTTCGGCCCGGCAAATTTCGGCACGCTGTTTGGAGTCATGTTCCTGAGCCACCAGATCGGCGCATTTCTTGGTGCCTGGCTGGGCGGCCTGATCTTCCAGCTGAATGGCTCATACACCATCGCCTGGAGCGCATTGATCGTTGTTGGCCTGATCGCCGCAGGCCTGCAAATCCTGGCTGGCGACGACGGAAATGCGGGCGCGGTAAGCGCAGCATGAAACAAAAAAGGCCCGCAAAGCGAGCCCTTTCTGATCTATCCGCCTGGCGTCAGTTCTTCGCCACCTGCGAGGCTGCGGCACGGCCGCCACTGGCGACGACCACAATCTGTTTGACCTTGCCCTGCTTGAAGGCGCGCAGGAACTTGTCGTACTCCGGGAAGGCAACGCAGCCATGCGACTGCTGCCCGCGTACCAACTGGCTATGCGCCAGGAAGCCATCACGGCCATGCTTGTTCTTGCCATCTACCGGCAGCATGCGGATCGCCTCGACGCCGTGGAAGCGGCGCTCGCGCATGCGCAGATTGTAGGTGTGCACCGGCGTCGGGCCATTCATCTTCACATGCGTGTATTTCGGGTTGTTGGCCATCTTGCCCATGCCCGAATAGGCGGTGAGCACGCTGCCATCGGGCATGTAAACCTTCCGGGCGCTGATGTCATAAACCGCGACGCCCTTGCCGGCCCGGGTTCCGCCAAACATGTTGCGGAAGCTGAAACCAAGGCCGCCTGCCTTCGGCTCGTCTTCCTTGCGCGCAATACGATGGCGCTCGCGCGGCTTGTCGGCCTCACGTTCGGGCTTTGCCTCGGCTGCCGGCTTTCCTGCCGCCGGCTTGCGTGTGTCGCGAGCTTCCGGCTTGACGATCTCGATCTCTGCTTCAGATGGCTTTTCCGCATCTTCAACAGTGCTGCGCGCCAGCTTCGGGCGCGCGGTCGGGATCGGGGCATTCTCCGGCATTGCCTGCACGGCACTGTCTTCAGCGAGCTGCGCCTCTTCCTCTGCCAGATTGTGCAGCGCCTGCGCCGCCGGGCTGTTGTCGCGCGCCGCATAGGCAAGAACTATCGCCTGTGAAGCCTTGGAGTCAGGCTGTGGCGCGACAAAGCGCTCCCTGGCCGGTTGTGCGGCAGCGTTCGTCTTGCGCTCGGGTTTGACCGGAGCAAGCTTCGCCACGACCGCAGCCTTGGCCGGCTTCTTCGGCTTGGCCAGTTCCGCCACCTGCTCCTGAGCCGGTGAGAGACCGAACGCCTTGCGCACATTCTCGGACGACAGGTTGGCCTGCTTCACCACCTGCTCGAAAGGATCAACGGAATTCGCGGGCTGAACTGCCGCGACCTCGACAACAGGCCGGCGTTCCGGCGCAAATGTCGTGGTGCGATCAAAAAGGTAGGATGCGCCTTCCGCGCCATTCTGACCCGCGCTGGCGCGCCAGATGGTCTGCGCCTGGGTCCGCACAACAGGCTCGTTGCCGGCCGAAATCTGGCCGACTGCCGCAATCGCGGCAAATCCAAAAGCGATGAAAACTGATGTGATTGCTGTCCAGCGCACGAGCGGGCTGGTCGCCTTGCGATGCTTACTCAAGAACACATACTCACTGACCGGGACAAACTTGAACCAGCCTGACAATGACCCATTAGGGTTAATGTTGTCTTTCCGGGCATTCTTCAATCCAGGCGTCTCCAGAACTGCACCCGTCTCCCCCCGTTCAAGACCCGGAGACGCTGCAACCTGCGCCGGACATCTGGCGCATAGAAATACCGTCGATACCCCTCAGCATCGACCGCCGCGCGTGCCTAATGCCGGGTTAACAGGGCTTGAGTCAACCCGCGCGGGCAATGTGCGGCAATGCGTGCCATCACGCTGTGCCTCATGTTACACAGTTCGGCTCACAAGTTCAGGCGATATCGTCCGGCACGACGCGCACGGCACCCTTGTCAGCCGAGGTCGCGAAGGCCGCATAGGCACGCAGCGCCGTGGTAACATTGCGCTTGCGCTTTTCCACCGGCTTCCAGCCTTTGGCGTCCTGTGCGGTGCGGCGCTCGGCCAGTTCCGCATCACTGATCTTCAGGTTGATCGTGCGGCCCGGGATATCGATCTCGATAATATCGCCGGTGCGCACCAGACCGATTGCGCCGCCTGATGCGGCTTCCGGTGCTGCGTGGCCGATCGACAGGCCCGACGTGCCACCGGAGAAGCGTCCGTCGGTCAGCAGCGCGCAGGCTTTGCCGAGGCCTTTCGACTTCAGGT
>CAYZQP010000175.1:6423-8182 GCA_964480545.1 uncultured Mesorhizobium sp. | reverse complement strand
CAGGGCGCTGACGACATCGTCATCGCCCTGGGCGATCTTGGCCGCTCCGAGATTGATGGCGTCGAGGCCGGAAGCGCAGAAACGCGAGATCTGGATGCCGGGGGCCTTGTAGTCGTAGCCGGCTTCGAAGGCCGCCGAGCGCGGGATAACAGCGCCAGCCTCGCCGACGGGATCGACGCAGCCGAAGACGATGTCATCGACCTGCGAGGTGTCGAGGCCGTTGCGGTCGCGCAGTGCGGTGAGGGTTGTTGCGGCGAGGCGAGGCGTCGGCACTTCGTGCAGCGAGCCATCCTTCTTACCCTTGCCGCGCGGGGTTCTTACGGCGTCATACACAAAAACATCGGCCATATGCTGTCTCCTTAAATTCGTCGCCCTTAGAGGGAGCGGGAAATCAAAACTTTCATGATTTCGTTGGTGCCGCCGTAGATGCGCTGCACACGCGCATCGCGATACATGCGGGCAATCGGGTACTCGTTCATGTAGCCATAGCCGCCAAACAGCTGCAGGCACTCGTCAACAACCTTGCCCTGCAGATCAGTAAGCCAATACTTAGCCATCGAGGCGGTGACCGGGTCAAGGCCGCCGTTCAGGTGACGGGCAACGCAGTCATTGTAAAAGGTCCGGCCGATGGTGACTTCGGTCTTCAGCTCGGCCAGCTTGAACTGGGTGTTCTGGAAATCGATGATCGCCTTGCCGAACGCCTTGCGTTCCTTGACGTAATCAATGGTAACCGCCAACGCACGTTCGCACATCGCAATCGCAGTCGTGCCAATCTGCAGGCGCTCCTGCGGCAGCTGCTGCATCAACTGAATGAAGCCTTCGCCCTCGGCATTGCCGAGCAGGTTTGCGGTGGGCACCTTCACGTCATTGAAGAACAATTCGGACGTATCGTTGGACTTGCCGCCGATCTTGTCGAGGTTGCGCCCGCGCTTGAAACCTTCGACCTCGTCGGTCTCGACAACGATCAGCGAGGTGCCCTTCGCGCCCCTGGACGGGTCGGTCTTGGTCACAACGATGATCAGATTTGCGTTCTGACCATTGGTGATGAAGGTCTTGGAGCCATTGAGCGTGTACTGGTTGCCGGTCTTGTCAGCGCGCGTCTTCACGCCCTGAAGGTCGGAACCGGCACCCGGCTCGGTCATGGCGATAGCGCCGATCAGTTCGCCGGTTGCCATCTTCGGCAGCCACTTCTTCTTCTGCTCTTCCGAGCCATAATGAAGAATGTAAGGTGCGACGATCGCATTATGCAGCGAAATGCCAAAGCCCTCGACGCCAACATGCGACATGGCTTCGATAATCGCGCTTTCATGGGCGAAAGTGCCGCCCGAGCCGCCATACTCTTCCGGCATGGAAGCGCAGAGCAGGCCGTTTTCTCCAGCTTTCAGCCAGGCTGATTTGTCGACGATTTCGTTCTTCTCATACTCGTCGTAATGAGGCAGGATCTCTGCCTCAAGAAATTTCCGCGACATGTCATAAAGCATACCGACATCTTCGCTGACCCATGCGGGACGCGGGACATCGATAACTTCTGCCGGGTTGGAGGCCATTAGAAGGCCTCCGCCGGGAGGGCCATGAGCGCGTCCGCGCCGCTCGACAGGCGAGCCAGATGCGCCGAGGTTTCGGGCATGATGCGCTCCATGAAGTAGCGGCCCGTGGCGATCTTGTTGGAGTAGAAGTCCGCACCATCGCCAGCACCTGCTGCCAGCTTGTCCTGCGCCACCTTGATCATGCGCGCCCACATGTAACCAACACCGACCAG
>CAYZQP010000175.1:0-6413 GCA_964480545.1 uncultured Mesorhizobium sp. | reverse complement strand
CATGTAGTCGGTCGAGGCGGCACCCGCATCGTTGGGGTTCTTCATGCCGTTCTGCATCAGCCACATTGTTGCGGCCTGATGGTCGTTGAGGCCCTTTTTCAGCGCCTTGGTGAACGGTGCCATCGCCTCATCCGCGCGGTTTTCCTCGCAGAAATCGCCGACTTCCTTGAAGAAGGCCTGGATACCGCGACCAGCGTTCTGGCCGAGCTTGCGCCCGACGAGATCCAGCGCCTGCACGCCGTTCGCGCCTTCGTAGATCATGGCGATGCGGGCATCGCGCACGAACTGGCTCATGCCGTGCTCTTCGATGTAGCCGTGGCCACCGAACACCTGCTGCGCCGCGACGGCACCCTCGAAGCCCTTATCGGTAAGTACACCCTTAATAACAGGCGTCATCAGGGCGAGGCTGTCGTCGGCTGCCTGACGCTCCGCCTCATCGGGCGAGTTATGCGCCAGGTCAGACTTGATTGCCGACCAGAGAACGAGTGCGCGACCACCTTCGTTCCAGGCGCGCATGTTCATCAGGTTGCGGCGTACGTCCGGGTGGACGATGATCGGGTCCGCCTTCTTGTCCGGGAATTTCGCGCCGGTCAGCGCTCGGCCCTGAATACGGTCGCGGGCGTAGCTGGAGGCGTTCTGGTAGGCGATCTCGCCGAGCGCCAGGCCCTGCAGGCCAACGCCGAGGCGGGCTTCGTTCATCATCACGAACATGGCGTTCATGCCGCGGTTGATCTCGCCTATCAGATAGCCCTCGGCCTCGTCGTAGTTCATCACGCAGGTGGCGTTGCCGTGGATGCCCATCTTTTCCTCGATGGAGCCACAGGACACGCCATTGCGCTTGCCGGGGTTGCCATTCTCATCGAGGACAAACTTCGGCACGATGAAGAGCGAGATACCCTTGATGCCTTCCGGCGAGCCTTCGGCGCGCGCCAGCACGAGATGCACGATGTTTTCGGACATGTCGTGTTCCCCGGCGGAAATGAAGATCTTCTGGCCGGAAATCTTGTACTTGCCGTCACCGGCAGGCACCGCCTTTGTGCGCATCATGCCGAGATCGGTACCGCAATGTGGCTCCGTCAGGTTCATGGTGCCGGTCCAGACACCTGAAATCATGTTCGGCAGCCAGGTCGACTTCTGTTCTTCCGTGCCGTGCACGAGGATGGCGGCAACAGCGCCGGTGGTCAGGCCGGAATACATGGAAAGCGCGATGTTGCTGGAGGCAAAGAACTCGCTGGTGGCCTGATGCACTGTGTATGGCAGGCCCTGGCCGCCGTATTCGGCCGGGAAAGCGAGGCCCATCCAGCCACCTTCGCGGTAGGCGTCAAATGCCGCCTTGAAGCTCTTTGGCGTGGTCACCGAGCCATCGGCGTTGCGCGTGCAGCCTTCAAGATCGCCTTCGCGGTTGACCGGGTGGTAGACGTTTTCGGCTACCTTCGCGGCTTCGCCCAGAATGGCTTCGAGCATCTCACCCGATGCATCGGCAAAACCGGGAAGGTTTGCATAGCGATCGAAGCCGAGCACTTCGTTCAAAACGAAAAGGGTGTCTTTGACGGGCGCCTGATAGGTCGGCATGCATTCCTCCGTGCACGATTATCGACAATGCTGCCTTTTTCGCAGCGGTTCTCCCGATTTAATTGACGTTTGCGTAAACGTCAATTCTTCCCCGCCCTGTTTTCGTGTATTCCCCCACAACGAAAAAGGGCGCCTTGACAGCGCCCTTGTGAAACTCAGTTTTTCGACCCTTGCGCCGCCCGCTCGGCAAGCTGGGTTCGAACATGCTGCATGGCGCCCGACAGATCCGCAATGGACTCATCTATAAGGAGCCGCTGCTTCTGCAGGCGCACCAGTTGCTTCTCGGCTTTCTCCAGGGCGACCTTCAATTGACGGGTATTCGCGCCGGTCGGCTCATAGAGGTCGATCATCTGTTTGACCTCGCGCAGCGAGAAACCAACCCTGCGGCCGAGCAGAATGAGCTTCAGGCGTGCTTTGTCGCGCCGTGAATAAAGACGCATGACACCGTCCCGCCTGGGCGCGATCAGTCCCTTGTCCTCATAGAAGCGCAAGGTGCGCAAGGTGACGCCGAACTGCTTGGCGATCTCGCCAATTTTCTCATAGCCATCGTCAAGCCCTGCGCCGACTGACATGCCTGCGCCGGTATGCGTGGCAAACTGTATGTTTTCCATCTCTCTGTTCCTGTTCCCCAAGTGAAGTCGCCGGGCAAAAATCTTGCCCCCGCCGCACGCAATCACCTTTGCATTGCAGCCACCCGGCTTCCGGGCGACCTTACGCTTACGTAAGGTGCAGGCCGTATAGCTTGACCATCCGGTCAAATCAAGCAGGTTTGTGAAATTTCTTAATGTGTAAACTTTTTCGTCCGCCGCGTGGGTCCGGCGACCAAATTCCAAACGAAGCGTAAATCTTAAGCTTGGTTAACGCCTTGTTTACCACGATTGGAGAATGGTGCGCATGTCGGTCTCCCCGTGACTAGCTTGTAGTGGATTTCTTCACGGACTTCGAAACGGCACCAGATCGAAAGGTACGCCCTGTCGATGTGGACCAGGTCGAACCGGCGATGAACATTCTTTCGGCTCACAGCCAACGCGGACAGGCTTTCGATGAACACCAGGCGGACCTATCTCGACACGCTGAATACCGGCAGGCAGCGCAAGTCCGAAGCCAGCCTGGAGCAGCTCAGCCGCTCGCTGGAGCATCTGGAACTGCAGCTCGACCGCAGGGAAAAGGGGCGCGCTCCGGCTGCGGCCCCGATCAGCCGCGCGGCACCCCCGTCCAGCGTGTACCAGCCCAGGGTCGAAATCCGCGAGCCCGCTCCCGCGCCGAAGCGCGAACCGGCTGATGGCCGCACCGACCCTCACGGCCCGATTGATTCAATCTCCTCGGATATGAGGGCGCTGCGTGAAGAAATGCGCCAGCACATGGGTGCTGGCCTGCGCCGCGAATTCGAGTCGCTGCGCAGCGAACTTGAACAGTCGGCGGCGGCTATTCAGGGCCGCAGTTCCCAGCAGATCAGCCTCGACCTCGAACGTCTTGCCGATTCGGTCCAGTCCAGCATGGCTGGCCGCAACGATGACAAGGCGCTGAATGTGCTCCGGCTGGAGCTGGAGCAGGTCAAGAACTCAATCAACTCGCTGGCACGGGAAGACACTGTGCGCTCGGTTGGCGCCCGCTGGGACGACATCGACCGCAAGCTGGCTGCGCTTCAGACAAACCTGGGCAGCGGCCCTGCTGCGATTGATATTGATCCGGCCTTTGCGGCGCTCAACGAGCGGCTCGACCAGATCGGCATGACGGTTCGCCAACTTCCCGAATCTCTCTCCTTTGACCGGGTCGAGGAGAAGATTCGCAATCTCGCAAGCGCCATAGACCATTTCTCACGGCAGCAGGAAGCCGGGGGGCAGTCCTCGATGGCCGCCATCGAGGACCGGCTGGAAGAGATTTCACGTGCAATTGTCGCGACGTCCATGTCGCCGGCGCAGTCCTTCGACGCGAAGCCGTTCGAACGCATCGAGACACGCCTGAATGCCCTGGCACGGCAGCTCGACGAGGCCGAAGGCCCGCGTGGAGAAGAACTGATGGACCGCCTCAATGCGCTTGCGCATCGCGTTGAGGATATTGCCTCGGCCTCCAGCATGCCTGACCAGGCTATTGATACACTCAGCCGCCAGATGGCCCTGCTGGCCGACAAGGTCTCGGCTTCGGTGGCGGCACCTGGCCTGGACAACGGAGTGCTTGGCGAGATCGAGCAACGCCTGGCTGACATGACAAATCGTCTTGACCGGGCACCGGCGGCAACCTCGAGCATGGCCGAGGAAGCGCTTGAAGCCCTCAGCCGGCAGATTTCCAAGCTTGCAGACAAGGTGTCTGCTCCGGCCGTATCTGACAGCCGTCTGCTCCAGGACATCGAGCAGCGTCTGGCAGAAGTCACCATGCGCCTCGATCAGCCGACAACGGCTCATTCGGGCTTCCATGATGAAGCCTACGAGACATTGAGCCGCCAGATTGCAAAGCTGTCCGAGAAAATCTCCGCGCCGGTTGCAGCGGCTGCAGATAACGGCCTGCTGCAGGATATTGAACAGCGTCTGGCCGAGGTCGCGCTGCGCCTTGACCGCGCACCGGCTGCCGCTTCGTCCAGCATTCACGATGATGCGCTCGAGATGTTGAGCCGACAGATTGCGGACCTGGCTGACCGGGTTTCGGCGCCTGCGATCCACAATAATGTGAATGGTGAAGTGCTGCAGGACATCGAGCAGCGGCTGGCACAGGTTGCCGGACGTCTCGATCAGGCTCCGATTGGCTCGGCAAGCGACGAGGCCATCTTCGCCATGCAGAAGAGGCTCGATTTCCTGGCCAAGAAGATGGAGACCGGCATTCGCGGGGCGGATGTCGATCCCGGTCTTATGCAGTCACTGGAGTCCCAGCTTGGCGCGCTGTCCGGTTTCCTGGGCAGCGGCGCAGATATCGCGCCGCGACTCGACCGCCTTGAGGCGACCTTGATGGATAACAAGGCCGAGATCGTGCAAGCCGCCCGCGAGGCTGCCGAATATGCGGTTCGGGGTCTGGCAGTCTCAAGCGGCGATTCCTCTGCTGTTGCTGGCCTGACCCAGGACCTGAAGGTGCTGGAAGACCTGACGCGGAGATCGGACGATCGCAATTCGAAGACCTTTGAAGCTATCCACGACACGCTGATCAAGATTGTCGACCGCCTGGGCTCTATCGAAACGGCTCCGGCCAGAATGTCCGCACCCGCAGCGGCGGCGACTGCAGCGGCGGCCATGGCGGCAGCCGAGGCACCGAGGGTTTTCGGCAAGGCTGATACTCCTTCGCTCGACGTCGACGATTATGATCAACCGGAATTGAGGGTCGCGCCACGCCCTGCCGCTGCCGGACATATGTCACCAGCACAGGCGGCGGCCGCTGCGGCAGCAGCAGCACTGTCCGATCTCGAGTCAGGAACCGGTCCGCACAGCATGCAGTATGCAGCGGCCTCCACCGCCCATCAGGCACCCGAGATTGCTCTCGATATGCCGCTGGACCCGGCTGCCGCAAATCTGCCGCTGGAGCCCGGCTCCCGCCCGGCTGACCTGAACTTTATAATGAACCGCGTCCGCGAGGATCGTGACGGCGCTGGCCGCAACGGTGACGCGGAGGCTGCGCGCTCCGACTTTATCGCTGCCGCGCGGCGTGCGGCGCAGGCGGCAGCCGCCGAGGCCGAGGTTCTGAAGCGCAATTCCGAGCCAGGGGCTGGCAAGGGTGGCGGAAAGTTCAAGTTCCTGGACATGCTGCGTGCCCGCAAGAAGCCGCTGATCATGGCAACTGCGGCGATTGTGGTTGCATTGATCGGCATGCAGCTTGGCGGCTCGCTCCTGAAAGATCCGAAGCCGGTGCTTGAGCAGGCGCGCATCGAACAACCGGCAACGCCCGAACTGGCCGCCGAAGAGATCGTTGAAGCGCCTTCGCAGGTACGTGTTGTCGGCAAGGAAACAGGTTCGACGACGAGCCAGTCT
Organism: uncultured Mesorhizobium sp.; assembly: GCA_964480545.1. GTDB lineage: Bacteria > Pseudomonadota > Alphaproteobacteria > Rhizobiales > Rhizobiaceae > Mesorhizobium_G. The sequence goes on along the minus strand of CAYZQP010000175.1, from coordinate 891 downwards.
GCTGCCTCGGCGGTTGCGCCCGAACTTGAGGAGCCGGACGAGATCGTGGAAGCGCGTCCGGAGGCCGCGCCGGAGCTTTCCGAACCGGTTGATGTTGCCGCTCCTGCGGATGTTGCCCCGGCAGATACCGAGACGGTCGCGGAGGTTGTGCCTGCCGCTGCGAAAACCGCCGGCAAGACGGCTGTACCGACAAATGCCGGCCCGCAGCCGCTGCGCGAAGCAGCAGAAGAGGGAAATCCCAAAGCCCTGTTCGAGATCGGATCCCGCTTTGGTGAAGGCCGTGGCGTGAAGGCTGACCTCTCTGCCGCATCCAAATGGTACGAGCAGTCGGCCGATCTCGGCTTTGCGCCGGCGCAGTACCGCATCGGCAATATGTACGAGAAGGGAACCGGCGTTAAGGTCGACATCAAGAAGGCGAAGAACTTCTATCAGCTGGCAGCAAACCAGGGCAACGCAAGCGCGATGCATAACCTGGCTGTGCTGTTCGCCACCGAACAGGACAATGACTCGGCAGCGCGGTGGTTCCAGAAGGCTGCGGCACTGGGCGTCAAGGACAGCCAGTTCAACCTCGGCATCCTGTCGGCTCGCGGGTATGGCGTGCCGCAGAACATGGAGGAATCCTACAAGTGGTTTGCGCTGGTGGCGAAGACCGGAGATCGCGACGCATCGCAGAAGCGCGACGAGATCGCAAACATCCTGCGTCCCGAGCAGCTCAAGGCAGCCAAGGCGCAGGTCGATCTGTGGAAGCCAGAGCCCATGAATGCCGAGGCAAACTCGCTGGAAGTGCCGGAGAGCTGGCGTGAGAGCCAGACCCAGACTGCCAGCGTTGATATGAAGAAGGCGATCCGCAACGTCCAGGCGCTGCTGAACAAGGCCGGCTACGATGCAGGC
>CAYZQP010000174.1:0-8190 GCA_964480545.1 uncultured Mesorhizobium sp. | reverse complement strand
CTTCGACGTGCAGCCGCTGATCCAGAAGCAGGCCGACTGCATCTCGGTGATGACCTATAACGAGTACTGGCAGCTCATCGACGCCGGCGTGAAGGCCGACGACATGGTTGTCTTCAACTACTCGGCGATGGGCAACGACCTGTTGGAAGACGGCCTCTACGTGCTGCAGGACAAGCTCGCTGACCCTGCCTTCAAGGAGCGGATGGTCAAGTTTGTCCGGGCCTCGATGAAGGGCTGGCAGTATGCATCGGCCAATCCGGCTGAGGCCGCCGAAATCATTGTTGAGAATGGTGGTGAGAATGAAGCCCACCAGAAGCGCATGATGGAAGAGGTCGCCAAGCTGATCGACAATGGCGATGGCAAGCTCAACATGGAAGCCTATGAGCGCACCGCCAAGGCGCTGCTCGACCAGAAGATCATCACCAAGCCGGCCGAGGGTGCCTACACCACCGAGATCACCGACGCTGCTGTGAAGTAGAATTTTGGCAGTCTAAATGAATGGAAGGGGCGGGCGACCGCCCCTTTGCATATCAAGATGCAGGCTGCGGTATCCGGGTTCTTTTAAATGCTTCAAAAAGAAAGGCTTAACCTCGACAATGTAGGTTAAGCAGATGCAGTCCACCAGTCTCACTATTCAGCTCGGGATCGACCTGGAGCAGGTCTACCGGAAGCTCCCGATAGGCTTGTGCATTGTCAGCCGGGATGGCCGGCTTGTGGCCGCCAACGATTTCCATTCCCAACTCGCGGGAAGGCCCGCCAGTGAACTGATCGGCGTGCGCGTGGCCGACATCAATCCTGAGGGTGGACGCAATATCGAGCGCGATTTCCGCGCTTTTGATGCAGGTGAGCGCGTTCCGTCACATGCGATTTCGGCCAATGGCCGAACATTTCTGATCTCGAGCTCGCCGATTTTTGACGACAAGGGCGCGGTTATTGCCATTTCGGTCGCGCATATGGACGTGACCGAAAAGCGCGCGGCCGAGCGCGAGATCGAGCAGCTTTACCAGCGGCTCCAGGCCGAGGTGTTGCACGATCACCTGACGGGAGTGTTCAATCGCCGCCACTTCGACGAGGTGCTGTCGAACTTGACGCATCGGCTTCAGTCAACCTCACACGACTTTTCGCTCATCCTGTTCGATGTAGATCGCTTCAAGGCGTATAACGATGTGTATGGCCATGAGGCTGGCGACAACTGCCTGGTCTCCATTGCCCGGGCTGCCCGCGCGTGCTGCGAGGGTGCTGACGCGGTGCTGTGCCGCTACGGTGGCGAGGAGTTCGCTGTTGTGGTGTCTGATCCCGATGCTGCTGCGGCTGTGCAAATCGCAGATGCGATCTGTCATGCCGTCCGGCAACTGGCTGTACCGCACATCAAGGGCGTCGGCGAGGTGGTGACGGTCAGTTGCGGAGTTGCCAGCAGTGCACAGTTGGTGCGCCCGCTGGATCCGCTGGTTGAATCGAGTCTCAAGCGTGCCGCTGACGAAGCGCTCTATCGGGCAAAGGGCAACGGTCGCGACAGGGTGTCGGTGTCCGCACAGCCGCTGACGCAGATCGCAGAGAGCTTGCCGGCTATCCTGATTGTGGCGGGAGAAGCGGCGTAGCTTGTCGACGACTATCGTGCGGTGGCCTGCGTCGTGACTGCCGCCCGCAACGGCAATCTCGCTTTCGTCTGGATGTTAGCCGCTCACAAGCCTGATGGTGGCGAAACCAATCGCGGCAAGCAGCGCCAGGGAAATGGCCGGTCGCCACCGCGTGAGCAGTGCTGATTGTCCGCCATACACCCGGATAGCCGCGCTGCGGCCGAACTGTTCGCGTGGCGCTATCGGGGATGATGTGTATCGAAATGCCTGCCAGCGCTTCTCTACCGGATTGCGAACGTCTTCTGGCCGGATTGCGCAGGGTTCGTGGTGAAGTGCTACCTGATAGAGATCGCCCTTCCGCCGGAACACGGTGTCCCAACCCGGTCCCCGCTTGAAGGTAGACTCGACGTGCAAATCTTGCAGATAGAATTCCTCGGAAACGAGGACCATCGTCACATCTTCAAACCTCGCCTTCCGTTTGCCGCTGCCGACTGTGAAGCTTTCTGTCTCGATTTCAACGATTTCTGACCAGGGAATTGTTTTGTCCCTGAGGCCTATGAAACCAATCGTCACGCCTGCCGGGGAGAGGCTCATCAGCGGCGTGCCGGGACTGTGCCGGCGCCACCAGATGAAGGCAAGCGCAGTGAGGCTGATGCCCAGTAGCGCTGCGCCGACTGGCGGCACGGTGCCAAGGAAAACCAGCCCGAAAAACACGCCGAGCAAGGCGCTGTTCAGCCAACGCAACGGGTCGACATGGTAGTCGACGATGCGGGCAGGATCAGCGTCAGCGTGGGCAGTTGGGTGTGCCGTCAAACGCGCCGCTCCTTGATCGTGTTCATGACAAAGCTCGTTTCGATTGAGGCGACGCATTTCAGCCGGGCAATCTTCTGCTTGATGAAGGCCTCGTAGGCGACAAGGTCGCTTGCAGCGACCTTCAGGACATAGTCGCGCGAGCCAGTGACCAGATGGCACTCCAGCACCTCGTCCCATGAGCGGACAGCGTCCTCGAACATCACGATCTCATCCTCGTTTTGCCGACCCAGGCGGATGGTGGCGATGGCGACCATGGTCCAGCCGAACAGTTTTGGGTCGACCAGTGCCGTGTAGCCCCGGATCGCGCCGCTCTCCTCCAGTCGCCGCACACGCCGCAAACAGGGCGAAGGTGACAGCCCGACACGCTCGGACAGTTCGGTATTCGAGATGCGTGCATCGGCCTGCAACTCACGCAGGATCTTCAGGTCGAACTCGTCGGCAATTTCCTGCTGCATACATGGTTCCGTTTGCCATAATCTGCCGATCTAGAAGCCATGATGTCGGGAAATTAGCAAGAAAGCGCCGCGTCGCTTCGGCTATATTGCGCAGATCGAACGAGGAGATTGCCAATGACCGCGCCGCGCCCGTCCAAAACCCATATCGGCAACCACAAGCTTCACCCTGAAACGCTTATGCTCGGCTATGGCTTCGACCCGGAACTTTCGGAGGGCGCGGTGAAGCCTCCGGTGTTCCTGACCTCGACCTTCGTGTTCCGCACGGCAGAAGAGGGCAGGGACTTCTTTGACTACACATCAGGTCGCAAGGAGCCGCCAAAAGGCACTGCGTCGGGCCTGGTCTATTCGCGCTTCAACCATCCGAACTCGGAAATCGTCGAGGACCGGATGGCGGTCTATGAAGGCACGGAGGCCTGCATCCTCTTCTCGTCGGGCATGTCGGCAATTGCCACGACCCTGCTTGCCTTCGCACGGCCCGGCGATGTGATCCTGCATTCGCAGCCGCTCTATGGCGGCACAGAGACACTGCTGGCCAAGCAACTCGCCAATTACGGCATTCAGGCCTTCGGCTTTGCCGACTGGGTGGATGCCGGGCCGCTGCGTCAGGCGGTCAGCGAAGCTGAGAAGCTCGGGCGCATTTCGGTGATCATGCTGGAGACACCGTCCAACCCGCTGAACACGCAGGTTGACATCGCGTTGGCCCGGCAGGTGGCCGACGAAATTGCCGAGCGTCAGGGTTTTCGTCCGGTCGTGGTGTGCGACAACACGATGCTCGGGCCTGTGTTTCAGCGCCCTTGCGAGCATGGTTCGGACGTCTCGGTCTATTCGCTGACCAAATATGTCGGCGGCCATTCCGATCTGATCGCCGGAGCAGCACTTGGCTCGAAAGAGACGACCAAGCCGATCAAGGCGTTGCGCGGCGCTATCGGCACGCAGCTTGATCCGCATTCATGCTGGATGCTTGGGCGCTCACTGGAAACGCTGTCGATCCGCATGGAGAAGGCCAATGACAATGGCCGTGTAGTGGCCGAGTTCCTGCGCGATCATCCGAAGGTGGAGAAGGTGCATTACCTGCCGTTTCTCGACCCGGCGTCAGCGGAAGGCAAGCTTTTTGCGCGTCAGTCGAGCGGTGCGGGCTCGACCTTCTCTTTCGACATCGCAGGCGGGCAAGCGGCGGCCTTCGCCTTCCTGAATGCTCTGCAAGTGTTCAAGCTTGCGGTCAGCCTCGGCGGGACGGAATCGCTGGCCAGCCTGCCTGCCTCAATGACCCATTCCGGCGTGCCGAAACACGTGCGCGAGCGCATCGGCATCAAGGAAGGCACCGTGCGTATTTCCATCGGGCTGGAGCATCCGGACGATCTGATTGCTGACCTGACGCAGGCTTTGGCGGCGACGGATGGGGCAGGTGGTGGCGGGATTTGAGATGCACAGACTTGAGGCCATCCGCGCTCGCATCAGGCACTCTATCGAAGATCCAAGACCGGGTCTTACGGTGGAGCAGGCAAAGGCCGAGTTAGCCCGCTTCATGGATGCCGAGGCAGAAGCCTCCGACTCTTATCCGCCACGCTCGGGCAAAGAGTGAGCCATGGAAAACTTCTTTGTGAAGTCTCTGAATTTTGCGATCCAGTCCGCGATATCGTCGCATAGGCCGTGTACGTCGCTGATGTTAAGCCTGCTTCTATTCTTTGTGATTACGAAATCCCGTTTCGACCCTTTCACTGCTGCCAGATTGATCATCAGGTTTTTGTCTCGAAGATAGGTATATCCATCTGAGCCCACCGAGATGGCAGTGTGAGCATACCTGTTTCTTCGGGTTGCTAATTGACGCATGGATTCGAGCAAGCTCTGTAGCTCCGCTAGTAGTTCTGCGGATAGCTTGCCATCAGTGTTGCGCGCTATCGCCAACTGTCCGACCAAGTCGCGTCTACCGCGGTTGCTATCGATGGCCCAGAAGATTGAATTCACGGCGTTTGTATCCACAACCAGTGGAACTATCACTTCGTGTGGTGTTTCCGATGTCTTCTGAAACGAACGTAGATCGGGTTCGGACATAAGTAGAGCGAATTGAATTGAGAGACAGTATTCAGCAGAACTCCACGCCATCGTCAGTCTGCCTAATGCTGTCAGAAGCTCAGCATTTTCCGCCCGATTAGGGACTTCCGGGAATGGCAACGAGAATGTTGGAGTTCTTGCCACTTACAGCGTCGCCATATCAATCACAAACCGGTACTTCACGTCCGACTTTTCCATGCGCTCATAGGCGTGGTTGATGTCGCTCATGGCCACCATCTCGCAATCGGCGAGCACATTGTGTTTCGCGCAGAAGTCGAGCAGTTCCTGCGTCTGCCGGATCCCGCCGATCTGTGAGCCCGAGATGCGCTTGCGTCCGCCGACCAGTCCGAATGAGTGAAAGCCCGGCATTACATCGATCGCGCCTACGATCACCAGCGTTCCATCGACATCCAGCAGCGACAGGTAGGGGCTGAGATCATGCGGCACGGGGATCGTATCGAGGATGAAGTCGAAGCTGCCGCGCGCAGCTTTCATCGCGTCCTTGTCCTTCGAGATCAGCACCTTGTGCGCGCCCAGCGCCAGCGCGTCATCGCGCTTGGATTCGGACGTGGTGATGACGGTGACGTCAGCGCCCAGCGCCCGGCCAAGCTTTACGCCGAGATGGCCGAGGCCACCCAATCCGGCGACCGCAAGGCGCGAGCCTTTGCCGACATTCCATTCCTTTAGCGGCGACCAGGTGGTGATGCCGGCGCAGAGCAGGGGACCGGCGCGGGCCGGATCCAGCCCGTCGGGCACGCGCAGCACAAACTCCTCGCGCACGATGATGTGGTTTGAATAGCCGCCCAGCGTGTTTTCGCCCGTGACGCGGTCCTTGCCGTTATAGGTCATGGTCGGGAACTTGCGGCAATATTGCTCCTCGCCGCGCTTGCACTGGTCGCAGGCCAGACACGAATCCACCATGCAGCCGACGGCAACCATATCGCCTGGCTTGAACTTCTTTGCAGCAGGTCCAATAGCGCTCACACGCCCGACAATCTCATGGCCGGGCAAGCAGGGGTAGACCGAGTTGCCCCAGTCATTGCGGGCCTGATGCAGGTCGGAGTGGCAGACGCCGCAAAACAGAATGTCGATGGCGACATCCTCGGCGCGCAACTCCCGGCGCTGGAATGTGTAGCGTTCAAGCGGGGCGGATTTCTCCGCAGCGGCATATCCAACACATTCCATCACGTCCTCCCGAGAAGATGGTTCGTCCGCAGCCAGAACGGCGGCAGGCAGAGCGGTGTATTGGAGAGAGGCAGGATGTTCGCCTTGACGTCAACGCCAAGCTCGTCGCGCATGAAGAGGCAACGCGCCTCGATGCGCGAGGCGGTGGCCGGGTGTCTTTCGGCCAGTTCGGTGCGCAGCGCGTCGTTAGCAAAGGTCACCGCGTCCTCGCAGTTCAGGCCCCAACCGGGCGGCATTGGCACCGGGATCACATCGACCTGAAACGGCATGCCTGAGACTATGCGCTCGGTCGAGCCGGGGCGCACTGGTGAGTGCATCCACTCCTCGTGGCCGGTCAGATGGCCGGGGTTCAGCGCAGAGCGCAGGCCGGCCTGCGCCAGCTTGTCGACCACGGCAGTGTGCAGGTCGCCGCCGGCCACGCCGATATCGGCAGTCTCGTACCAGGTGCAGAGCGCATCGAAATAGCCAGCCGAGACCTTCAGGAAATCGTCATTCTCCGTGTCGAGCAGCCCGGCGCGCGAGGCCAGCGCGCCCCAGAAGCCGACCGCGCAGGTGACGGCATCGCCTTTTGCAAGTTTGCGCGTGCGCGGGCTGCGCAAGCCGATGAGCGGCTCTCCGGGGCCGGCGCCCGAAAACATCGTGTGGCAGTTCACCGGATCGCCGGCATAGCCCATGCGTGACGCCGCAAGGAACTGGTCGTCGCCCGGCCGGGCGCCTGACACCATGCGCCAGACTGCGTCGGAGGCGCGGCAGGCCGACCACTCGAACGCGGCGATCTGGTCGGCATCTATGATGGCGCGCAAGCCGTTCGCCGGGTGCATCAACACGGTCGTGACGTCGCGTAGATCGCCTGAGCCGATTGCGCGGCGGATTGCCTGTACATGCGCTGCGGGGACGAAGAATGCGGTATGCGGCTCGTCATCCTCGAACGGCTCAAGATATTTCCAGCCAACCAGTCCGACACTGTCGCCAGATTTCAAGCCAGCATCGCGCAGGCGATCTGAAAGGCGCGGATATGTTGAGCGATCCTGTCCTGGCAGGCTCAGCGACTGCGCCAGCAGCACGGTGATATCCGGCAGTCCCGCGACCGGGGCATAGCTTTCGCACTCATTCCCGGTCAAAAGCACGCGCTCGCCGCGTGGCCCGGCAAGGAACAAGGCTTCTTCAAAACGCGGCTCGAAGCCGGTCAGGAAGGCAATGTTTCCGAGGTGCTCGCGGTCGGCATAGACCACCAGCCAGTCGCAGCCGGCGCGGGAATAGGCAGCCGCCACCCGCGCAGCATAGGTTTCAGCCGGAATCTGCGGCTGATGGCCGATATGGCCGAAGTCAGGAATGGTGACGGGGCGGAGCTCGATGGTCATCAGGCGGCGCGCGGTTCGATTGCTGCGATCTCGGATTCTTCGACGGTTCCCAGATCATAGTTGGCCTGAAGGTTCATCCAGAATTGCGGTGTTGTGCCGAAATAGCGCGAAAGCCGCATAGCCGTGTCAGCGGTAATGGCGCGCTGTTCGCGGACCAGTTTTTCGATGCGATCACGTGGCACATGCAGCGCTTTAGCCAACGTTCCTGCCGTCAATTCGTAGTCTGGCAGAAAATCCTCTCGCAGGATTTCACCGGGATGGATGGGCCGTGGTTTCAGGTTTGTCATGGAGACCTCAATGATAGTCCACGATTTCGGCGTCGAACGCGTCTCCATCCTCCCATCGGAAGCAAAGACGCCACTGTTGGTTGATCCGGACAGAGTGCTGACCTGAGCGGTCGCGCCTCAAAGCTTCGAGGCGGTTGGAGGGCGGAACGCTCATGTCGGTCAGCGATGTTGCAGCATCCAATTGGGCCAGCTTTCTTTGCGCTCTATCAACAAGATCAGTCGGGAACCCCTTCGTACGGATGCCCGCGCGGATGTCACCGATGCGCTTGTCCTTGACCGACCGGATCATCAGATTCTTGTATCTTAAAAAGATACGTCAGGCAACTCATCTCCCCTCCCTGATCTGGGTCAGGGTACGGGTTGGCGTGATCGCCTCGGGGTCGAGTTTCACCTCGATGATCGCCGGCATGCCCGCCGAATTCGCCCCCGCCTTCGAGCGCGCGCGAGCGGCGGGCATGCC
>CAYZQP010000173.1:7007-8256 GCA_964480545.1 uncultured Mesorhizobium sp. | reverse complement strand
TCCGAGGTTCTCTACCGCGGCATCGCGGCCCGCTCGTTCGAGCGCCGCTTCCAGCTTGCCGACCACGTTGAGGTCAATGGCGCGCACCTGAAGAACGGCCTGCTTCACATCGACCTGAAGCGCAACGTTCCCGAGGAGCTGAAGCCGCGCAAGATCGCGATCAAGGCAGCCGATGCCAAGGTCAAGCAGATCGAGGCCAAGACCGAGAAATAAGCTCTAATATCAGTCGCTTGCAGAAAGGGCGGTGCAGCAATGCGCCGTCCTTTTTTGCGTCAGATATGGAGCAGCTTCGCGAATGATGCCAGGTGCTCATCCGTGGTGGCGAAGCTGGTGACGAAGCGGTTGACGCAGTGCCGCTGCTCCATTTCCTCCTGCACTTCTGACGGGGCGGGCCAGCCATAGAAGCGTGCGCCCTCTGCCTGCAGCCGCTGCTGCTCTGCAGTGTCCATGACCACAAACACCTCGTTGGCTTGCGGTTGCCAGGCAAGCCTCATGTCCTGCGTGCGCTCGATGATGTCGGCAAGCTTGCGGGCCATCGCGTTGGCGTGGCGAGCCGATTTCAGCCAGAGATCGTCGGCGAAGTACGCCTCGAACTGGGCGGCGACGAACCGGGATTTCGAGAAAAGCTGGCCGGCGCGCATCTGCGTGTAGCCGAACTGCCCGGCCTGATCGGGGTCGAACAGGACCACTGCCTCTGCCGCCCAGCAGCCATTCTTCGTGCCGCCGAAAGACAGCATATCCACGCCGCGCTTCCAGGTCATTTCGGCGGGTGAAACATCCAGCGACACAAGCGCGTTGGCAAAGCGCGCGCCGTCCATGTGCAGTTGCAGACTGTGCGCGCGGGCGACTGCCGAAATCGCGTCGATCTCATCGAGCGCATAGACCGTGCCTGACTCGGTCGCCTGGGTGATCGTAACAGCCGAGGGCTGGCCCGCATGCACGAAGCCGGGGCGGATATCCTTGATGGCGCTTTCGAGCCTCGTAGGGTCCATTTTTCCCAAGGCGCCATCGATGCCTTGTACCCGCCCGCCAGCCTGGAACTGATAGGCGCCGCACTCGTCAGCGATCACATGGGCGTGCGGATGCGCAAACACGATGCCGCCGGGTCGCGAGACTGACGTCAGTGCCAACACGTTGGCGGCGGTGCCAGTTGCGGTGAAGAAGACGGCGACGTCGTTCTGCCATGCCGCCTCGGGGATCGTCAGCGTCGAGCGCACCTCGAAGGCAACGTCGCGGGGGACGACGGCCA
>CAYZQP010000173.1:0-6997 GCA_964480545.1 uncultured Mesorhizobium sp. | reverse complement strand
GAAAATCTCGCTGAAGCGTTCGCGCACGCGCTTGTCCCAGTCGCCCGAGCCATAGGCGCTGTCGAAGCCGGATGCGGCATTGTTCAAAGCGGTTGAGATGGCGGGATGGACGCCTGCCCAATTGTCGGAAGCGAAGATCATGCCCGGTTTATGCGCCGGGCCTGGAATGCGAGCAAGTGGCCAGATAACGAGGAGCTGGACAACCCCCGGAGGCCGGGTAGCCAACTAGTATGTAATCGTAACCACGACGGTGTCGTTGTAGGTTCCGGCAGGAGGTGTCGTCTGGGCCGGTACCCGACCATAGACGGTTATGCTCTGTGCCGACCCATTGCCTGTTCGCGCTGCCGGGATGTCTCCTGGCTGGTCACCCCACACCGTGGTTCGACCGGAGTTGGAGAAGAGATCATAATTCACATAGTTTGTGCCGTTGCGCATACGCCGCGTGGTAGCCGAGCTGCCATTCTGCCCATTTCCCAGACTTATCTGGTAGGGAAGATTGGGAGAGCATGTCACGCTGAGCGTGGCCGATCCATTAATCAGTGTGTTCAGGTTACCCACCGTACCGAAACTGAGTTCGGTCGCGGAAACGCTGCATGTGACCTGTTTGCGCGCAGTTACGGTGAATGACGGCTGCGAGGCCACAGCCGTCAGGCCGGACGAACTGTTACAATTACCGGCAATCAGGAAATCGCTGGCATAGGCGGCCCAGATGTGGCCGGCAAAGCTCGAGCTGTAGAAGCCGGAGGGAACGGAGTTTGCCGGGATGCGGGCATAAAGAGTCTGCGATGCCGAGCCGGTGCCGCCCAGCAGTGGGACGATGATTGACATCGTCGGGGGGCGGGGCGTGTGGGGCCATATTGAAGAACCCCAGATGGGTCCAGTCTGGCTTGAACTGCGCAGATTGAAAGGAAGGGTGTTCGTCCCGTTCGACAGAAAGCGCTGTCCGCCTGTTCCTTCGCCGCCGGAGCCGCCGCCGATGTTCACACAGACGCGGATTGGCGACAACAGGTTTACACCGCTCGTACAGGTAGCTGTGACGGTTGCCGTCGTGTCAACCTGAGCAGCTGCGATGTCTCCGAAATTGACGTTACTGATGGCCACGGAGCAGGACTGTGCCGAGGCTGCCGATGGCCACAACCACACCGCCGCAAACAGAGCAAGGATACGCAATACGGTTTTCACAAACGCCACCGTTCCTTCATTCGTATGAAGGCCAAAGCCGGAGCCTAGTGGCAATGCGTTAAGCGTGTGTTATCTGCGGTTGCACAGTGGCTAAAAGGCCAGCAATCACAGACATTTGACGTTGTTTATGACGATCTGTTCGCCCTTGCTGGGCTTATAGGCGAAACTCGCTTTGCAGCTTTGACCAAAATCCGTCTTGAGGGTGACGCTGTTCTGCCGGCCAAGGCCGCTGATGTAAGCCTGCCCGTCATACCCGACGACGAAGTCTTCGCCGCCCTTCACACTGCCATCGACGCCAGCCTCGATCGGCTTGCCGGCTGCGTCGACGAAGCCGACAAGTGCTGCTCTCGGGTCATCACTGACGCCGAAATCGACTTTCACCGCAGACTGATTTCCCGGCACAACGATGGCCTTGGTCGCCTTGATGTTGGCGTCGACCGGCAGGCCCTTGGGATCAATGGAGATCGTTCGCGGCTCATAGGAGTCCAGCCCGGTGACAAGCTTTTTGCCGCGGCTGTTGGATTTGCCAACAGGGCGGTTCTCGTAGAGCACCTCGACGCCGGGTACGCCGACATCAACCACGGCGAAGGAGTCGTGGATCTTGTGGGTGGCGAACACGTCGCCGCCGGCCACGGCGATTGCACCGTCAACCTGGGCGGTAGCGCGCACGCTTTCTTCGTATTGCTGCACACCAGCCTCGAAGCGCGCCCAGGGCGAACGATAGCTGCCTCTCGCCTCGCGATTTGTAACCTTGCCTTCAGTGGCGCGCACGCGCCAGCCGAAGCTGCCGTCTTCCATGCTTTCTGCCTTGGAGAGCTCTGCCGTGACGCTTGTCCCGCCGGCGCTGTGATCGACGGCGGTGGATGCCGTCATGTTCTTGCCGATCGGCATGGAGACGCCGGCAAACACGCCAAAGCTGTCCTTCTTTTCGAGATCAGCGAAAGCAGAGGCATAAAGCGACAGCTTCCCATCCATAAGTGTCTGGCTGTAGGACGCGCCGACCAACTGGCTGCGCTCGCCGTTGCGGGCTTCAACATGGGTGTAGGAGACTGCGAGGCTCGACATATCAAACAGCCCCGGACCACTTACGGCGACCTGATCGATGGCGCGTGGCACATCGTAGCCGCCCAGCGGCAGGCCATGCACCTTCGTGTTTGTGGCAGTAATCGCAGCGATGTCCTTGTAGTCGCCAAAGGTGCGTTGTGTGCGCCCATACAGCGACCAGCTGTTGTGCTGGAGTTCAAAGCTTGCGCTCACAAGCCCGCCGCTCATGCCATCATGGTAGCTGCCGGCACCGGCTACCGTTATGGCGCCGTAGTGTGCCAGCGGGACAGTTGCGCCAAGGCCACCATTGATCAGGTCAACACCAATTTCAGCGTGGCCCTCGAGGGTCATCCTGTTGGTCAGGCCGTAGCGGCCCGTCAACACGCCGTAGACGCGCTCGTCATAGTCGAACGAGTCCGTGCCGAAGTTGCGGCGCGCAAAGCCAACATCTGCCGAGAAGTCGAACAGGCCTTTGGCCAGCATGTTGGCGGATGTGTAGAAGGGCAGGCTGGTTTCGGTTTCACGGCCGAGCGCGTCGCGCAGCACGACGCGCGTCTCGCCATTGCCGGCATAGACGGGCAGGTTGTCCAACTGGAACGGGCCTTCACCGACTTCACCGGAATAGGTCTGCGCGTTCTGGGTGTAGACCTCGATTGTCGAGGGAACGGCTGCGGTGCCCTGAAAGCTTGGCAGTGGCAGGGTTACCAGGTCGGGGCGCAGCGAGAAATTGCGCTGGATCTGGATACCACCCATGTAAACGGGGCGAGTCCAGGACAGACCGCCGGTGACGATGTCGCCAGCGCGATATGTCATCATCCGCTTCTGGTCGGAATAGCTCCAGGTCGTGTTGAGGCGGGTCACACCTTGCAACTCGCCATCGGTATAGCCGGTGATGAAGGACTGGTTGACCGTGCCGAACGGCGTGAACACGCGCGCGTCGAAATCGCCGGAAATTCCCGAGAGAACCCTGTCCTGTTTGCTGTCCACAAGATCGGTGGTGCTGGCGAATAGCGAGTAGTTCAGCACTGCGCCATAGCCTGAGGCTGAGGCGATGCGCGCATCGGCCTGTGCCGCAAGATCAATGCGACGCGACGAGCGCTCATCCATGCCAGCCTGCACATAGAGGCGCTGCGCACTCTCATCTATCTGGAATGAAACACCCGGCAGCTTGTCCATGCGAACCAGACCATCCGGGCCGAGTGCCTCCCTGGCGGGCTGCAGGCCAACTTCGGTCAGTTCTTTCGGCTCGATGACGAGAGCGCCGTCGGGGCTTTCCTTGAAATTGCCGATCAGACCGGTGGTCTTGTCGTTGATGAAGACCTCCAGATAGAGGTCGCGCCAGCCAAGTGCGACGTCATCGACTGCTGACAGCGGAATCTCCGGCGTAACCGGCATCTTGGGCGTCGGGACAGCAATTTCTGCAGGCTCTGCCTCTACCGAATGTGCAGCGCCGACGCGCTCGTCAGGGCTTTCGGTGTCCGAGGCCGGGTTGGCGCTCGCGGTGATCACCGGAACATCATCGGCGGTCTGCGCCATTGCTGGCGCTGGTGCGGCAAGACATGCGGCGATGCCGGCAGCGGCGACGAAGCCGGCGGCGTGGGAGTGCCCGAACCCGGAGGAGGGCAGGGGCGCGATGGTGATTTCAACGGCAGGCAGGTCGAACTGCACACGATAGTGCGCGCGTGATCCAAACTGCCGGGCCGGGCTGCCATTCACGCGGGCGTGCAGCAGCGCGGCGTCGCGTTGACGCCGGCTTCCAACAGCCCGGGTATCGCTACCCAAAGCTTTGCCGCTCCGGTTTCCGATGGACACCAGATGTTCCCGCCGTTCTATGGGCTGCCACCACCCCTGGTGAAAGCCCGTTACCCTTATCGGGATTTACCGGGCCGTTGCGCTGAACGGTCCCAGATTGCTGTTTGCCTTGATAACAATCTTTGAGCCTGCCGGAGTTTTGCCACCGACGGGAAATGACATTGTGGAGTCGCCTAGCACGTAGCCGACAAGACCTTTTGAGCTGGCAACCGCCTTACCGCCTTGTGTGAGGCTAAGGTCCGAAATTCTCAGACGCGTGCTGCCATTGTTGCGGGCGGTCAGAACGGTGCGGCCGTCCTTGCGGCCAACAGTCCAGGTGACGTCGGGTGTGGTAGCACCTTCGCCTGAGAAGAAGACCGGGATGGACTGACGTACAACCAGATTGACGGTGTTTTCCGCCTTGGACTTCTGCGGAAGCTCGTCAACCAGCACGCGGTAGCTCTCCTCGCCCTTTATTGGAGCCTTGGAGACGCGCACGACGCGGATCGTGTATTCCTGGCCCGGGGCCATTTTGGTGGATGGAGGGCTGGCGACAACCGCCTTGGTTGGCTCCAGCCTCTCCACACCATTCTCCTGGCTCCATCGAAAGACACGGACCTGCACACTGACAGGTTTGCTGGCGCTGTTTTTCAGCGTCAGTTGCGAAGCGGCGGTCCCGCCAGTCAGATCGATGGTTGTCGGGGCAACGCTGATCGATGTTGCCGACGCGGGAAGAACCCCCGCGCCAATCAACGCAATCATGCCCAGGCTTGCCAGAAATTTGCGCATACAAGTTCCCTTTAGTAGGTCACTGTCACCACGACAGTGTCCGTATATGTGCCGGCTGCCGGCGTCGTCTGCGGCGGTACGCGGCCGTAGATCGTGTGCGCTTGGGCAGTGCCCGTGCCGGTCGAGGCGAGTGTGTCGGTGCCGACCGTGTTGCCCCAGTTCTGGGTGCGGCCAGCGTCACGCCACATCGTGTAGTTCACGGTGGCAGCGCCGTTGGTCATCTTGCGGGTCGTTACGGTTGCGCCCGAACCAGCGCCAACGCCAAGGCCGATATTGTACGCGGCGCCGCTGGTGCAGGTGACGTTCAGCGTCGCCGTGTTGTCAATGTTGGCAGCAAGAACGCCCTGCGTGCCGAAATCGAGGTCACCAGGGGTGGCCACGGTGCAGGCGTTCTGGATAACAATCCTGACGCCGAGGTTGGTTGTGACAGTAGCAGCGGCTACCGGGCTGACCGCCGCAACGGCGGTGACGGCTGCAAGCGCAGCCAGAGCAAATTTACGCATTACTATTGGGCTCCTGATCGGTTTACACACGCAAACCGGTTTCAGGGACCCCCCGGAAAGCCTGCTGCGTACGGGTACAATCCTGAAGCCGCAGCGTTCGTAGTCAGTTAATTTTTTGCGAACAGGGGCGACATTTCAACTCAAGGTTAATTATACATGTATGAACACTTGCTTATGTAAGGCGAATTTTACATCTACAATCCGGGCTATTTTGTAATTTTATTGCGCGCAACCTGCTGGCTTGTATCATTTTCGGTCTTGTGTGGTGCGTTGAGTTCTGACATAGAAAATAGGACAGCAATGCTGACTTATCTGGTCGGTGAGCCCGGTGGACGTCTGCCGGGCGATTTCGGGTGCCCGGGGACCAGTGGTCGGAGACGCTGCGCGGATTCGCGCATGGTTTGGCCAATCATGCGGGGTTTACATCGATTAGATCGAAGGTATTGGCTGTAGCAGGTACCTACCGAAATCTGCCCGTCGGGGCGTAGTGGAAGGGAAGGAAGATGACGAACACGTCGCCATCTCGCGTGATCAAAACCAGACAGCTTGCCGGAGCGCCGGCCGATTCCACCAAGGACACAGCGGATTTCCGCGGCCTTCCCGCAAAGCAAGGCCTGTACGATCCCCGCAATGAACATGATGCCTGCGGCGTCGGATTCATTGCCCAGATGAAGGGGATCAAGTCGCACCAGATCGTCAAGGACGGTCTGTTCATGCTCGAAAACCTTACACATCGCGGCGCTGTTGGCGCTGATCCGCTCATGGGTGACGGTGCCGGCGTGCTGGTTCAGATCCCCGATCGTTTCTTCCGCGAGGAATTGGCGAAGCAGGGCGTCGAACTGCCGGAAGCCGGTCGCTATGGCGTTGGCCACTGGTTCATGCCGCAGGACGAGGCTGCGCGGCAGCACATCAATGACGTCATTCTGGAATCGGCGGTGGCCGAAGGCCTGCCGGTGCTCGGCTTCCGTGACGTGCCTGTCGACAATTCATCGCTGTCCAAGGCCCCGGATATAGCTGCGTCCGAGCCGTTCCATCGGCAGGTGTTCGTCGGCCGCCCCGACGAGATCACCGATGATGAAGAATATGAGGCGCGCCTCTACATCCTGCGCAAGGTGATTTCCGGTCGTATCTACGCCGAGAACAACAACAAGGACGTTGGTGCCTATTGCGTGTCGCTGTCGTCGCGCACGATTGTCTATAAGGGCATGTTCCTGGCCTATCAGGTCGGTGCCTATTACACGGACCTGCACGATCCGCGCTTTGAAAGCGCGGTCATCCTCGTGCACCAGCGTTTCTCGACCAACACGTTCCCGTCGTGGAAGCTGTCCCATCCGTATCGCATGGTCGCCCATAATGGCGAGATCAACACGGTGCGCGGCAACGTCAACTGGATGGCGGCGCGTCAGGCTTCGGTCGATTCCGAGCTGTTCGGCAATGATATCTCGAAGCTCTGGCCGATCTCCTACGAAGGACAGTCGGACACGGCGTGTTTCGACAATGCGCTCGAGTTCCTGTTCCAGGGCGGCTACAAGCTTTCGCACGCGATGATGATGCTGGTGCCGGAAGCCTGGGCCGGCAACAAGTCGATGGATGCCGACCGCAAGGCGTTCTACGAATATCACGCGGCCCTGATGGAGCCATGGGATGGTCCGGCGGCGATCGCCTTCACCGACGGCCGCCAGATCGGC
>CAYZQP010000172.1:4610-8273 GCA_964480545.1 uncultured Mesorhizobium sp. | reverse complement strand
GCTGGGCGACATGATCAAGATCGGCCGGCGCATCCGGATTGGAGGGTTCGCCGACGATGGATGCATCCCAGGTCTCACCGCGCTCGGCCGCCCATTTCAGCAGCTTGTCGGAACCGTTGATCGATGGTCCCTCCTCATCGCCGGTGATGAGCAGCGACACCGACCCCTTGAACGCGCCGTGCTCCTCGATGTGCCGCGCGCAGGCGGCAATGAAGCAGGCGATGCCGCCCTTCATGTCGACCGCGCCGCGGCCATACATCTGGCCGTTGGCGATTTCGGCGGCGAAGGGCGGATGCGTCCAGTCGGCCTCATCGCCAACCGGCACAACATCGGTATGGCCAGCAAACATCAGATGCGGGCCATTGCCCGAGCGGCGGGCGTAGAGATTTTCGACGTCCGGTGTGCCGTCTTCGGAAAAAGTCGGGCGTTCGACCGAGAAGCCGAGCGGCTTCAGGATCTTTTCAAGCGCCGTCAGCGCCCCGCCCTCTGCCGGGGTCACCGACGGACAGCGGATCAGGGTGCGGAGAATCTCTACGGGATCAGTCGAGCTCATTTTGCGAAGGGATAGTGGAAAGCGTGACGGCTGTCACCGTGCTTTCAGAACCTCGCTTCGGCAAACGGCAGTGCCGTCAATAGCGCGCCTGCTGCGCCCCCGGCCGGCCAACACGGCCACCCTTGGCAGCAGGCACCGTTACCATCCCGGCCGGCTTGACCTCCTCGACCTGGGCAACGGCCGGAGCCTTTGCGGGTGCTGCCGCTACTGTCCCGGTCGGAGGCGTTTCGATCTCCTCCACGGCCGGTTGCCTGCGCGTTGACTTTCCGGGCTTTGCCGCCTCCTCGAAGGGGCGTGCGCGGGCGGGTCTTGCTGGTTCCACGAGAGCTGCCGCTACCGGTTCCGCCGCAGGCGCATTGCGCGACTGGCGCATCACAACATGCTGCGGCGTGTTGGGCCGGCCGCGCATGCGGCGGCGCTTCTCATAGAATGAATTGCCGCCGGCGACCGCCACATAGTGCATGTTGTCATACGGGAACTTGTACCCGGCGGTGTGGAAGAACATCACATCCCGGTAGATGCGCGGGTGGCGCTCACCCTTTAGGACCGAAGCTGCGGACGCGTAGGCGAGATCGCTGCCATTGGCCATCGAGCGGGACAGGACGCCCGGCGCGAACTGCCTGGGCGACCCGACAACGCTGCAGACCGAGCGCCCCCATTTGCCCTCTTCGAGCCGGTTCATGACAACAGTACCAACTGCAACCATGCCCTCACGGCTTGATCGGTTGGACTCGAAATACATGGCGCGCGCCAGACACTCGTGATCTTTGGAAGAGGCGCGCACAGCGCGAGCCTGGCGGGCCATTGCGACGGGCTCCGCCTCGACTTCCGGCTCAGCGGGGACAGCACGCCGTGCGGCGGCATCAGCCGGGTCCAGCGACGCGACCTGGACGGGTTGAGGCTTCGGCTGTGGCGCTGAAGGCTGTGCACCTGCAAATGCCGGCGCGGCCAGGTCATCTGCCTCATCAGCCGCAGCCTGTGCGACCGGCGGGACCTGGTTTGAGGCGCGGGCCCGGGCTGTGGAAGGAGTGGCGGCAGACGCCGCAGCAATTGTAGCGGCCCCGGGATCGTCACCCTGGGCAGTATCCACTTTCGGACCGACCGCAGCGAACGACGTCTGCGGCTCCAGGCCCTCATTCATGGCGCTCTGCGTAGTACACGCGGTAATCAAAAGCAGTGGCGACAGCAGGGCTGCGGCCCGCAACTTTATCCCGGCAATCCTCACCAGTGCGCCCCCTCGGTGCCTGTCGCGATCATTGGATGTCGCCACTTGGCGCAAACTCAGGGCAAAAGCATGGCACAAATGTGGTTAACGTGACTTGAATGCACGAATTCTGCACAGATGAATCTGGACCTGCTGCCCCGATGTGCAGCATCGCAGGTCAGAACGGCAGCTTCATGCCAGGCGGCAGAGGCAGGCCGGACGTCATCTCCTGGGTCTTTTCCTGCATCGCGCGCTCGATCTTTGCACGCGCGTCATTGTGCGCGGCGAGCAGCAGGTCTTCCAGGATTTCGACCTCGGTTTCCTTGAAAAGCGAGGGATCAACCTTGAGGGACTTCATCTCGAATTTGCCGGTCAGCACGACCGACACCAGGCCGCCGCCAGCCACCCCGGCAATTTCCATGCTAGCCAGTTCTTCCTGCATGGACTGCATTTTGGCCTGCATTTCCTTGGCCTTGCTCATCAGGCCGAGCAGATCTTTCATGGTAGGTTCCTAGGTCTCGTCTTCGTTCTGTTCATCGATGATACCATCAATCGCGGGGGCGTCATCGCCCACCGGAAGTGCGGTATCGTCTGCTGCGTCCGGAATGCGGACGTCGACAATCTTTGCCCCCTGAAACTGCCGCAATATGGCAGCGACAGTCGGGTCGTTGCGCGCGTCTGCAAACGCGTCCTCGCGCCGGGTGTTCTCCTGTTCGGTCAGCGTTGGCTGGCCTTGCTCTTTCGAGAGAATGGTAATCCAGTTGCGACCGGTCCAGGCCTTCAGTTTCGCCGAAATGTCGTTGAGCAACAGTTTCGGAGCGTCATCCGTCAGGCTGACTTCCAGTTTGCCAGGCTCCATGCGCACCAGCCGCACGTGGGTCTTCACCTGAACCTTGAACTTGATGTCACGATGCGTCTCGGCCAGCAAAATGATGTCACCCAGCGAGCGAACGACGACTTCCGGCTTCGCCTCCGCTCTCGGCGCAGCGTATGGGGCAGGCTCATATTGCGGTGCGGGCTCCATCTGGCGGGCTTGCGCTGCCGGGGCTGCTGATGGCTGACGCTGCTGCGCCGCGAAGCCCGAGGGGCCGGACGGTGGCGCAGAAGGCGGCGTGGAAGGTGTGCGGGGCGTGTCAGGGGCCGCCTGCGGTGCCTTGCCATCCAAAGATTTAAGCGCCTCATCAAGCGTCGGCAATTCTGACGCGTGGGCCAGGCGGATAAGCAGCATTTCGGCGGCCATGGCAGGGCGGTTCGAGCCTTGTACCTCGGTGATGCCCTTCAACAGCATCTGCCAGGCGCGCGACAGGGACCGCAGCGAGATCACCTGCGCGAACTCCACGCCCCGCGTCCGCTCCACCTGCGAGAGAGATGCGTCATCCGCGGCTGACGGAACGAAGCGCAGACGCGTCACCAGATGCGTAAATTCCGCCAGATCGGTCAGCACCGCGACCGGGTCGGCGCCAAAATCATATTGCGACTGGAACTCGGCGAGAGCCGCTGCTGCGTCGCCCTTCATCACGTGCTCGAAGAGGTCGACCACGCGGGCGCGATCCGCCAGGCCCAGCATATCGCGCACAGCGTCAGCCGAAACTGTCCCGCCACCGTGCGCGATTGCCTGATCCAGGATTGATTGCGCGTCGCGCATCGAGCCTTCGGCGGCCCGCGCGACCATGGCAAGCGCCTCATCATCGACCGACACGCCTTCCAGCCCGGCAATATGGCCGAGATGCCCGACGATCTTGTCGGCATCGATGCGGCGCAGGTCAAAGCGCTGACAGCGCGACAGGATGGTGATCGGCACCTTGCGGATTTCGGTCGTCGCAAAGATGAATTTTACATGCGGCGGCGGCTCTTCGAGCGTTTTCAGCAGGCCGTTAAAGGCCTGCGTCGAGAGCATGTGAACTTC
>CAYZQP010000172.1:0-4600 GCA_964480545.1 uncultured Mesorhizobium sp. | reverse complement strand
CTGCCGGCCGACCATGTGATCGTCGATGTGGCGGCCTTCCATAATGGCACGGCAATGCTCGCCCTCGACCGGCATGTCGACGGTCGGCTGGTCAATCTCTGATGTCTTGTAGTTCAGACCGCGCGCCAGAATGCGCGCCGTGGTGGTTTTGCCGACGCCGCGAACGCCGGTCAGCATCCAGGCCTGCGCGATGCGGCCGGAGGAAAAGGCATTGGTCAGGGTCCTGACCATCGGCTCCTGGCCGATCAGCGAGGTGAAGTCCCGGGGGCGATACTTGCGCGCCAGCACACGGTAGCCGGCGGCTTTGGCCGTCGCGTCTCCGTTCTGTGCAGCGTCGTCAGCCATGCCCTGTCCCGATTCCAGAACCGTCAGTTTCGCCCGCGCGGCAAGCCCGCGTCAATGCGCTGGAGCATGTCGGCGAAACGGAGAGTAAGGTGGGAGGCTGGCACGATGACCCGTGCCGGTGCTCGTTGGGGCTGCTTCCTTCCGGACCTGACCCGGTTGGCGAGTGGCTCGTCCACCACCAACCTCCCGCTGTCCATATCGTGCATCGGCGCGGCGATTGCAAGCCTTTGCCAGAGCGCTGAAACATGATAGAACAAAACAGGAACGAAAGGGCATGCCATGAAAATCACCGGCAAACTGGACTATATCGAGATGCCGGCCACCGGCGGGCGGCTCGACCATGTCAAATCCTTCTATGCTGCGGCCTTCGGCTGGACATTCACGGATTACGGACCCACCTATGCCGCCTTCAGCGAGGGCCTGGATGGCGGATTTGATGCTGCAAGCACACTGGCCAGGCCGTTACCCGTGCTCTACGCCGATGACCTTGAGGCTGCACTTGAGGCAGTGACACAGGCCGGCGGCGAGATCGCCGTGCCGATCTTCAGCTTCCCCGGCGGGCGTCGGTTCCATTTTCATGACCCCGCCGGCAACGAACTGGCGGTGTGGTCGGAAAAGTAATTTGCCAGCAGTGCCCACTTGCCGTGCACGTAAGCGCCCGCTAGCCTTCGCTTTGGAGGACGCCGCAGCATGCCAGCAGTCAGTACCACGCAGGGGTTTTCGCTTGACCCCAGGCTGGATCGGGACACCGAGCCGGTGCTGTGGCTTTCGCTATGCGAATTGCGCATCATGAATGACAGCCGATGGCCGTGGCTGATCCTGGTGCCGCAGCGGCCGGGCATCGAAGAATTGCACAATCTGACCCCGCTCGACCAGGCGATGCTGACCTTCGAGACCAATCTGGTCGCCGATGCGCTGAAGCGCGTAACCGGCTGTCTCAAGATCAATTCCGGCGCGCTTGGCAATGTCGTGCGCCAGTTGCACATTCATGTCATCGCCCGCAACGAGGGGGATGCCAACTGGCCCGGCCCGGTCTGGGGCTATGGCCAGCGCGAGCCTTACGCCCGGCCTGACCTGCATGGCCTCATCGAACGCGTTCGCGTGGCGCTTTAGCGCAGCTGCCTACTTGACCGCCTCGACCAGCCACTTGCTGGGGAAACAGGTCGGTGCCATGCCGTTCTTCGACTGCCAGTCGCCAATCGAGCGGCGCGTCTTGAAGCCCGGCAGACCATCGGCGCCACCGACATCATAGCCCTTCTTTTCCAGCCCGCGCTGCATGGCGGCGACATCCGAGCGATAGAGGCCGCCCACCTGCCCCCAAGGTGTCGCGAAGTTCCTGTTGCCGCCGCTGGTGCGGTCAGCATTGTGACCTATGAACAGCGCATAGAGGTCGCTCTCGTTGTAGGATTTCAGCACATAGAAATTCTTCGTGACGATGAAGGCCGGGCCGCTGCGCCCTGCCGGCATCAGCAGGAACCCCTCCTTGCCACTCTCCGAGCGCGGGAACGGCTTGCCGTTGACCCGCTTGACGCCCAGGTCAGCCCAGGCAGAAAAGCGCTTGCCCTGATCCGGCCCCTCAAGCGCGCAGGAGACACTTTCCGGAACGGTTACCTCGAAGCCCCAGTCGCGACCCTTCTGCCAGCCATAGTCGGCCAGATACTTGCCGATGGAACCAATCGTGTCGGCCTGGCTCGACCAGATGTCGATCTTGCCGTCGCCATCAAAATCCACGGCGTGTTTCAGGAAAGAGGTCGGCAGGAACTGCGGCTGGCCGAGCGCGCCAGCCCAGGACGATTTCATCATCGAGCGGGTGACGTGGCCCGACTCCAGCATTTGCAATGCGCCAATCGTTTCCTTGCGGAACATGTCCTTGCGCGTCGCAGCCCAGGCCTTGGTCGCCAGCACCTGAAACGCATCATGCGGGATTTTGGCTGCGCCATAACCGGACTCGCGGCCCCAGATCGCCAGGATGATCGGGCCGGGCACACCGTAGCGCCTTTCGGCTGCCGAAAGCTGGCGGCTCAGGCTCGCCATGCGGCTGCGGCCACCGTTGGTTACTGACGACACCACGCCATCGCGAAAGTAGCTGCCGGGCGAGCCAAACTCTGCCTGGTGCTGCTTTCTGGGTCCTTCCGGCTTCTGGCCGGGCAAAACGAGATCGGGCAGCTTGGTGTCGGGCCTCACGCCATCAAAGGCGCTGTCAAATGTGGCCCGCGAGACGCCTGAGCGACGCGCTTCCGGCCAGAGATCACGCTCCAGCCAGGTGCGAAACTGCGTGTCGAGGCGCGATTGCGCGGATGCGGGCAGCGTGGCTGCGAGCGTCACGGCAAGCGCCGCGATAAGCTTCTTCATGAAATCTCCCGTCATATGTCCCGTCAAAAGGCGGTTCTTGACTTCAACGCGGCCGACAATGTGCCCTCGTCAAGATAGTCCAGTTCGCCGCCAACCGGCACCCCGTGCGCCAGCCGGGTGATTCTGACACCGAAATGCGTCAATTGATCGGTCAGGTAATGCGCTGTGGTCTGCCCCTCTACAGTCGCGTTGACCGCGAGGATAATCTCGACGATGCCGCCTTCCGCTACGCGGTCAACAAGCTGGCGGATGGTCAGTTGCTCTGGCCCGACGCCGTCGAGCGGAGACAATGTACCACCCAGCACATGATAGCGCGCGTTGATGGCCCCTGCCCGCTCCAGCGCCCAGAGGTCGGAGACGTCCTCGACCACGATGATGGTGGTCGCGTCGCGGCGTGGATCGGTGCAGATCATGCAGGGGTCCGAGGTATCGACATTGCCGCAGGTCGTGCAGACGCGCACCTTGTCAGCTGCCTCGGCCATCGCGCCGGCAAGCGGCGACAACAGTTGATCTCTCTTCTTGATGAGATGCAGGGCGGCACGACGCGCGGAGCGCGGTCCAAGTCCCGGCACCTTGGCCAGAAGCTGGATGAGGCGCTCGATTTCCGGGCCGGCGATTCGTTTGGACATGGCTCACCACATAGCGACGAACCCATGCCAGCGCCAGATTGCGAACTCTGCACGTCCCGAACGGTTCGCTTCCGATTTGAGCAATTTTTCTGCCAGGCGTTTTTCGACCTGCCCGGCACTGCAATTATTTTTGTACGGTGTCCGGCAATTCACCTGTTTTGGTGAATGACCACCCTGCGAATTTCGGCAAACTACGCGCCGGGCACCGAGGCATGAGGCCTGCGGTGCCCTACGGATTTGAGGGAGTTCCAATGCGCTATTCACTTGCATCTCTGTCTTCACTGTTCGTCCTGGGACTGGCTGCAGGCTGCTCCACGTCCGGGCCGGCCGACAGCACCGTGTCGCTTCGTGTCGGGCAGACAGGTCACCTGACAGCATATCGTGCAAACAGCTGCGGCGCCGCTCCGCCCAGCTTCGCAAGCGTCCAGGGGCGGCTGCCGCGCTCGAGCATCGTCACCTATTCGGATGGCGGACTGTCCAGCCGCGTCAGCAATCAGTGCAAGACCCGCGTCCCGACGCGCGCCGTCAATGCGACCGGAGTCAAGCCCGGCGAAGAGGTGAAGCGCTACCAGTCAGGGACTGTGCGTATCGTCGTGCAGTAGCAGGCATTCATCGTTGGAATTCAATACTCATGAAGTATGGAACTATCCAAAGCAGGGATGATAGGCTTCCATGCTTCTGAGTGGTTTATCCAGACTGGTGTTTAATCGCCGGCTTGAGGCCGGCTTTGCGCCACGGGACGCGTGGTTCGTTGACGAGCGCCAGAGTACAGGTGAAGCTACGATCTGTGAACTCGTTCCGGTGGCACGCAGATGATCCGACAGTGCTTCGCGCTCGACGGCGCTCTCTATCCATTTGGAACGCTCTGGAGTGATCTTGTTCCCGCCGGTGTCGACGTGCACGCGGAGTATCTTTCCGGCTCCTTCCTGCCCATGCCAAGCCGCATAATCGCCAAGCTACCGTGTCGGGATGCCTTCGGCTGTGCAGCCGCTGCCGTTGAACTTGACGGGAACCGAAGAGACCGCCCGATTATCGGCGCCTCCTATAGCCTTACTGAACTTCCGGATCAGGCATGGCTGGATGAATTGTCAGGCGCGCTTGGCGCTCCCGTTCGGCGAAGGAAGACCATGCACCCAAGCATCGGCATCATGGAGTTTTCGTCTGGAGAAGTCGAAGCCACGCTCGTCGTCAAAGCCCCGCGCTCCCGGCTGCAACAAAATGCTGCTGTTGCATCGCTGACCCTGCGCTGGACTGTAGCCGCTGCTGCCATGCCA
>CAYZQP010000171.1:0-8300 GCA_964480545.1 uncultured Mesorhizobium sp. | reverse complement strand
GTAAGCGTGCCCGCATCGGGCTTTGGCATCAGAATGGACATCGCGTTCCTACAGCCCTCCGTACAGCATCTCGATCATAGTGCTGTGAAGCGGTGGCGCAACTGACCAACGGACCAGCAGCAAGCTGCCAGCCGGTGGTCAGCTGTTGATGGCGATGATCCTGACCGGCGGCCTGGCACTCGAACCAACGGTCGAGAACCACACCTCGCCATCGCCGACCATAAGTCCCTCGGCATTGCTGAACAGTGCCTCGAAGTCCTGCTTCGCCACCGACTGCTTCACCCTGGGTGTGACAATCGCGTTGTAGTTCTTGCGGAAGGCGGCCGCGTTGCGCAACGTGACCCGTTTGCCAGCGATCCGCGTTCGGAACGGATAACTGACCATTGCTGCAACTTTGGCCTTGTCGTCAGCCGCTATCGCCTTCTTCAAATCGCTGAAAAAGACCTGATAGCGATCCCGATCTGCCAACTGCGGGTCAAGCCGCTGCTGCGCAATGGCTGGCTGCGAGACCACCAGCGCCAGAACCACGACAGCAAGGAAACGAATGAGTGCGCGCATGTTACTGCTCCTGAGTAGCCGGCCGGACTAGAGGCAAATTCGGGCAGAAGCGCGTCGGTAGAACCACGGGAGCGTTCGCCCTAACGCAGCATCCTGTTTTGCTTTGCCGCGAACAGCCAGTCCATGTCGCGCGCGGTTGGCGGATTCGCGGCAAGCGCCGTTCGTCCCGCGTCAGTGATGCGGAGGTAGCTGACCCGCTTTTCGCTTGAGTGCCTTGAGAAGCCCTGCCTTGCTGGCCAGTCCCGGTCGCGCTTCATCACGAGCAAACCCCGCGCCACCAGCCAGCGCATGTCATCCGTGTAGGGCACTTCATGGATAGCGTTGACGCCGAAAGGCCGCTCACCCCGGTCATCGATCTCGCGAATGTGCTGCAGCAGCGCGAACCGGCGCCGTGATGCAGGCAGCACGGAATTTTGGGGCGCGAGCCTGTTGACCGGCGGTCTGGCTCGACGCTCCGCGACAATCTCCTTCCAGCTTGACACGGCTACTGCCCTTCCTTGTGATGCTTGCGGATCCGACGCACCGCCCACCAGACGCCGAGGATCACCAGCGGGACAGAAATTGCGGTGACATATTCCGGCTTCAGGTTGATCCCGAAGAGAGATGTGCCCTTGGCGAGATAGCCGATCAGGCCGACCACGTAGTAGGACACCGCTGCCACCGACAGGCCCTCAACGGTCTGCTGCAGGCGCAGTTGCAGCTGGGCGCGGCGGTTCATGGAGGCGAGCAACTCGCCGTTCTGCTTCTCCAGTTCGACATCGATCCAGGTGCGGATCAGCGTTGTCATGCGGGTCAGCTTGCGCGACAGGTTGGCCTGACGTTCCTCAACCGAGCGGCAGGTGCGCATGGCCGGTGCCATGCGGCGCTGCAGAAAGCTGCGCCAGGTGTTGTGGCCCGGCACCGGCTGCTCATCAAGCGCATCCAGCCGCTCCTGCACGATGCCGTCATAGGCGCGGCTGGCACCAAAACGATACAGGCTGGCGGCGGCGTCCGCCTCAAGTTCGGCGGCGAGCCCGGTCAGGTCCGACAACAACTCCTGCTCGTTGCGGTTTGGCTCCCTGATGGCGCGGGTTACATTGGCCAGCCCGTCCTCGATGCGCCGCACCCGCCCCGAGAGTTGCTGCGCCAGCGGCAGCCCGAGCATGGCGAAGGTGCGGTAGGTTTCGATGTCGATCAGGCGCTGTGAAATCGCGCCGTTGCGGGCAGGCGACATGCCTTTGTCGAGCATCAGAATGCGCGTCAGGCCGTCGCCATCCTGACGGAAGTCGGTGGCAATCGCCGCTTTTCCATCCTCGATCACCGAGAAGCACAGGCTTGTCGGCTCGAAACCCCCGACAAGCCTTTCATTGGCTGCGGTCCATTTGCGGATTTCCAGTCGCACCCCGCAGACAACGGTTCCCGGCGGGCTGAACCCCTCGCCGAAGGGTGACGCCTCGGGCTGTCCTTTGGCGGCCAGCGGCCCTTCCCAAAGGTATGCCGAAAACTCCGTGTGACGCTCCCAGCGCAAGGTTCCCTTGCCCCAGGCCATAACATGGTGCCGCGCCTCCTTGTCGGGTGCCGCGATGCCAAGCCGCTTGGACAGCGAGGCGAGAACCGCATGGTCAACCGAGGCGCCGCCCTGGATCATGAAGGCAAGCTGGATCAGCACACGCGGCGAATCGATCAGCGGATATGGCCGCGCGTGGACTTCGCCCAGCGCTTCGGCGCGGCCCTCATAGGCGGGAAATCCCAGCACGCCGCCGTTCGAGCGCCGCCTGAATTCCAGGCTGGAAGGATCGTCCGCCACGCTCTGCCCCGCGCTTGAGTTCAGGCAAGGTTGACGGCAAATTGCGCAAGACCGCAACTGTCATGACGACGCAGCTTCCGCGCTGGAACCAGTCTACATTCCCACATAGAAGATCAGGATCATGACCGGCATCCATTACATCAACGCGCGCGGCCCGGATGGCATGCGCATCTATGCCATCGGCGATGTGCATGGGCGCCGTGATCTGCTGGAAAAGATGTTCAGGCAGATTGATGCACAAATCGCGTTAAAGCGGCCCGCCGACCACCGCATCATCCTGCTAGGTGACTATGTGGATCGCGGCCCGGACTCAAAGGGCGTGCTGGATCTGATCATCGCCCGCAAGAAGGCCGATCCACGCGTTATCGCGCTGGGCGGCAATCACGATTTCGGCTTCCTGCAATTTCTGGAGACACCGACCGACGCCTATCTCTTCACAGAGTACGGCGGCAGCGAAACCGCACTTTCCTACGGCATCAAAACCGATTTCAGTGCGCATCACCTGATGCTTGGCGCGCGCGACGCGTTGCTTCGTGCCATGCCGCCCGCGCATGTCGATTTCCTTGCCAGCATGCCGCGGTCGGTCAGCTTCGGAGATTTCTTCTTCTGCCACGCCGGCATCCGTCCGGGCGTTCCGCTCGACAACCAGAATCCCGATGACCTGATATGGATCCGCGGCGATTTTCTCTACCACGAGGGGTTGCATCCGAAGGTGATTGTGCACGGTCACACACCCGCCGACACGCCGGAAGTGCTCGCCAATCGTGTCAATGTTGACACCCGCGCCTACGAAACCGGAATGCTGACGGCGCTGGTCATCAACGGCCCGGACAAGGACATGCTTGTGGCAGAAGATTGGAATCTTTAGCGGATAGCGCCGGTCAAGGTTTCCGGCTCGGCGACGACCCCGTAGCCGTCAACAACAACGTGGCCGGATGATGCGTCGGCCGAATAAATACCGATGCCGCACACGCAAATGGTGGCGATCATCGCAAACGTCAAAAACGCTGCTTTCACTGTGCTCATTTCCAATGTTTCCCCAAGCCCCAACTAGCGCATGCGCGTTACCGCGCAGTTACCAGTTCGTTGCGCCAACCGATAAAATCGTCAGTGCGCGCCTTCCATAATCTGAATCGATTGAGATCACCACACGAGTCTCGCAGCAAAGCCCCGGCTGTCCTGTGGAAAGCCCCGCACGTGTTAAATGTGCAACTATCTGAGGTTGCGTAACGTCAAGTTCAGCTGCCAGATTTCTCGCCGCCGATTGTCGCCACCCAGCCGCGCGCGATCAACAGCCCCGCAGCGTCTGCGGCCGCACCAGACGCCGCCGCGTCCCGGGCGTGCCGGCCCTCCTGCCAGTCGGGCTCACGTTCTACAATCAGGGCCGCAAACTCCGTCGACCAGCGCTCGACATGCTTGCGGCTCGCCTCGAAATGAAACTGCGACCCATAGGTCGCCCGGCCGATGCGGAAAGCCTGGTTTTCCGCTGTCCCGGATGACGCCAGCCGCACCGCATTTGCCGGCAGGGTGAAATGATCGTCGTGCCACTGGAAGATCGGAAACGCGGCGGGCAGGCTGCCGAGCACCGCGTCATCCTTGGCTGCCTCGCTCAACGCCACCTCATGCCAGCCAAACTCGTAGTGGCCGCCAATATGGTTCACGCTGCCATTGGCGCGCGCCACCAGTTGCGACCCGAGGCAGATGCCCAGAACCGAGCGCTCGCTGTCCTGAAACGCGCGAATAAGCTCCAGTGTTTTCGCGAACCAGGGGCTGCCCTCATCGTCGAGCGCGTTCTGTCCGCCGCCAAGCACCACCAGTGCATCGTAATCCTGTGCATCGGGCCCCTGCGCATCCGGCCCCTGTGCATCGGGCAGCGCGTCACCGGCAAACGGGCGCACGATCTCCACCTCTGCCCGAGCTTCCTCCAGTGCCTGGCCCAGCAGGCCAAGACCCTCATCGGCGAAATTCTGGATGACGAGAACGCGCATGCTGACATCCCTTGGATCCTCCTTGCGCTATCATGATGCCGACGCACAGGCAAAGAGGACAGATTGTGCCACTCCAGAATCGCGCCGATCCCACCGGCAAACTGCACGCCAATGCCTCCCGTGGCCTGTTCACCGGCAATCGCGGCGTTATTCACGATCCCGCCACGAACCGCCTGACCGGGCGCGGCTGGACCACAACGGCGTGGATCATCTGCGATTGCGGCTTTCAGAACCGCAAACGCGAGGTGTTCGGGCGCAATGCCCGAAAGGGCAGGGTGCTCACGGGCGGGGCAGGGTGGACCAACATCTTCTTCCTCGATGAGGTGACTGCCCTTGCCGCCGGGCATCGTCCCTGCTTCGAGTGCCGGCGGGACAAGGCGAAAGAGTTTGCCGATTGTTTCGGCAAGGCTTTCGGAATCGCCCGGCCCAAAGCTGCCGAGATCGACGCCCGCCTGCATGCGGAGCGATGGCTATCCGGTGCGCGCGAGAACACGAAAATTGACACCAGCACAGCGCCGGACGGGACTTTTTTCCAGTCAGGCGGCGGTTTCGTTGTCAAACGGGATGGAAAACTGCTGGCCTGGTCATTCGACGGCTACAGCGAGACGGCGGCTTCATCGCTGGCCGGACCGCCGCTGGCCCTCATCACCCCGTCGGTAACCATCGCCATCCTTGCGGCCGGCTATCAGCCGGTCTGGCATGCCGGCGCCGGTTAGTGCGCGGCTATTGCGCTTTTGTAGCCGCCGGCTTGCGTGCTGGCCAGGTCATCGCCACGACGGCGCTGACGATAAGCATCAGGCCAATCGCAGCCGTGGATGTCAGCCGCTCGCCCAGGAAAATCATGCCGATCGCAACACCGATCGGCACGCGGATATAGGCCTGTGCCTGTGTGCCAATTGAACCAAGTGTCTGCAGCAGCCGGAAGAAGATCACGAACGCGAGCGCGGTTGAGAAAACCGACAGACAAATCAGCGCCGCGAGGGATGCGGTTGAGGGAGAAAGCGTCCAGGGGTGGTCGACCACGAGGCTGAGCGGAGTGAGGATCACCGCACCACAGACCATGGAGCCCGCCGCAGGCATCATCGGGTCCATCCCCGCGAAATTCTTCCCGAAGATTGCCGCGCATCCATAGGAAACCGTTGCCAGCACGACAGCAAGCTGCGCCCAGATATGTACCCCGAGGCCATTCAGCGCGTCGAGGCCGATGATCAGCGCAGCACCCGCAAACCCCGCCATGACACCGAACAGCTTTCGCGCCGATGTAGATTCGTGGCGCGTAACCAGCACAGTCAGCACGAAGGTCATGACCGGTGACAGTGAGTTGAGGATGATTGTGAGCCCGGCGTCGATATGGGTTTCCGCCCAGGCAATCAGCGTGAAAGGAATGACGCTGTTGAAACATGCCTGGATCATGAACATAGACCACGATTTGCGGTCTCGCGGCAGACTGAATCCCCGCATGCGCAGAATGAACAGCAACAGCGCGCCGGCAATGATGGTGCGGGCGGCGATGAAGGTAATCGGCGGAATAGTCTCAACACCGATCTTGATGAAAGTGTAGGATGCACCCCACAGGGTGGAGAGCAGAAGTAGCAGAAGGATGTCGGCGCGCAGACTTGTCATCAGCCGTCTTTACACGCCATGTTGCGTCTGCCGTTTCGGCCACCGCCGAAGCGATTGCAAGCCAACCCCGAGCCTGATCCGGGCCCACTGTAGAATCAAGAAGGGCGGCGCTGACCCCTCAAACGCCGCCCCCTGACAGAGCGCTTGCAACAGCGCCCCGTCCCCCTTGACTGTTGAACTACTGAACCACGACCTTTGCGCCGATCTTCACCCGCTCGTAGAGCTGGATCGCGTCTTCGTTGCGCATCCGGAAGCAGCCGGACGAGTTGTTGGTGCCGATGGTCCACGGCGCATTGGTGCCATGAATGCGATAGAGCGTCTGGCCGAGGTAGAGCGCGCGCGCTCCAAGCGGGTTTTCCGGTCCGCCCTTCATCATCACCGGCAGCACGCGGCCCTTTTCACGCAATTCGCGAGCGCGCATTTCTGCTGGCGGGTGCCAGTTTGGCCATTCGCGCTTGTTGGTCACGTATTCCACGCCCGTCCAGGACATGCCGTCCTTGCCGACACCGATGCCGTAGCGCGTCGCCTGGCCATTGCCCTCGACGAAATACAGAAACTTGTTTGCCGTATCGATGACGATGGTGCCCGGCTTTTCATTGGTCGGGAAATCCACTGCGCGCGGCAGATACATCGGGTCCATCTGGCGGCGCACCTCGCGCGGCCTCGGAGCGGCGGCCTGAACCGCAGATGCCGGAACAAACTGTCCATTGCGCAACTCATAATAGCCGTCGCGGACACGCACCTGGCGGCGCTGCTGCTGACGGCCCGGCGCGGTCACACCAGGCGCTGTTGCACGCGGTGCCGTGGCGCGCGGTGCTGAGTAGAACGAATTCTGCCGCACCTGATGCTGACGACCAAGCTGCATCACCCACGGTGCCGAGAGGTCAGGGCTGACAACAACCGGCGGGCGCTCGCGATAGCGGTCCTGCGCACTGGCGGAAACTGTGAATACTGACAGAACGCTGGCAGCAGCGATCGACAGGAGAAGGGGGACTCTCATACCGGAAACTCTCTACTCATGTACTCGAACCGCAGGGGGTCGGCGGCTTTCGTAAGGAGACTGTTGCCCGCGATCTGCAACCGAAAAGTGAATCCGCGTTAGGTAAAATGCCCTCAATACGGGAAAGCTTTTGGTGTGGTTACCGGCGGGTGTGCGGGCGTGGTTACCGGTCGGTTCAGGATACTGGTAAACGAAATACAAACGAGGGAATCGACGATGACAGAAGGTCTGGTGCAGGGTGAAGACGGCCAGTATCGCTGCCGCTGGGGCGTCTCGACGCCGGACTACATCGCCTACCACGACAAGGAATGGGGCAGGCCGGTCACCTCGGATATCCGCCTGTTCGAGAAGATTTGCCTTGAAGGTTTTCAGTCCGGCCTGTCCTGGCTGACCATCCTGCGAAAGCGCGAAAGCTTTCGCGCTGCCTTCGCCGGTTTCGACTTCAACAAGGTCGCAAGCTTCACGGAGGCAGATGTCGAGCGCCTGCTGCAGGATGCCGGCATCGTGCGCCACCGCGGCAAGATCGTCTCCACCATCAACAATGCAAGGCGCGCGCAGGAACTGGTGGAGGAGGCGGGCTCGCTCGCCGCGTTCTTCTGGTCGTTCGAGCCGGGTCCGGACCTACGTCCGGCAACAGTTACCTGGGGTTCGATCCAGCCCAGCACCGAAACCTCGACGAAGATTTCAAAGGCGTTGAAGAAGCGCGGCTGGACCTTTGTTGGTCCAACCACGGTCTATGCCTTCATGCAGGCGATGGGCCTGGTCAACGACCATGTCGAAGGGTGCACCTGCCGCGCCGAAGTCGAGCGCGACAGGAAGGCGCTGCAACGCCCGAAGTTACACAGGTGAATGGAGGAGTGGTCAAATGGTGAATGGGACGCGCGGGATACCGCCATTCACCATTCACTATTGACCATTCACCGAAGCAAACTGTCCCCGGGAGCTATCCATTCACCGACCGTCAGGCCGCTGACGAATAGGCGAGACTGATCAGCACCACACCGACAGTTGCCAGCACCGGATAAAGCGCCAGCAGGCTGGTCAGCACCGCACGGCCCATTTCGCCACGACGCTCGTTCGTCTCCACCGGATGAAACGGGCCGGGAGCGGGAAGCGATACAGATGTGGTGTCGTGCTGCGTGGACATGGGACTTGCCTGAGGTGTCAGCCGCCGGAATGGCGACCATGGACAAGTTATATAGGAAGCGATTGCCGCAGATGTTTGAACGAATTGAGGAAAGATGGTGGCAAGCGGCTAACGAAGGTTAACAGATTTCACACCAGACCCTCCCCGTGACGCCGTCCGAAAAAACTTATCAACCCCTCTCCGGCGTGCCTCATAATC
>CAYZQP010000170.1:0-8326 GCA_964480545.1 uncultured Mesorhizobium sp. | reverse complement strand
TCAGCCAGGCGATGCCCTGTTGCCAGAGCGCCTCGATCTCCGGCGGCATGCCATCCATCCGGTATTCCTTCGGAATGCCAACCTTCATGCCCCTGATCGATTTTCCGAGTGAAGCCTCGTAATCCGGCACCGCGCGGTCGACAGACGTCGAGTCTTTCGGATCAACAGATGCCATCGATTTCAAAAGGATCGCGGCGTCTCTGACATCGCGCGCGATCGGTCCCGCCTGATCCAGCGAAGAAGCGAATGCAACGATGCCCCAGCGCGAAACCCGGCCATAGGTCGGCTTGATGCCAACGGTGCCGGTGAACGCCGCAGGCTGCCGGATCGAGCCGCCTGTGTCGGTTGCGGTCGCGCCTGCGCAAAGCCATCCGGACACGGCGGCCGCCGAGCCACCCGACGAACCGCCCGGCACCAGCTGCCGGTTGTCACCGGTGGCCCGCCAGGGGTTGGTCACCGCCCCATAATACGAGGTCTCGTTAGAGGAGCCCATCGCAAACTCATCCATGTTGAGCTTGCCGAGCATTACGGCGCCGTCAGCAAACAGGTTCGACGTGACGGTTGAATCATAGCGCGGCTTGAAGCCGTCCAGCACATGGCTACAGGCCTGCGTGTGCACGCCTTCGGTGGCGAAGAGATCCTTGATGCCAAGCGGGATGCCTTCCAGCGCGCCGCCCTGCGCCGCCGCCAGCCGCGCATCGGATGCACCGGCCATCTCGCGAGCCTTATCATGTGTCACCGCCACATAGGCATTGAGCACGGGATTGGCTGCATCAATTGCGGCGAGGTAGGCCTCGGTCAGGTCGGTCGCCGAAAACTCCTTTGCGCGCAGCTTCGCGCGGGCCTCGGCAATGGTCAGTCTGGTCAGTTCGCTCATCGGGAAATCAATCTGTTCAGGAAGCACAGTGTGGAAGCGTCGTCATGCGACGCTCTATTCCACGACCTTTGGCACGAGAAAGAAGTTCTCTGCCGTCTGCGGAGCGTTGGCTACAATGTCAGCCGGCTTGTTGCCGTCGGTCACCACATCCTGGCGCTCGCGCAATTCCATCGGCGTGACCGACGTCATTGGCTCGACATCTGTCACCTCGACCTCGTTCAGTTGCTCGACAAATTTCAGGATATTGTTCAACTCCCCGGTCATGCGTTCGACATCACTGTCATCGACAGCAATGCGGGCAAGATGCGCAACGCGCTTCACGGTGGCGATGTCGACAGACACGTGGAAACTCCGCAGGCTTGGGAAAATACAAGCGTGGGCTATAACTTCGCATGCCCTGCGGCGCAATATCGGCTGAGCCAGTGCGACGAGCCGATGTTCATGTTATTCCGTCGTTTTGCGTCAGGAACCGCTGTTCGAGTTGAACAGCACCCCGGAGTAGATCCAGGCAGGGACCGAATTGCCGAGCGCTGCATACTTGTCAGGTGTGTACCCGGCGCAACCATCCTGCGTATAAAAGCTGGCCGGTAGCCTGATGCTGAAATAGACCTCCGAAATCGCACTGCCGAGGCAATAGAACGGCCGGTTATCAGCGCTCGACTTCAGGCGGCCCACCCGATCAGCGTCAGGATCAAGGATCAGGATCGGCGAATCGCCAGCGCTGTGACTGTCCATCCCGCGATAGGACTGGAGCGAGTCCAGCGCTGGTTTGTGGTCGCCATAGACGACAACAACTGCATCAGGAAACTTTGCGCGCAGCGTGTCGACGAAGGATGCCAGGGAGGTAATCGTCTCCCCCATTCTCCTTGCGTAGTCTCCATCGCCCCGGTCACCACCCTCATCCTCGTATGGACCGTGCGTATATACGGTGGCCAGATGCATGTAGTCAGGCAGGGCGGGCTGTTCATCAAGCTTCTTCTGCGCGAGATCGAAAAGCACGTCGTCGTGTGGGTATGAGTCCAGGGTTTTACCCGGCAGCATTGTCCGCGCGTCATAGAAGGCGCTGAACCCAAGCCGGGTTTCGACTACATTCCGGAACCAGAATGCGCCCTCGAAATTGTGCGCGGAAATTGTGCGGTAGCCATCGCGGCGCAACAGTGCCGGCAAGGTGGATGTATCGTTCGAGATGTGGTCGCGATACTCCTGATACACAATTCCGGAAACAGCCGGGTTGTTCATGGGCAAACCGCTGAGCAATTCCAGCGTCGCGTTGGGCGTTCCGCCGCCAAATACAGGCGAGACTGACCTCATCTCGACTGCGCCGCGCTCAAGCAACGGATTGAAGACATCGCGGAAGCGATCCTTGTCGTACCAGCAGGACTCACACAGAACCATGATGAACTTCGCCGGAGCATCCGGCGCCAGCTTGCTCGCCGATTTCATCGCGGCCATCTCACGCTCCTGCTCGCCCGTGAGACGCTCGGGAGCCGGACGCACCGACGTTTGAAGGAGATGCAGGACGATACCGTTGGCATCCACATTCACCGGCCAGTTCCAGCCATAGTAGGTAACGCCGGGAATGTTTGTAAGCGCGTCTGCCGAAATCACCCGTGAGGGCAGGATGCAAACCAGAGCGAGCGCAACCAGCGCCGTTGCCGACGACAGGGTGCTGCGCACCAGCGAACGCGCAACGTAGATTACGACCGTCAGAACCAG
This sequence comes from uncultured Mesorhizobium sp., assembly GCA_964480545.1. Lineage (GTDB taxonomy): Bacteria > Pseudomonadota > Alphaproteobacteria > Rhizobiales > Rhizobiaceae > Mesorhizobium_G. The sequence continues at coordinate 5,733 of CAYZQP010000170.1, read as the reverse complement.
CAGCGCGCCCAGCAACGCGATCATAATCACAAGCGTCTGCGGAACGTATTTCAGCGCGATGGACAGATGGGTTACCTGACCAAGGTCGCCAAAGATAAGTGGCTCCCAGGTGTGACCCTCCTTCTTGTCTGACGCAAAACGCAACAGGGAAACGATCCCCAGAACCAGTCCGACCGCAAGCGGCCGTGGCATCAGGCGCGACAGCAGGGCATAGGCACACACAAACAGCGAGAGCGTGATTCCCAGGGACAGAGGATTGGCAACCTTGTTCTCGACGACACCCGGGTAGAACGCGACACCAAGACTGGCGATAATGGCGACAAGCGCATAGAGCGGCAGGCCCAGCACCGGCCTCGTCAGGCGACCTGCCCATGGTGTTGCACCCGGTCTGCTGGAAAGTTCGGTCGGCAAAATGCGCTCCATACAAGTAGCCGCACTTCCGCAGGCGGGCTAGGCGTACAGTAAGCCGATTTCATTACCGGAGCGTTGGCATCGCAACGACATGTCTGCCGCCGCCAACGGTTCGTTAACCCTGATTGCATGTAGCGCTCTGGCCACAACCCGGAATTGACCATCCGTTGAGGGGTGCGCGCGCAAGACTGGTGCAGACTTCGGGACACATTTCATGCACCGCGCCAACGCACCAGTTGAGTCTCCTCCGACACCGCGCGAGGCGTGGCTTACGAAGACCCTGTTGACGGCCTTGTCTGTTGTGACGCTGATCCTGATTGTCACGTTTGCGGGCTTTATGACGTTCAGCGGCGGATACGTTATTGTCACAGCATTCTCGACCAAGACCTTCCTTTATGCCTGCTTCATCGCTGTGGTGGTGGGTGGGGTCGTGCTGGCCCTGCTGGCTCCCATCCTTGTTGCACTCGTCAAGTCGTATGAACTTCCGCCCGGCATCGACGTCACCGGGCGCAATGGTGCAAACCTCTGGAAGGCGACACGTGATGTCTGCACTGCCGCCGGTCTGACGCCTCCGGATCGCATCCTGCTCACACCCGACCTGAACGCCTTTGCGGCCAACGCCCCGACAAGAGGGATCTTGCGTCGCCACGAACGTGTGCTCGGGCTGGGATATCCGCTGCTTGCCACACTGACCGTCGAGCAGGCCGGTGCCGTCATCGCTCATGAGATGCGTCACCTGGATCACCGGCAGACCAGAGGCGACTCGCTCCATCATTTTGTGGCCGAAGTCATGGGCAGCTTTGACGAGATGCGCGAAGGCTGGTTCGCCCGCGCAATCGGCTTTCCCGTCAGCATCTATATGAATCTCGCAAACCGGCTCGGCGCACGTATGAGCCGTCATCACGAATTCGAGGCGGATGCGCTCGCTGCCGAGCTTTTCGGTGAACGCACCGCAGTCGAGGCGCTGGTGGCGCTGGCGACCTATGGCGAAGAGACAATGCGCTCGGTCATGCGCACGCTCGCAACAGCCTGGCAGAAGGGCGATCCTGTTCCGCAGTCGATCCTCGGTGCAATCGACGCCACCCTGCACACCGAAGCCATGCAGGCGCGGATGCGCAAGGTGCTTGAGGTGGCAATCGCCGAGAAAACGCACAAGTTCAGCTCGCATCCAAGCCTGTCCGACAGGGCTGCAGCCCTTGGCCAGCGGATCGCGATGCCAGCCATGCGCCGCGGCGACAACGCCGCCCACGCTCTGCTCTGGCAGGACCACGATGACCTGCGAGACGCGGTCGACAAGCTTCTGGCCGAGATGCTTGGCGCCGGGTTTGAGGAGCGTGCCAAAGAAGTCGCAGCGGTGGAAGCGCTGGTCCTTGCCCAACTGCCCGGCGCATTGAATGGCACCAAAAGCCGCGAGCAGGCTGAAGTCGTGTCGCTGCTGATGGAGCGTACACTCTACAGCGAGCACACCCGCGAGCAGCATCTGGCGCTGCTGGCCCGCTTCCCCGATATCCCCTCCTCCATCTGCGAACTGGCTGCAGAAAAATTGCGGGCAGAGAATGTTGAAGGGGCCGAGGAGATGCTGGCGGTTTTCGAACGCCATCCGATGATGAGCGGCGAGGCCAAGGAATTTCTCGACTGGGCGATGTCGATGCGCCACTGGGAAGTTGATGACCAGTGGCTGCGTGAATGGGCGACTGATCCCCGGACACGCAAGCGTTTCGAAGCCGCCAATCGCGAGTACACCCGGTTGGACCAGATCAACGCGCGCCGCCACAAGGCAGTACCGGATCGCCTTGAACCGCATGGCCTCGAGAAATGGCACGAAGACCTTCTCTTGCGCGAGATCTGCGACTTGTTGCCGGATGTCAGCAAAATCTGGCTCGCCCGTGAACCCGCAGACGCAGAAAAGCCCTACGCCAATTTTCGCCTGATGGTCGAAACGCGGACGCTCCTCATGGAAGCACCGCGCGGTGTATCAGGTTTGTGCTGCCTGCCCGCACCGCTGCTGGCCTACTACAAGAACAATTGGGACGTCTTCACCGGCGTTGCGCGCGTGCTCGCAAATGCACCAGGCGCTCTGATCTATCGCGCCTCGGACCAGAACACTGGCAAGCCCGAGCCCATAAGGCAGGCAGCCTGAGTTCTACACGTCGAACGGCTTGCCAGCCTGCGGTTCAAGCACCTTCACGCCTGATCCTTCCAGGCCCGCGACGAACTTTTCGGGCGTCTGGTCGAGCAGCGGAAAAGTGCCGTAGTGGCAGGGGATCGCAACCTCGAAATTGAAGTAGCGACGGCATGCAAGCGCCGCCACCGCGCCGCCCATGGTGAAGCGGTCACCAATCGGCACAATGCCGATCTCCGGCTGGTGAAGCTCGTTGATCAGCGCCATGTCGCCGAAAATATCGGTGTCACCCATATGATAGAGCGTCTTGTCATCACCAAAATGCAGGACAAGTCCAAGCGGATTGCCGAGATACACGTTGCTCCCGTCCGGCAGGCCGAATGACGAGGAATGGTCGGCCCGCACAAATGTCGTGGTGAAACCACCGCAATCAACTGTGCCACCGGTATTGCCAGGGTTTATCCTGCTGCCGTCGACGCCCTGCCCGACCAGATACATGCAGATCCTCCCAGCCGCCATTCCAGGATGGGTTCCCCTCGAGATAGGGATCGATCAGGATCTTCAGATCACCAACCTCGACGCGAAACGCCGAATGGCCATACCAGGTCAATTTCATGTCGCTTCTCCTTGCACAGCCGGCAGGATAGAAGCGGCCAACGACGAGTCAAAGGACAAGTTCAGTGCCAGTCATTGAAATCACGGATGTTCCCGGCCTGCTGGCGCGCGGTCAGACCCTTGCGGGCCTTGATCTCGGCGACAAGACGATTGGCCTGGCTGTATCAGATGCCAGCCTCGCCTTTGCGCATCCACGCCCTGTCATCATCCGCAAGAAATTCACGCTGGATGCGGAAAAGCTGCTTGCGCAGCTCGCAGCCGAGAACACTGCAGCCATCGTCATCGGCCTGCCGATCAACATGGACGGATCGGCGGGGCCTCGCGTGCAGACCACGCGCGCCTTCGTCCGCAACATGGCCCGTCTGACCGAACTGCCATTTATCTACTGGGATGAGCGACTGTCGACCGTAGCGGCAGAGCGTGCCTTGCTCGAGATGGACGTGTCACGCGCCAGACGCGGCCAACGCATCGATTCTGCGGCCGCCGCCTTTATCCTTCAGGGCGCGCTCGACCGGCTTCAGGCGCTCTGAACGTCGGCAGTCTGGCCGCGACGTTCGCGCCACCAGGCAGAGATCTTCTTGCGGCGACGGAAGGCCCAGATGGCCAGGATGATCAGCGTGTCGAGGATGCAGGCCTTGGCGACCAGCCACGGCAGCACCTTCGGGTCCATGCCCAGTATCTGGCCGTAAATCTGGAACACCATGTCATTGCCCTGCTTCGAGAGAAGCAGGTAGCCGAAATTGATGTCGTAATAGGACAGGAAGTACCAGCCCCAGAACAGCACGAGAGGAATAGCCCAGATAGTGAAGATGTAGATCATGGTGCGCCCCTCTCGCTGCCAGGTGCATCGCGGCCCGAAATACGTGAAAGCATGGAGCTGTGCGCCGCGCCCAGCGCCATCAGACGGGCGGCTGCACGCACATCGCTGGCGCCCGCCTCGCTCGACATCAGCAGTGACAGCCGCTCCAGAAATGTCGCGACATAGCTTGCAACCAGAGCTGCAAGCGAAACCATGGCAACCGAGAAAAGTCCCGGCACAAGCGTCAGCGCGCCGCCCAGAAGACCAAGAACCAGCGCGCCGCTTCCCGCCGCAAACGCAACCCGGTTCACGTCATCCCCGCCTTCAATATCCAGGCCGCGATCCGACAAGGACACTGCAAAGGCCCAGAAGAAGAGCACGCCCGCAGAAAGGTAGAACAGCGCCAGCAGATACCGCACCAGTTCCGACGAGCCTCCGGCTGTCGCCTGCGCCTCGAGGCCAAGCAGGTCGAGCACGAAAAGGCTGCCCGGTCCGCCGCCCGGCAAGACGCTGACTGCCAGCAGGGCAAAAATGGCTGCCCAGCTCAAGGTCAGAACTGAAGTGAGAATCCTGCGCATCGTCTTCCTGTCGTCTCGCGAACCTTGCGCTTGAACGACAGCAGCCGCAATTGAAACCATTTGTTAAGGTTAACGGGATCAGGCGAGGATGTAGCGGCTACGCCTGGGCATCCGGGTAAAGCGCGGTGACGATCAGATCGGCATCGTGACGCGCGCCCAACATGCCGTATGTCGTGCGCCATTGGCCGCCGAGCCGCGAGGCGATGAACGCATCAGCAATCCGTCCGGTACCCAGCCGCTTCAGCTCCGCGGCCGCAGCCGTCAACGCCAGCTGTTCAGCAAAGAGCCGCGCGCCGCCCTCATCGGACGAGGCCATATCCCGCGCCGCATGCAGCACGCCAACAGTGTCCCCGCTCTGCCCGAGTTCAGCCTCGATGCTGGCCAGAACCTCGTTGAGCGCGTCCGGGGCGCGGCCCATCACGCGCACGAGATCGAGCGCCATGACATTGCCGGAACCCTCCCAGATGGCATTGACCGGCGCCTCGCGATAGGCGCGCGCCAGGGGTCCATCCTCGATATATCCATTGCCGCCAAGGCACTCCATCGCCTCGTAGATCAGTGCCGGCGCGATCTTGCAGACCCAGTACTTCACGACCGGTGTCATGATGCGCGCAAACGAGGCTTCCGACCGGTCCTCAGCCGCCCGGTCGAACGAACACGCCAGCCGGAATGCCAGTGCCGTTGCCGCAGCAACATCAAGCGACATGTCGGCCAGCACCCGCAGCATGAGGGGCTGATCAACCAGCCGGTTTCCAAAGACCTTGCGGCCCCGGGCATGGTGCACGGCCTCAGCCAGGGCTGAGCGCATCAGTCCGGCTGACGCCAGCGCGCAGTCGAGCCGGGTGAGCGTCACCATATCCATGATGGTGCGCACCCCTGCCCCGGGTTCCCCGACAATCTCGCCCAGCACACCATCAAACTCGACTTCCGACGAGGCATTTGAACGATTGCCAAGCTTGTCCTTCAGCCGCTGGAAATGCAGGCCATTGGGACTCCCGTCTGACAGGATACGCGGCACCAGAAAGCATGAGACGCCGCCGGTTGATTGCGCCAGCATCAAAAACGCATCCGACATTGGTGCAGACATGAACCACTTGTGCCCGCTCAATCGATAAAGCCCGTCGCCGACGCGCTCGGCCCGGCTCGTATTGGCGCGCACATCGGTGCCACCCTGCTTTTCGGTCATGCCCATGCCGAGCGTCAGCCCG
>CAYZQP010000169.1:1136-8402 GCA_964480545.1 uncultured Mesorhizobium sp. | reverse complement strand
TGGTGAAGGCCGGCGACCAGATCGACGCCAAGGATCTGCTGGTGGTGTATGGATAAGCGTTGCGGCGTGTGACATACTGGAAGCATGAACACACGCCCGCTATCGCTGGATGACGTCACGCAGCCAACTTCTGCGGAGGCACCCGAGGACGTGCGCGCATGGCAGGCCCGTAAGATCAAGAACGGGCTGAAGGCCGCCGATGAAGGCAAGTTCGCCTCCGCTGAGGCAGTGAAGGCGGTCATCGCCAGGTACATCCCGAATGGATGAGATCCTCTGGACGGAACCAGCCCTCCAGGACCTTGACGACATTGCCACTTACATTGCCTTTGACAGCCCAAAGTCAGCCGAGCACGTGGTGCGACGGATCATCGAAACCGTCGCTGCGCTCGCATACCACCCAAAACTGGGTCGTGTCGGGCGCGACCCAACAACGCGCGAACTTGTTGTCAGAGGCACGCCCTATATAGCGGTGTATCGGCTTCGCGAGCGCATCGAGATCATCACGATTTTTCACGGAGCCAGACAGTGGCCCGATAGCTTTTCAGCGTGATTCCAGGGCGCCCTGCATAGCGGCCATCACCAGCCTGAAATCGACTTCGACTCCAGAAACTCCTCGATACCCCAGACGCCGCCCTCGCGGGCGCGGCCTGATGCCTTGACGCCGCCAAAGGGTGCTCCGGCGGCGCGGCTCTTGCCGTTCATCTCGACCATGCCCGCCTTCAACTGCCGGGCGAGGCGGTGGCGACGGTCAGCATCCGAGCTCTGCACATAATCCGTCAGACCGTAGGGCGTATCATTGGCGATGCGCACGGCTTCCTCTTCCGTCTCGAACGGGATGATGGAAAGCACAGGTCCGAAGATTTCCTCGCGCTCGATCGTCATGCCGGGCGCCACATCGGCAAACACCGTCGGCTTTACGAAATAGCCGCTGTTGCGCCCGTCCGGCCGGCCGGTGCCGCCGGAGACAAGCCGCGCGCCCTCGTCAATCCCGATCTGGATGTAGCGCTGGATCTGGTCCCACTGCCGCTCGTTGACGACAGGGCCGATATGCGCGCCCTCCTCGGAGGCCGGCCCGACGCGTGTCGCTTCCGCGACCTGACGGGCAATCTCGACGGCCTCGTTGTAAATCGGCCGCTCGACCAGCATGCGCGTCGGCGCGTTGCAGGACTGGCCGGAATTGTTGAAGCAATGCGCGACGCCGCGCTTTACGGCGTTCTTGTCGGCGTCGGCGAAAATCAGGTTTGCACCCTTGCCGCCGAGCTCGAGCGTCACCCGCTTCATCGTCTCGGCAGCAGCCTTCGAGATCGCGCGCCCTGCGCGGGTTGAGCCGGTGAACGAAATCATCTCGACATCGGGGTGCTGCGACAGGCGCGCGCCCACGCCCAAACCATCGCCATTGACCAGGTTGAACACGCCAGCCGGCGCGCCAGCATCATGCACGAATTCTGCGAAGAGCAGCGACGACATCGGCGATTCTTCCGACGGCTTCAGCACGCAGGTGCAGCCGGCCAGCAGTGCGGGGATCACCGTCAGCGTCACCTGGTTCATTGGCCAGTTCCCCGGCGTGATCAGGCCGACCACGCCGAGCGGCTCCATGGCGATGCGGTCGTTTGGTGCGTGTGGCCCCAGTGGCCTGATCCACTCGATCTGATCAAAGGCGGTGAGGAAGTTGGTGAGATGCCAGGGCAGGCATGGGGCCTGCTGCTCGCGCGCCAGATCAATGGGCGCGCCCATCTCCTGGCTGATCGCCTGCGCCATCTCTTCCTTGCGCTTCTCATATTGTTCGAGGATGCGCACCACCAGCGCGCGCCGCTCGGCGGGCGGCGTTGCAGCCCATGCCGGAAAGGCTGCCTTGGCCGCAGCGACCGCGCGGTCGCAATCTTCTGCCGAACCAAGGCTGATCGTCGCGAATGGTTGCTCGGTCGACGGATCGATGACCGGATGGTCGTGAGCTTTCAGCGGGGCCACCCATTCGCCATTAATGTAGAACTGTTTCGAACTCGGCACGGTCGACCTCCATTTTTCGTGCAGCCGGTAGACCGGCATGGTTGCCGCAACATAGACCGGCCAATGCGCGGAGGCGATGGCGGAAAGCGCCTGCCTCAGCAGGGTGGCCTGATCTGGCGCAATCGTGATTGACGCCACGATCGTTTTGCGGTCCTTTGCCCGATGATCCCATGGGTTCTCCACGCCAGCGCCACCACACCCGACGGCCAGTCGCTGCGCTTGAAGCAGCGCGGCGGCGAGTTTTCGATTATGCTCGGGACGAACGAGTTGATGAACAGCCGCCTGTCGGGCTCCGAGGAGGCGCTGGCGCAGCTTGCAATCGAGCGCCTGACCGGATCCGTTGCACCCCATATTCTCATCGGTGGGCTCGGCATGGGCTTTACGCTGCGCGCAGCCCTTGCAGCGCTTGGCCCGGAGGCGAAGCTCACAGTCGCCGAGCTCATGCCAGCCGTCGTGGAGTGGGCGCGCGGGCCAATGGCCGAAATCTTTGCCGGCTGCCTCGACGATCCCCGCGTAACAATAGCTGTGGAGGATGTCAGCGCGCTCATTGGCAGGGCAAAGGCCGCATACGACGCGATCCTGCTGGATGTCGACAACGGCCCGGATGGCCTGACCACGGAAGACAACGAGGCGCTCTATCGGGCCTCCGGCCTCACCCTGGCAAAAGCTGCACTCAAACCCGGCGGCGTTCTGGCGGTATGGTCCGCGCACCCGGACGCAGCTTTTACCCGCAGGCTGAAGCAGGCCGGGTTCGCGGTGGAGGAAGTCAACACCCGCGCCCGCGGCAAGCGGGGAGCACGCCACATCATCTGGCTGGCCACGCGCCCGGGCTGAACGCGGAAAGATGCGACGGCGCAGGAAAATCCTTTCTTGACAGGAAACACCCCCCGCCACTATATCCGCCCGACCTTGACGGTGGCTCTGCCCGCTGTCGGCCCTTGGCGGGGTAGCTCAGTTGGTTAGAGCGAGGGAATCATAATCCTTAGGTCGGGGGTTCAAGTCCCTCTCCCGCTACCATCGCCTTCTATTATCGCGCCGCGAACCGCTGGTTCGGGTCTCCCGTGCATTTGAAGCTAAGCAGGGGCGCACCATCCGTTTTCTCTCCCATGCGCACATCCAGGCAGTTAGCGCCATTCTTGATGGTGCCATTTGGCTGAACCACCCATGCCTGCCGCGAGGATTGCGTGCAGCGGCGCAACCCGACGGTATTGTCAGGCAGGGCTGTCACGCAGTTTGAACCAGTGCGGATCACGGAAGTCTGGCCCGCAGTGTAGGAGAACTTCTGATTGCTGCCGCCGTGGCAGGTCCACAGAACCAGTCGGCCATCCGGCGTCGCATCGAGGCATTTCTGCGGTGCATGGCCCGGGCGAAGCGACACGTCTGACGCCCTTCTCTTCTGGCCCTCGGTCTTCTCCGGCGCATAGCGCGCCCAGCGTTGATTCACTGTGCTGTTGCAGCGGTAGGTAATAACCGGCGTTCCTGCAGATCTCCCATTCCGGTAAACATCCACGCAGAGGCCGTTGCCATTTTTGATCTGGCCGTTGCTGGTATAGGTCCAGGTCTGGCTATCAACAAACCGGCACCTTGTCAGGACCAGAGCTTCGCCTTCGCGACCGCCTTCGATGCAATCTCTGCCCACGCGCATGATGCGCTTTCCATCGTCTCGCTGCGTCAACGTTATGCGTTGAGCATCCGCGCCATTGCACGACTGGAGCCTGGCCTGGCGTGACAGATCGAGGCAGAGACTGCGAGCACTGTCGGGGCGCAGGTTCTTGTCCTCGGCAGGATAGCCGGTTGCGTTGGCTGCGTGCGAACCTGAGAAAAGCGCAATTGCAATCAGCCCTGGAATAAATTGTTTCGTACTCATCATGTGATCCCTTTCAATACGCAAGCACACTCGCTCAACTTCCATGAAGCGGAGATGAACGAGCGTGAGGTCAGGCAGCGACCGACGAAAGCACAAATAGCCGCCCTGAACTCATGCACGCCAGAACTAGATGGGTCGAAAAACACGAATGGCCCGGCGGCCTGGCCGGACCGGGTCAATCAACCTGCACCAGTTCGCCTGACAGCCAGCCCGGGCTGCAGGCCGCCATGCTCCTCGATGAAGGCAATCACCTCGTCCAGCCCCACCCGCCTGCGCATGTCGGTGAACACAAACGGCCGCGCGCCGCGCTGCTTCTCGGTGTCGGCGCGCATTACGTCGAGATCGGCCCCGACATAGGGCGCAAGGTCCATTTTGTTGATAATCAGCAAATCCGAGCGGGTGATACCGGGCCCGCCCTTGCGCGGGATCTTTTCGCCGGCGGCCACATCGATGACATAGAGCGTGATGTCGGCAAGGTCAGGCGAAAATGTTGCCGCCAGATTGTCACCGCCAGACTCGATGAACACCACGTCGAGATCGGGAAAGCGCCGTCGCATCTCGGCAATGGCAGCCAGGTTGATCGAGGCGTCTTCGCGGATGGCCGTATGCGGACAGCCGCCGGTCTCGACACCGAGGATGCGCTCTTCCGGCAGCGCCTGCAGCCGGTTCAGGATCAACTCGTCCTCTTTGGTGAAAATGTCATTGGTCACCACCGCCACCGAATAGCGGTCGCGCAACGCCTTGCACAGCATCTCGGTCAGCGTCGTCTTGCCGGCCCCGACCGGCCCGCCAATGCCGACGCGCAGAGGTCCATTTGATGACATGTCGGCTCCCGCTCGATCGTTCAAGCATCAGGTGCCTGCGCATATCGGGGACGTCAAGCCCTTCGGGCGCACCGGCATAGCGCGCAGAACCCGGATACTGCCCGACCATCAGGATCGTCAGCCCCGGTGAGGATTGCTCCCGGCGGCCGCCTGCCCTATAGCAGCACGACGATTTATCAGACAAATGAGGCCCATCCGATGACCCTGCACCGTAACCTGATCGACGGCGAGTGGGTCGGCGGCGACCCCGTCGCCAACATCAATCCGTCGGACACCGGCGAGGTTGTTGGCGAGTATGCCCGCGCCACCGCCGCAGACACCAAGGCGGCCATCGCTGCGGCGAAGGCAGCCTTCCCGAAATGGTCGCGTTCGGGCATCCTCGAGCGCCACGCCATTCTGCGCAAGGCTGCCGACGAGATCACCGCCCGCAAGGACGAGCTGGGCGCGCTGCTGTCGCGGGAGGAAGGCAAGACACTTCCCGAAGGCATCGGCGAAACGCTGCGCGCCGCGCAGATCTTTGATTTCTTCGCCGGCGAATGCCTGCGTCTTGCCGGTGAGGCCCTGCCTTCCGTACGCCCCGGCGTCGGCGTCGAGGTGACCCGCGAGGCCGTCGGCGTCGTCGGCATCATCACGCCGTGGAACTTCCCCATCGCCATCCCTGCCTGGAAGATCGCGCCGGCGCTTTGCTACGGCAACACTGTCGTGTTCAAGCCTGCGGACCTTGTGCCGGGCAGCGCCTGGGCCATTGTCGATATCCTCCAGCGGGCGGGCCTGCCCAATGGCGTACTCAACCTCGTCATGGGCAAGGGCTCGGTCGTTGGCCAGACAATGCTGGACAACCCGGACATCTCGGCAATCACCTTCACCGGCTCTGTCGGAACCGGCAAGCGCGTGGCCCTGGCCTCCGTCGAACACAACAGAAAGTTCCAGCTCGAAATGGGCGGCAAGAACCCCCTGGTCGTACTCGATGACGCCGACCTTGGCACCGCCGTGGAGGTTGCCGTGAACGGCGCATTCTTCTCTACTGGTCAGCGCTGCACTGCGTCGTCACGCCTTATCGTGACCGAGGGCATCCATGATCGTTTCGTCGAGGCGGTGATTGCAAGGCTCAAGGGGCTCAGCATCGACAACGCCATGAACCCCGGCACGCATATCGGCCCGGTCGTTGATCCGGGCCAGCTTGAGCAGGACGAGAAATACATCGCCATCGGCAGAGATGAAGGCGCTGAACTCGCCTTCGGCGGCGAGCGTCTTGAGCGCAAGACGCCAGGTTACTTTTTGCAGCCGGCGCTCTTCATCGGCGCCCGCAACAACATGCGCATCAGCCAGGAGGAGATTTTCGGCCCGGTCGCCTCGGTCATCAAGGCGAAGGACTATGACGAGGCGCTGGCGCTCGCCAACGACACGCCTTTCGGCCTGTCTGCGGGCATCGTTACCACAAGCCTGAAACATGCAACGCACTTCAGGCGCAACGCGGAAGCCGGTATGGTCATGGTGAACTTGCCGACCGCCGGGGTGGATTTCCATGTGCCCTTCGGCGGGCGCAAGGGCTCGAGTTTCGGGCCACGCGAACAGGGCCGCTACGCAGCCGAATTTTACACCACTGTGAAGACAGCTTACACGCTGGCGTAAGCGACACGCTGCGTGCTTTCCTCGCAGCGCATTGGCAAGATGCAAGCTGGACCTTCCGGTAGACTGAAGCGAGGGCGCGTTCCGGACGCTCGATCAATGCAACCTTCTTCGGCAAGTCCAGCTTTTCCAGTCCATACCAGGAGGATCACATGCTGAAGACGAGACATGGCAGTTGCCATTGCGGCGCAGTGAAATTTGCCTGCGAGATTGATCTTGCACCCGAGGGCCAACGCTCCCCGCAGTTGCGGGCCGGGCAATGGTATGGCTCGACATTGCGCTGCAACTGCTCGTTCTGCGGCAAGTCTCGAATGTGGAAGAACCATGTGCCCGCCGAGCAGTTCCGGCTGCTGCAAGGCGCCGAGAGCCTGACGCATTACCGTTTCGGCGATGGCGGCATTGACCACACCTTCTGCAAAGTGTGCGGCATGTATCCATTTGTCAGCGCCAACGAGCCGATCATGGGCGGCGAATTCTTCTGCGTAAACGTGGCCTGCCTCGATGACGTATCGCCTGAGGAACTGGCGGCAGCACCTATCCGCTACGAAGACGGTGCTCACGATGACTGGGGCAACCCGCCGAAGTTCACCAGCTACATGTGAACCCTTACGGCACGGGAGGCCAAGGTCGTACCCGAAGCTGGATTACTCGTCGTCGCCGGTCATGCTGAGGGTGAAGGACCGCTCTTCGGCTGGAGGCTCGACGCGGGCGCGTTCCCGGTCGCCGTAATATTCCGCCATGGGGTGCAGCGCGGGCCTGCCGGCCCGATCTGCCGCTGCCTCCGCCGCCTTCTGCGCATAGACCGCTTCGAGTAATGCCAGATTGATACGTTTGTTCATGACGAACTCCTGACTGACCGCTCTGGTCTTTGACGAAGCAATCCTCGTGCCAGGCCCAAGTTTTCAGGCCTTTGGGCAGACTTGTTACCGCCCAAAGGCC
>CAYZQP010000169.1:0-1126 GCA_964480545.1 uncultured Mesorhizobium sp. | reverse complement strand
CAAGTCTGCCCGTTGATCGCATGGTCGCCAACATGCCTAAAGATTGTGCGAACGACTGGTGAAACAACGACTACTCCCGCAAAAAACCTTCCATCAGCTCAGCGCATTCTTTGGCCTTGGTGACCAGGAACATGTGTCCGTCGTTCAGCACTTCGAGCCGCGAGTTCGGGATCAGCCTGTTCATCAGCTGGGCGTTGACCAGCGGCACCAGCGGGTCGTCATCACCGGCCAGGATCAGCGTCGGCTGGCGGATGGTCCACAGCCAGGGCAGGGAGGTCCAGCCGGCCATCGCCATCAGCTGCAGGAAGTAGCCATACTGGTTGGAGCTCTTCATCATCGAGGAATATTGCTTGATCAGCTCCTCGTTGACGCGGAAGGCGCCGCCGTAGATCTCCGAGGCGATGGACTTCATGTATTCCGGATCGGAATAGCGGCGCGGGCTTGCCATCTTGGACAGCACACTCGGCGTGCCCGGGATCATGGTGAAGCCGGGCGCGGTCGCGCACAGGATCAGCTTGCGGCAGAAGCCCGGATACTGGAAGGCGAATTGCTGGGCGGCACCGCCACCCCAGGAGACGCCGGAAACATCCAGCTGATCATAGCCGAGCTTTTCGGCGAGACGCTTGGCAAGGCGCGCCAAGGTGGAGGGCCGGTAGGGGAACATGGGCAGCGGCGATTTGCCGACGCCCGGCACATCAAAGATGATCGCGGTTGTGTCTTCGAGCTTCTCAATGAAGGGCCGGCCAAGCTCCAGATTTGCGCCGATGCCGTTGAACATCAGAAGCGGCGGCCGGTCGGATTCGCCGTAGCGGATGCCGACCCACAGCTCCTGGCCGTCGACATCGATCATTCGCGTTTCCATGTCGTCGGCCTTTGGTTTCGATTTGGTCGCCATCTCTATTCTCCTGTTATGGAGGACTGGTCGACCCCCACTCCGGTTTGCATTGCAAACCACCTCTCCCCCGCTTGCTGGGGGAGAGGAAATGCCACGTTCTGACAGGTTCGTACAACTTGCCGGCAAGGTCTGGCACCCTTCCTCGCCCCCGTCGACCGCAGGGCTATCGCATATGGCCCCCTCACCGTCTCGGGCTTCGCCCTCGCCACCTCTCCTCCACTTCGTGAGGGG
>CAYZQP010000168.1:3422-8422 GCA_964480545.1 uncultured Mesorhizobium sp. | reverse complement strand
TCTGGATCCTGAGCTACGCCGAGACCGTTGCCTACGATTATCTGATCGGCGGCGTGCCGCCTCGGATATCCGTCCTGCAGCGCAACAGCAGCGCCGAGGCCGTCTTGCTCGCCCAGCGATTAAGAGCGCTGGCGCGCGAGGGTCAGGAACTGATCCACGCCGCTTACAGCTACAAGCGCTGGGTCAAAAGCCGCGAGACCGCACCGGCATTCCCGGTGCCCGCGTTCAACCTGCCGGAGCCCGATTGCCGCATCACGAGCCTGCTCCCCGCTGCGTTCACAGAGCCGGGCGACTGGACCACATGCGGCTGGACCTTGCGCCGTCTGAGCCCGCATCTCGACGCAGTGCGTCTCGCGCCGGCCTTCCACGACACGTCATAATCTCCCCGACACAGTCGAAAACTCGCGCCTTGTCGATGCCCATGACCTCTGGTCAGTCGGGCAGGCAACTGCGCGCCCGCGTGCAATCTCACTCTTCAAGAACATAGATCGGGCACTGGCACCCGCCACCCGCGTGGAGACTGACGTCCCGCCTTGCCAAAACCCGACCTCCAGCGTATTGACGTTTACGCAAACGTCAATTGGAGGAGAGACGAATGGCCCTGCCGGCAATCCTGAAGGACAATCTGCGCATTCCGGTTGTTGCCGCGCCGCTGTTCATCATCTCCAATCCGGCGCTCACGCTTGCCCAGTGCAAGGCCGGCGTTGTCGGCTCCTTCCCCGCATTGAACGCGCGCCCCGAGGCGCAGCTTGACGAGTGGCTGGCGCAGCTGACGGAAGAGCTGGCAGCGCACGACGCAGCCAATCCGGCACGCAAGGCAGCACCGTTTGCCGTCAACCAGATCGTCCACAACTCGAACAAGCGGCTCGAGCACGATCTGATGATGTGCGTGAAATACAAGGTGCCGATTGTCATCTCGTCGCTCGGCGCGGTCGAGGAGGTCAACCAGGCGGTGCACTCCTATGGTGGCATCGTGCTGCACGACATCATCCACGACCGCCACGCGAAGAACGCCATCAAGAAGGGGGCCGACGGCCTGATCGCCGTTGCCACCGGTGCCGGCGGCCATGCCGGCACGCTGTCGCCATTCGCGCTGATCCAGGAAATCCGCCAGTGGTTCGATGGCCCGCTGCTGTTGTCGGGCGCCATCGCCACCGGCCGCGCCATTCTTGCGGCACAGGCCATGGGAGCCGACCTCGCCTATATCGGCTCGCCCTTCATCGCCACCGACGAGGCGCGCGCGGTCGACGGCTACAAGCAGATGATCGTCGACTCCAAAGCCGCCGACATCGTCTATTCCAACCTGTTTACTGGCGTGCACGGCAATTACCTGAAGGGCTCCATTGAAGCCGCCGGTATGGATCCGAAGAACCTGCCTGAATCCGACCCGTCAAAGATGGATTTCGGTGCCGCCGTCACCGGTGCAAAAGCCTGGAAGGAAATCTGGGGCTGCGGCCAGGGCATAGGCGCTATCAACGAGATCGTGCCGGCAGCAGACCTCGTTGACCGCCTCGCCCGCGAATATGCCGAGGCGAAAAGCGCTCTGTTGGCTGCGTGAGCGCTGCAGATATGTGCGGACTGCTAGCCGCGCATGCGGCTTGGCGGCAGCTCATGATAGCGGCCCCAGGCGCGGCGTAACTGGCGTGGTGAACCGAAGCCGGAGCGTTCGGCCACGGTCTCGATGTCGAGACGCGAGGATTTCAGCATGTCGGCCGCCAGCGTCACCCGCATCCGGTTGACATAGTCGGTGACGCTCATGCCGGCGTGCTCGTTGAACAGCCGCGACAGGTTGCGCGGGCTTGCCCCGGCCTCGCGTGCGAGATCGGCCACAAACCAGTCGCGCGCCGGGTCAGCGGCAATCAGGTCCTGAACGCGGTGGATGGCTGGGTGGATGTGGTTGCGTCCCTCAAGCCAGGGCGACAATTGCGGGTCACCGCCGCCGCGCCGCACGTACACCACCATGTAGCGTGCCACCGACACCGCACAGGCCGGGCTGACATCCTTCGCGACCAGATTGAGCATCAGGTCGATGCCCGCTGTGATGCCAGCGCTGGACAAGCGTTCGCCATCCTCGACATAGAGCCGGTTGCTCAGCACATTTGCCAGCGGCGCTGCTTTGCGCAGGTCATCCATGCTTTCGTGATGCGTGGTGCAGGCATAGCCATCGAACAGGCCGGCGGCACCGGCGAGCACGCTGCCGCTGCAGATCGTCACCAGCCGGATGCCCGGGTGGATCATCCGGCGCAGCCAGTCAACAATCGCCGCCTCGCCTGCCGCACGCCCCGGCGAACGAACGCCAAGCGGCTCATCAGCACTGCCGGACACCACCACCAGCGCGCCGGCCGGCAGATTGTTCGGCAACGGTTCGATACCGGAAACCGCCAGCCCGATGGAACTCATGCAGCTTTCCATCGGGCCAACGAATCGTAAGTCAAACTGCACGTCGCTCTGGTTTATGTTGGCGGCGCGCAGAGCCTCGACCGGCCCCGCAACATCCAGCAGGAGCACATCCGGCTGGATCACCACGATGACCGGTATGGTTCTCATGCGGCGGCTTTCAGCGGGCCGGACAGCGCCTCATTTACGGTCGCGATGCGGGCGAAGCGATTGACCAGCACCAGTTCGGTGCGCGCCTTGATCTCGTCAGGCGAATAGACGCGGCCATCGGTGCCGGTCATCGGGAAGGTCAGCGTCGCTTCGGTCACATAGTCCACCGCGTAACCAAGATCTGACGCATGCCGCGTCGTGGTCTCGCAGCACTGTTCGGTGCGCACGCCCGACACGATGATGCGGCGGATGCCGTTTTCGATCAGCCAGACGTCGAGGCCCGAGCCAACCAGCGCCGAGTGACGCGCCTTGCGGAACACAGCCACCGGGTTGAGCGTCAGCTCGGCGAGCGTACGCACGAATCCCGTAGCCTCTGCAAACGGTCCATCCCCATCATCATGCAGAACCTGCACGACCGGAATGCCGGCTGCTACCGCGCCATCAATCAGCGCCTGCTGCGCAGCGAAATAGGGCACCACATTCTGATCCTCAAACGCATAGCGCTGCCGGAAAGACTCCTGCGCATCGATAACAAGAAGGACGGTGTCGGACATTCTGCTTCTCCAGGGGATTGAATGCCCGGACAATAGAAGCCTGAAAACTATACGAAATACATCTGGCGGACAATCAGCGGACAATTCACGCCAGATAGTATGGCTCCATCTATGTGTCGGCCCTGAAATGCCTCAATGCGCCTGCAGTTTGCGTACACCACGAGGGACTGGATTTGAAAAAGTGGATTATTGGGCTGGTTGTCGTGACCGTTGCGGTAATGGCTGTGTTTTATGCATTGCTTCAGTTCAGCAATCTGCGGACATTTCAGCTGTTTGGCGATCTCGTTGCACGCGTGGAGACCGACAGACCCGTGCTTGCGTTGACTCTGGATGACGGACCGACGCCTGAGCATACCGAAGCCGTCTTGCAAACTCTCTGCGAAAAGGGTGTCAAGGCGACCTTCTTCCTGACCGGTCGTGAAGCCGCCCAAAACCCGGAGCAGGTAAAGGCGATCATCGAAGCCGGCCACGAGCTTGGCAATCACAGCTTTTCGCATCCCCGCATGGTGCTGATGTCGCCGTCAGCCGTGCGTGACGAGTTGAATCAGACGGACGCCGCCCTGCGCTCCGCCGGTTATCAGAAACCACTGCATTTTCGGCCACCTTACGGGAAGAAGCTGCTGACATTGCCATGGGTTCTGTCCGAACAGAACCGCAAAACCATCATGTGGGATGTGGAGCCGGAATCCTGGCCGGAGATTGCTGCCGACGCGAGCGCGATCACGGCTCATGTGCTGGAGCGCGCGAAGCCGGGTTCGATCATTCTCCTGCATGTGATGTATGACAATCGCGAGCCGACCCGGCAGGCACTGCCGCAGATCATCGATGGTTTGCGCGCGAAGGGGTTCGAGTTCACGACAGTTTCGGAACTGTTGGCCGAGCCGGGAAAAGATAGCTGAATACCGTAAGTATCAGATCACAAATACATCCAGGCCTTCGACATCGCTCTCTATGCACGCGAAACCCTGCCGCAGATAGTAAGGCGTCTTGTCAGGCGTCGCGCAGAGATAACAGCGATCTTCTCCAAGGCTTCTGGCCCTGGTTCGGGCAGCGGCCAGAAGCTGGGCGGCGACGCCGTTTCGCCTGCTGTGGGGTTCGACCCAGAGCGCGGCGATCCATGGCCGGTATTGCGGTCGTTCCTCAAGGTCGTTCTCGATCACCAGCACAGAGCCGAGGTAGCGGTCTGACTCATGGGCGACGAGCCCGAACGGCAGGCGATCAGTAACAATCATTGGCTCAAGATGCGCCCTGTAGTCAGAAAGCGGCGAGCCGCTGTCGGTCCACCAGGCAGTCCAGCCGCGATGTGCGACAGTGTCGGCGAATTCCGGCCGTTGCCTGAGAGACGAAATCTCCATGTTAAATCCGGTCGCGCAGGGCGTACCAGTTCAACGCGAGGAACAGCAGTTGCGAGCGGAAACGGCGTCCGCCGGGGAATTTCGGAATATTGAGCTCTTCAAACAGCTTCAGGCGGTCGCGATTGCCGGACACGGTTTCCGCGTAGAGCTTGCCGACAAAGTTGGACAGCATCACGCCGTGTCCCGAATAGCCGCCGGCAGAGATCACATTGGGTAAGACTTCGCGCACAAAGGGCTGGCGGGGCAGGGTGATGCCCACATATCCGCCCCAGCCATGCGTGATCTCGACATCCTTAAGTGCCGGATAAATCTCGGTAATCTGTTTGCGGATATGGATGTGAATGTCCTTCGGGTCCTTCACGCCGTAGATTTCGCGCCCGCCAAACAGCAGCCTGTTGTCGACCGATTTGCGGAAGTAGCGCACCACAAAGCGGCTGTCGTCGACCGACTCGCCACCGGGAATGACCGGGGTGTCTGCGGGCAGCGGCACAGTCGCGCCGATGAATGAGCCAATGGGCATGACATGCGCGGCGCTGACCGGCTC
>CAYZQP010000168.1:2539-3412 GCA_964480545.1 uncultured Mesorhizobium sp. | reverse complement strand
ACGTCGCCGCCGTAAGCATTGACTGCCAGAAGCCCCTTGTCGGCGGTGATCGTTCCGCGCGGCGTCGTCACCACGACCTTGCCATTGACCGATTTCAGGCTGGTGACGGCGGTGTTCTCGAACAGGTGCGCGCCCGCTGCCGCTGCAGCCTTGGCTGTCCCAACGACCAGTTTCAGCGGGTTGATATGCCCGGTACCGGTGTCACGCGTGCCGCCATAGTAATGCGTGGAGCCAAGGCGCTCTGCGGTCTCGGCCTTGTCCATGAATGTAAGGTGCGGATAACCAAATCGCCCGGCCATCAGCTCGGCATGGCGCTTGTATTCATCGACATAACGCGGCTTGTGCGCAACCGACATCTGACCCGGGCGGAAATCCATGTCGATTCCGTGGGTTGCGGTGAATTCGAGCAGATTGGCCTTGGCCTCCTCGGCGAGATCAAACAGCGCCTTGGCGCGCTCGAAGCCGAACGAATCTTCCTGTTCTTCCGGCCATGCGCGCTGCCCGGTGCCAAGCTGACCGCCATTGCGGCCCGATGCGCCATCGCCAAACCGGTGCTGTTCGACCAGCACAACATTGGTGCCGGCTAGCGCGAGATTGACCGCTGCGGAGAGGCCGGTAAATCCGCCACCGATGATGACGACGTCAGCGGTTCTGTCGCCGTCGAGTACCGGATACTCGGGGCGATCAGCGACGCTGTCCTCGTACCAGGAGCGGCCGGGGGAGACGGGAGATTGGTATAGCGCTGGCATCACACGTTCAGCAGCAGGAATTCCCGCTCCCACGGGCTGATGACTTCCATATAGGTCTCGAACTCCGCACGCTTGATGGCAACGTAAGTGCTGGCAAACGTTGGCCCCAGCATCTCCTTGAGCT
>CAYZQP010000168.1:2157-2529 GCA_964480545.1 uncultured Mesorhizobium sp. | reverse complement strand
TGTTTGCGGCCTGATCGCAGGCGATCTTGTTCTTGATGCCGAGCAGGCCGCAGGCAAGTGATGCCGCCAGCGCCAGATAGGGATTGGCATCGGAGGAGGGAATGCGGTTCTCGACACGCCGCCCGGCAGGCTCGGAGCGCGGAACGCGGAAGGCAGTGGTGCGGTTGTCATAACCCCATTTCGTATTGACAGGGGCCGAAGCCGCCTGCGTCAATCGTCGGTAAGAATTCACGTACGGAGCAAACATCACCAGCGCGTTCGGCACATGCCGCTGCATGCCGCCGATAAAGTGGAAGAACGCGTCAGACTCGCTGCCGTCCGGGTTCACAAAGATGTTCTTGCCGGTCTTCTTGTCCACCAGTGACTGGTGAA
>CAYZQP010000168.1:0-2147 GCA_964480545.1 uncultured Mesorhizobium sp. | reverse complement strand
GACATCGTGCTTCAGCGCTGCTTCGCGCAAGGTGCGCTTGAACAGAAACACCTGATCGGCAAGCTCGACGGGGTCGCCGTGGCGCAGGTTGATTTCCAGCTGCCCCGCACCCTCCTCGTGGATCAGCGTATCGATCTCTAGCCCTTGCGCCTCGGAGAAATGGTAGATGTCGTCGATCAACTCGTCATATTCGTTGACGCCGGCAATCGAATAGCCTGAGCCGCCCGCAATCGGCCGGCCTGAGCGCCCCACCGGCGGCGTTAGCGGATAGTCCGGATCCGGGTTCTTGCGCACGAGGTAGAACTCGATCTCCGGCGCGACGACCGGACGGATGCCCATCTTGTCATAGGCAGCCAGCACCCGCCGCAACACGTTGCGCGGCGTAAACTCGACCATTCGCCCGTCCTGATGCACGAGATCGCAGATCACCTGCGCGGTCGGGTCGCTCTCCCACGGCACAGCCGAGAGCGTCGAGAGGTCCGGCACCAGCTTCAGGTCGCCATCGTCTTCCGGGTACTCAAACCCGTTGCCGTCTTCCGGGTACTGACCGGAAATCGTCATCATGAAGGGGGCGGATGGCAGCGCCAGCGAGGTGTTGGAGGTGAACTTGTTCGACGGCATCATCTTGCCGCGACCGACGCCGGCCTGATCGGGCGTCATGCACTCAATGTCTTCGATGCCCCGCCATTCCAGCCAGCTTGCGGCCTCTTTCCAGTTTTTCACCCCTCGCGGGTTGCTCAGGAATGCGGGCACAGATTTGCGTGCGCCTTTGCTTGCGGCTCGGGCAACGGGCTTTTTTTCGACGGGCATCAAGCACCAGGTTAGTTGCAGATGCCCAACTATGCCGTGCCGGCAAACGGAAGGGAAGGGGAAGGCAGGCAGAAAGTGCCTATCCCTCCAGCACCACCTTCACGCTCTGGCTACGATCCAGCGAAAGCCGGATGGCGTCGGCGGCCTCATCGAGCGGACGCCGCGCTGTGATCAGGCGCTGCACATCAATCGCGCCTGAGGCGATCAGTTTCACCGCCTGCGCGTACTCCGCATCGAAGCGGAAGGCACCGCGCAGGTCGATTTCCTTGGCCATCACCGCATTGGCGGGAACCGGGATTTCGCCGCCGGGCAGGCTGCCGATCAGCACGACAACGCCGCCGCGCCGCACGGCGCGAATGCACAGCGCCAGCGCCGGAGGAGCTCCGGTTGCCTCGAACGCGACGTCGAAAGGTTCGTCTGCAGCTTTCGCCAGGAGCTTTTCATTGCCGTCGGAAATGTTCGCTGTCTCATCAGTACCGAGTGCGCGCGCAAACTCCAGCGGTTTTGCGGCGATGTCGATCATCGTGATGTGCCCTGCGCCCTGCGCTTTCGCCGCCATCATCGTCAGCAGCCCGATCGGCCCGGCACCGATGACGGCCGCACGCTTGCCTTTGATGTCACCGGCGCGCGTCACCGCATGCAGGCAGACCGCCAGGGGTTCCGCCAGCGCGGCGGACGAGAATGGCAGGTCCTTCGGCACGACAATACACTGTGCCGGCACCGCGTCGAAATAGGTGGCAAAGCCGCCCTGCATGTGCGGGGTCTTCGAGGCTGATCCCATGAAGTAGATGTTTTCGCAGAGATTGGCCCGTCCTTCGCGGCAGCGGATGCACTCTCCGCACCAGCGCGACGGGTTCACGGCGACATGGTCGCCGACGCTCAGACCCGTGTCCGGCGCATTGATCTCGGCGATCTCGCCCGCGATCTCATGCCCGAGCACCAGTGGCGACGTCGCGATGAACTCGCCAATACGCCCATGCTTGAAATAGTGCATATCGGAGCCGCAAATGCCGCCCGCCCCGAACTTGATGCGCACCATACCCGGTGCCAGCGGACCGAGGTCCTGCGCGACAATGCGCAGGTCCTCGGGGCCGAAGAGAGTGGCGGAGTGGGCGGTATGCGCCATGTTATCGGATCAGCCCCATCTGTGTTGGCAGCCAGAGCGTCACGGCAGGAATGAAGGTGACGATGCCCAGCGCAATGAATAGCGGAATGAGCCAGGGCAGGATCGCCATCGTTGTCTTCTCCACCGAAAGTTTGGAGATGCGTGACAACACGAACAGGATCATCCCGACAGGTGGCGTCAGCAGGCCGATCATCAGGTTGAGCGTGATGAT
>CAYZQP010000167.1:370-8506 GCA_964480545.1 uncultured Mesorhizobium sp. | reverse complement strand
GACCTCGCCGAAAAACTCAAGCGGATTGCCGCGGATGAGCTGGAAGCCTCGGCCGCCGATATCGAACTCGACAATGGCGAGGCGCGTATCGTTGGCACCGACCGCACCATTGCCTTCGCCGCTATAGCTCAGGCCGCGAAGCAGCCCGACGACCTGAAGGCCATGGGCGAGTTCGTTCAGGATGAGGCGACCTATCCGAACGGTACGCATATTTGTGAGGTGGAGATCGATCCCGAGACGGGCAAGGTGGAGGTCGTGGCCTACACGATGGTCGACGATTTCGGCGTCACCGTGAATCCGATCCTTCTCGCCGGGCAGGTGCATGGCGGCGTGGCGCAGGGGCTTGGCCAGGCGCTGCTCGAGGACACGGTCTATGGCGAGGACGGGCAGTTGCTGACGGCCAGCTTCATGGACTACGCGATGCCGCGCGCAGATGACCTGCCGTCATTCTCGTTTCAGACACGCAATGTTCCCTCCACCACCAACGCGCTTGGCATAAAGGGGGCAGGTGAGGCTGGCACTATCGGCGCAACGCCAGCCGTGCTGAACGCCGTGACCGATGCGCTGTTCAGGGGCTACGGCATCCGCCATATCGAGATGCCGACGACACCGCAGCGTGTATGGGCGGCCATCCAGTCCGCCGGAAAGCAGGAAGCAGCATAGTCCGCCATGGCATCGACGAAACCGCCGGCTGAATCCGGTGAGCGCATCACAGACCGGCCGCTCGTCGGGATTTTGTTCAAGATCGCCTCGGTCATCATCTTTGTTGCCATGTCCTCCTTCATCAAGGCGTCGGGCGACGTGCCGGCCGGACAAATCGTCTTCTATCGCTCCTTCTTCGCAATCCTGCCGATCCTGATCTTTCTCGGTGTTCAGGGCGAGTTGCGAGACGGCTGGAAGACGAAGCGCCCGATGGGGCACTTCATGCGCGGCGTGATTGGCGTAACCTCGATGGGCCTGGGCTTCTTCGCCTTGACGCGCCTGCCGCTGCCGGAATGGATCGCGCTTGGCTACGCGCAGCCTCTGCTGGTTGTTGCCTTCAGTGCCATCTTCCTGCGCGAGGCCGTGAACGTGCACCGCTGGAGCGCGGTCTTCGTCGGCATGATCGGCGTGCTCATCGTATCCTGGCCAAAGCTCTCACTATTTGGAGCGGATGGTGATGCGCTAAGCCAGCGAGAGCTGTTTGGTGTACTTGCGGCTTTCGGCGCTGCCGCCATGTCGGCCATCGCCATGCTACAGGTTCGCAGCCTTGTGAATACCGAGAAGAGCGCCACAATCGTGCTCTGGTTTTCCATCACTGCATCGGCCATGGCGCTGATCATCACGCTGCCCTTCGGCTGGATTGAACTCACCAGCCGGCAGGTTGTGTTGCTGATCATGGCGGGTCTGTGCGGAGGGGTGGCGCAGATCTTCATGACCGAGGGCTACCGCTACGCGCCGGCCTCAATCGTGGCACCCTTTGAATATGCGTCGCTGGTTCTGGGGCTGGCGATCGGCTTCGCCTTTTTCGACGAGTTGCCGACAACCCACATGATTCTGGGTGCCTCAATAATCATCGCTGCCGGAATTTATATCATCTGGCGCGAGCGCAAGCTCGGTCTGCAGCGTGGTAGTGCGCGAAAAGTCACACCGCCGCAGTAATGGTCGGAAATGTGAGTCCCGCCGGACCAAAAAAGTAACCAACACTTAACCATGGCATTCCCAAACTCCATACATGTGCTAGCGTTTCGCAAAACATAACAAGAAGCTGGGGTAGGGATAAGTATGTTTCGGGCAGCGGCAGCGGGGCCTCTGCTCGGTAAGATCGGCGGGTGGCGCCGCAAGAACAAGCAACTGACGCCACCGCGAACGCCCGTCTCATCGATGCGGGGATTTTGGGGTTTGATGGGCGCTTACTGGCGCTCTGAGCGCTGGCGTGAAGCCTGGCTCCTCACCATCGCGATCATCATTTTCACGATCATCGACTCCAAGATGATTGTCCTGCTTGCGCTCGCAGCAGCCGACGTTTTTTCTTCCATCGCCTACTTCCAGAGCCCCGACAACAAGGCCCCGCTCGAGGGCATGCTCTCGGCTATCGGCTGGCTGGCCTTGATCACCATTACCAAGGACATTGGCGTTCTTGGCGTACGCCATATCTTCTCCGCGACCCTGCACCGCAAATGGCGCGGCTGGCTGAACGGCCGCTTCAATCAGGCGCTGCTGGACGGCAACCACACACATCTGCACGTCCAGAACTGGGGCCGTGCTGACGGAGCCTCGCAGCCGCCACCAGACAATATCGACCAGCGCGTGCAGGAATCCATCAAGGGCATGACCGGTGGTGCAATCGGTCTGGCCATGGGCGGCTTCGGCGCGATCATGGCAATCTTCTTCGTCGGCCAGCAACTGCTGCGCACCACCGCGCCCGTGCGCGGGTTCGAGTTCCTCGGTGAATATGGCACCGCTGGCCTGGCACTTGCTGCAGTCGTGCTCTACGTGCCCATCGGCACGTTCCTGGCGCTGCGCCTTGGCCGCATCATGCAGTGGTTGGCCAATGCCATGCAGCAGGCCGAGGGTACCTACCGCGGCGAATTGAATACGATGCTGCGCCGCTCCTTCCAGGTCGCTGCCGCCAACGGTGAAGCCGTGCAGAAGAAGATGCACAGCAACCTCTACGCCACCATCGACAACACCTGGTTCAAGCTGGTCTTCATGCAGGCCGGCTACCAGTCGTTCGAGCGTGTCTACAATTTCGTGGCGATGCGCGTTGTCGCCTACCTGCCGCTCATTGGGCCTTACGCTTCGGGCAGCATCGGCCTAAAAGCCTTCATCGCCGGCGCCGAGATGATCAACTCGGTCATCGGAAAGCTCTCCTGGATCATCGACGTGATGCCTGAGATTGCCACGCTTCGTGCCAACGCCAAGCGTGTCACCGGCCTCGCCGAAGCCATCGAGCAGGTGCAGACCCCGCCGGATTATTACGGTGGCCCCGAGCGTTCGGCCTTCCAGTATCGCCGCAAGGAGGGCGTGTTCGCGCTCTCCGTCCACAACCTGCGCCTCAACCACGACCGCGAAAACGCAACCTTCGTGCAGGCTGATGATCTGCATTTCGTGCCGGGCGAATGGACCTTCCTGCAGGGCGAATCCGGTTGCGGCAAAACCAGCCTGATCAAGGCGGTCAACGGCCTGTGGCCCTTCGGCTCAGGCGAGATCACCATGCTCGCCAATGCGCGCTCCTACTACGCCTCGCAAGATGTGAAGCTGCCGCGCCTGTCTCTGAAGGAACTCATCTGCCTGCCCGAGCTGGCCGAGGATCATACTGACGCGCGCGTCGCATCAGCACTGCACAAGGCCGGCCTTGGTGACTTCATTGAAAACCTTGGCGACCCGCAGCGCGAGGGCAAGGCCTGGGATGACTTGCTCTCCGGCGGCCAGAAACAGCGCCTCGTTCTGGCCCGCATTCTGCTGAACCGCCCCGACATCATCTTCCTCGACGAGGCAACCGGTGCGCTCGATCCGACCGCCAAGATCGAGTACCATCAGGCGATCAAGGACAATTTGCCAAGTGTCACTGTCATCTCGATCATGCACGAGACGCACCCGCCGCATTCCTTCTCCGGCGAGCCCTTTTATCAGGCCGTCGTGCGATTCCGCGACGGCGTTGCGGTGAAGGAAGACCTGCCGGTTGGCGTGCGTGGCGAGCTCAAGCTCGTTTCGTCGAAGACGGCCGCACCGGCTGTCGCCAGGAGCAAGGGCAAGGCCAAACCGGCTGCTGGTTAGCCCACCATCCGCTTCAGAAACGCAGCCGTCTCCGCATCTGCCGGAAAGAAGCACTCGATGGCAATCTCTGACAGCGTGATGTCGAGTGCCGTGCCGAAAACCGAGATGGTGGAGATGAAAGTCAGCCGTGCGTCTCCCATGCGGAAGCGGATTGGATGCGCGATCAGGGCCGAATCCGCATGGACGCTCGCCGCCTGACGAGGGCCAACAGGATAGCTCGCCAACTCGTCCTCCAACTCTGCCAGTTTTGCATCTGCCGCAACATCGTTCTGCCGGCGCACGCGCAGCAACAGGTGATCGCGCCACTCGCGCAAATTCTCGATGCGAGGTGCCAGCCCACCCGGATGCAGGCAGAGGCGCAAAACATTGATCGGCCCGGCAAGCAGGCTTTTGTCCTCAACACTGGCGAGAAACGCGGCGATGCCGGCATTGCCTTCGATCAGGTTCCAGTGCCGGTCGACGGCCAGCGCCGGGTTCGGTTCATGGCCTTTCAGCACTTGCCGCACCGCCGCCATTGCAGGCTCGAGTGCCGGGTCACCGACGCTCCTCTCCGAATATCCTGGTGCAAATCCTGCCGCCGCCAGCATCTGGTTCTGCTGGCGCAGTGGCACGGTCAGGTGCTCGGCCAGCCGTAGCACCATGTCGCGTGAGGGTGCAGCACGCCCGCTTTCCACGAAGCTCAGATGCCGCTGCGAAATCTCCGCCTCCAGCGCGAGATCAAGCTGGCTCATACGCCGCCGCGTCCGCCATTCGCGGATCATCGGGCCAATCGCCGGTGCAGGGGTCAGTAGGGCAGGGGTCTGTGTCATGGCACAAGACTACTCCAGCCCCACGCCTGATTTCTATTACCTCTGACGTAATCGCGCGACGTTCAGCCCTCTGCCAGTCTCTGCTCATCCCGGCGATGTCCGCCGGCCATGAGGAGAAGACCAATGACCATCCGCATCACGCCTTTCCTGCGCAACGTGATCACCCTCGATGCCATCGCGGGCGCTGCCATGGCGACAGCCTTTACCCTTGGCGGTGGCTTGATCGCCAACCTGAGCGGTCTGCCACAGGCCTTGCTATTCTGGGCGGGCGCAGCACTCATCCCCTATGTTGCGCTGCTGGTCTGGCTGCGCGGCCACCAAACCACCTCGCGCCTGATGATGGTCGATCTCGTCATCATCAATGCGGTTTGGGTCGCCGTTAGCATTGGCCTGCTGGTCAGTGGCGCAATTGCGCCAAACGCGCTCGGCATCGCCTTCGACCTGATCCAGGCCGCAGCCGTCGGAGCCTTTGGCGTGATCTATGCGGCAAGCCTCAAGGCGGCTACGACCGTCTCCGCGTGAGCGTACTGCTAAAGAATTCGCAACCATACGGCTCGAAATCTGCCGCCAGTTACCGGAAAACAAACGCCCGACGCCCATGCTTGAAGCATCTTAGCTGGCTTCGGGCGCTTCATGACCAGATTCAGGATCCTCTATTGTTTGGCCATGGCCGTCTGTTTGATCAGCGGCGTGCTGGTGATCTCGCTGGACAACAACACGATGATCGCGATGCTCTGGTATACAGCGGGCCTTGCCGTCCTGGCCTACATTCTCCCTGCGGCATTTGTTTATTTGCTCGCGTTTTTGCCTGCTGTTCTCTGGCCGGGCACCAGGACCGCCCTTATGGGTTTGGCGGCCGCGTTTCTTTGGGCCGTGGGTCCTCATTTCTATGCGGAGCGGCACGCGAATACCCTCACAGCGCACAATGCTGCAGGGGATTTCCTCAGGCCACTCGCCCGACTCGGTTCAACGGTTGAGTTGAGGTTTGCTTCAGCGGTCCAGCAGGACCTGGATTGCACCTACGCCTGTCGCCAGTTGCTGTTGGGTGGCGATGTGCAGTGGGTTCGTACGGGATCGACGAAGATCTCGCGGGTTTATCGTGCCGGCACTGGCGAATCCTGCAGGCTTCCCGGCGAGAAAACTCCGCCGCCGCGCTGCGTTCTGCCCGGCGTTGATCACAACACACCTGCCTCGGTAGTCGTGCAGCAGACGAAGCATGAAGACAACAAACAACTCAGCCTTTTGATCGACAATCATGGTCTGGAGGTCGTCTCGGTTCTGGAAAATGGAGCCGAGGTTGCCCGAATAACGACTACTCTGGTGGAGGCGGCCCGACCTGGCAGCTTGCTTCTCGTCCAGCCAGGCGGCGTGAAACTTGAAAAATCGGGAACGACCAGCGGCATTGAACCCGCGGAGGTGCTGCGCCGCGTCGGCTATCGCATTGGCACCGTCGCCGATGATGAGTACGCCAGCGAAGAGCGGAATCGGGGACTCAATGGACCACCAACCCGAACAGAGACCCTCGCCGTCATGAATATAGTTTCCGGTTCGGCACCGGTGGGTTCATCCACGCGCCAGGCTGTTGTCTACTGGACAATTCGTGCGAGGGAGTACGGCGATTGGCCGGAGGCGCGGGTTAACCTGCTGAGGCGGGTCTATAGCGACAAACGCTTCGACAAAGCTTTGTTTCCCCACCGGTTCAATCAGTCGCCCCAGGTCGCGCGCGCCCTGATTCCTGTTCTTCTGACGCGGCTTGAAGGTGCCGGTGACGCCGCAGCGATCCGCGCGGCAAAGGTCTTGCATCTTGAAGACGTGCGGTTGCTCGAGAGCTACAAATCGCAGATCGCAAGGATTGTCAGCAAGGGTGGCCCGGCTGCCGAGGCACTGAGCGGAGCAGCAGCCAAGCTGGGCATCGGCATGCGCACATCCGCGACCCGCAAGTAGCTACGTCGCCAGCCGCGCCTTGACCGCCAGCAGATCTCGCCATGCGAATTTCTTGTGCGCTGGTGTGCGCAACAGATAGGCCGGGTGCAGTGTTGGCATGGCGGGGATTTCGACGCCCGATGGCGTCGTGTGAACCCGCCAGTTACCACGCAGCCGGGTGATCGCCTCGGTGGTCCGCAGGATCGTCTTCGCTGAGGGCGACCCGAGCGTCATCAGCACCTTCGGGTTCACCAGTTCGATCTGCCGCTCGATAAACGGGCGGCAGATTTCCGTTTCAATTGGCGTCGGGGTGCGGTTGCCAGGCGGACGCCACGGGATCACGTTGGCAATATAGACCGACGTGCGGTCGCGCCCGATAGCCGCCAGCATCCGGTCGAGCAACTGCCCCGAGCGCCCGACAAACGGCAGTCCTTCGATATCCTCATCGCGTCCCGGTGCTTCACCCACCAGCATCAGGTCGGCCGCCGGGTTGCCATCTGCAAAGACAAGCTGCTTGGCGGTGAGGCGCAAATTGCAGCCCTCAAAGCTCTCCATGATCGTGCGCAGTTCATCCAGCGTCTGCGCCTGCGCTGCGCGCTCGCGGGCGATCGCCGCCTGACCTTCTTCCGGCACAACAGCCCGAGCCTGTACTGGGGCAGGGCGGGGCGGTGGATTGCGCGGCTCGCCAAGACGTGGCGCATTCTGCCGCCGATCAGCCGAGTCTGCTGGTTCGCGCGCCGCATCGGCCTGTGGCTGCTGCACCTGCACGAAGCGGTTGACGCCCTGTTCCTCGATGGCGTCATCAACGCCAGCCTCGGCGTAAAACGCCAGCAGGTCGGCCAGCGAAGTGCCGGTTTGCGTGGAAAGGGACATCCCTTCTTGTGACGCCGCGTGGCCGCTAATTCAACCCCCATCACCACCGGGATCGCCCGTTCTTCGCGCGTCCATCAATTGACGTTTACGTAAATGTAAGGTACTTCCTTGTTAGCCAGAACCCTGTCGCGTTTGAGCGCTTGATCCCTGTGAGCCTTGCTTTATCAGGGAAGGAGCCAGCGAGCAGGACGAGCCAGCACGGAGGAGTTTTTATGAGCGAAGTCGAACGCGAAAGCATGGAGTTTGACGTCGTGATTGTTGGCGCAGGCCCCGCAGGCCTCGCTGCTGCCATCCGGCTGAAACAGGTCAATCCCGATCTCTCCGTCGTCGTGCTCGAAAAGGGCGGCGAAGTCGGCGCGCATATTCTCTCCGGCGCGGTCGTTGATCCGGTCGGCATTGACCGCCTGTTGCCCGGCTGGCGAGAGGAGGGGGATCACCCCTTCAACACCCCCGTCGAGGCCGATCATTTCCTGTTCCTGGGGCCCGCCGGCTCGATCCGCCTGCCAAACTTCGCCATGCCGCCGCTGATGAACAATCACGGCAATTACATCGTCTCACTTGAAAACGTCTGCAAATGGCTCGCCACCCGCGCCGAGGCGCTTGGCGTCGAGATTTATCCGGGCTTTGCTGCAGCCGGCGTGCTCTACAATGATGAGGGCGCGGTCACTGGCGTCTATACCGGAGACATGGGCGTCGAGCGTAATGGCGAACCCGGCCCCAACTACGCGCCGGGCATGGCGCTGATGGGCAAATATGTGCTGATCGGCGAGGG
>CAYZQP010000167.1:0-360 GCA_964480545.1 uncultured Mesorhizobium sp. | reverse complement strand
AAGCAACTGATCGCGAAATACAAGCTTGATGAAGGCAAGGAGCCGGCAAAATTCGGCATCGGCCTGAAAGAGCTCTGGCAGGTCAAGCCGGAGAACTTCAAGAAGGGCCTCGTGCAGCACTCCTTCGGTTGGCCGCTCGACATGAAGACGGGCGGCGGTTCCTTCCTCTACCATTTCGACGACAATTACGTTGCAGTCGGCTTCGTGCTGCACCTGAACTACAAGAACCCCTGGATTTCGCCTTTCGAGGAGTTCCAGCGGTTCAAGACGCATCCGCGCATCCGCGACACGTTCGAGGGTGCAAAGCGCCTGTCCTATGGCGCCCGCGCCATCACCGGGGGCGGCTGGCAGTCGGTCCCG
>CAYZQP010000166.1:0-8619 GCA_964480545.1 uncultured Mesorhizobium sp. | reverse complement strand
CGCGGGGCTGTCGAGGTCGCCGAATTCGGCCGCCCAACCCATCAGCGCGCCCCAGGAAAAGGCGAGGCCGAGCACAAATTGCGGCCAGTTGGTGATGCGCTTCATAAACGGATAGATCGCCACCACGCCAAGCGAGGCGACCCCCAGCCACACCGTGAACCAGTTGAACTGAAGCAGCACGATCAGTCCCGCCAGCGCCTGCAGGCCAACGAAGACCCAGGCCTGCTTCCGGCTCACCTGTCCGGATGGCAGCGGTCGCGAGCGGGTGCGCTCCACCTGCATGTCGATATTCTCGTCGACAATATCATTGTAGGCGCACCCCGCGCCGCGCATGGCTATTGCGCCGATCAGGAACAGGATCAGATGAAAAATCGCCGGGATCAGCGGCAGAAGCGTTTCGGCTGGCCGCGAATTGGCCACTGCCGCCAGCGCCACCGACCACCAGCAGGGCCACAGGAGAAGCTGCCAGCCGATCGGCCGGTCCCAGCGCGCCAGCTGCGCATAGGGCCACAGCCAGCGCGGCAGCACACGATACACCCAATGCCCGCTTGGCGCATCGGCAACGCGGCCCTGACCGTCGCGGGATTGAATGGTTTCCATGGGCAAGTGAGTGGCAGGGCAGGGGATAAGCGTCAAGCGCCAGCGGTGTCGCGGGGGTCTTGGCCGGCTTCGGCCTCGACCCATTTGATGATCAGCCCGGCCGTCTAATCTGCCGGGGCAGTCGTCGTGTCGAGACGAAGCAGAAAGTCTGCGCCGTCCTCGATCAGCGTTCGCCCGCGAAGGCTGAACAGTGCCGGGTCAGTGAGCTTGCCCAACTGCGCCCGCTCCGGGTTTGCCATACGCTTCGCTTGTTCTCCGGCTTCGCAACTCAGGATTACCGCAAAAAGCCGGTCGCCCCGTCGCCTGGCCAGGGCCTGCACTGCGGCCCAGTTCTCGCGGCCCCAGTCGCTGTCGCTGAGCGCGTTTGTCATGATCAGCGGCACGTCGGCCGGTACGCGCACGGCGCAATCCAGCACAACGTCGCGCACGGCCCGTGCTGTGGCGTAAAACTCGGGCGATCTGAACTCGGCCAGCGCAAATGCCGGATTGTACACAGTCTGGTTGTCGAGCAGTCGCCCGTTGAGCCGCGCGCGCAGGATGCGGGCGGTGGTGAGCTTGCCGACACCCGGCCAGCCATTCAGGTGGATAAGCATGGATTCCCTTGACCTGTAGGTCTGGCAGCAACGAGAAACTTGACCTCACTGGCAGCTTCGGTCAAGCGGACCCCTTAACAACAGCCAGGGATTCCCGATGAACGTTCTTATTCTGGGCTCGGGTGGCCGCGAACACGCGCTGGCCTGGAAGATCGCGGCCTCGCCGCTGCTGACAAAGCTCTATGCTGCGCCGGGTAATCCCGGCATCGCGAAAGAAGCCGAACTCGTCGCGCTGGATATCTTAGACAGTGCTGCAATCATCGCCTTCTGCAAGGAGAGGGAGATCGGGCTCGTTGTCGTCGGCCCCGAGGCGCCGCTCGTCGCCGGCGTGTCCGATGACCTGCGCGCTGGCGGCATCCGCGTTTTCGGTCC
Source organism: uncultured Mesorhizobium sp. (assembly GCA_964480545.1). GTDB lineage: Bacteria > Pseudomonadota > Alphaproteobacteria > Rhizobiales > Rhizobiaceae > Mesorhizobium_G. The sequence continues at coordinate 7,054 of CAYZQP010000166.1, read as the reverse complement.
GTCAAAGGCCGCCGCGCAATTGGAAGGCTCCAAGGCATTCACCAAGGAGCTCTGCGCCGAATTCAACATCCCGACCGGGGCGTTCGGCCGCTTCGACAATCCGCATGACGCGGCCACCTATGTCCGCCAGATGGGCGCGCCGATTGTTGTGAAGGCAGACGGCCTGGCCGCAGGCAAGGGCGTCACCGTCGCAATGACGCTGGATGAGGCGCTATCGGCGGTGGACGAATGCTTCTCCGGCTCGTTCGGCGCGGCTGGCGAAGAGGTGGTCATCGAGGAGTTCCTCGACGGCGAGGAGGCGAGCTTCTTTTGCCTGTGCGATGGCACAACGGCGCTGCCCTTCGGCACCGCGCAGGACCACAAGCGCGTCGGCGACGGCGACACCGGTCCCAACACCGGCGGCATGGGTGCCTATTCGCCCGCGCCGGTGCTGCCGCCGGAACTGGTCCAGCGCACCATGGATGAACTGATCCGCCCGACGCTGGCCGGCATGGCCGCGCGGGGTGCCCCGTTCACCGGCGTGCTGTTCCTCGGCGTCATGGTGACGACCGATGGTCCCAAACTGATCGAATACAATGTGCGCTTCGGCGATCCTGAATGCCAGGTGCTGATGCTGAGGTTGAAGGACGACCTGCTGGTGCTGCTCAACGCCGCCGTCGATGGCCAGCTGGCCAACACCAGCGCGCGCTGGAGCGATGACCCGGCACTGACCGTTGTGATGGCCGCCAACGGTTATCCGGCCACGCCCGATAAAGGCAGCGAGATACGCGGCGTCGAGGCAGCCGAAGAGACCGGCGCGCTGGTGTTCCACGCCGGCACCGCCTTGAATGATGGAAAGCTCGTGGCCAATGGCGGCCGTGTGCTGAATGTCACGGCGTCGGGCAAGACCGTCTTGGAAGCGCAGACCAAGGCCTATGCCGGCGTTGATGTCATCGACTGGCCGGGCGGTTTTTGCCGCCGGGACATTGGCTGGCGCGCCATCGAGCGCGAGCAGGAGGCGAAATCATGAAGCTGACGCTCTGGCACAAGCCCAACTGCTCGACCTCGCGCAAGGTGCTGGGCATGCTCCGCGAGGCTGGTTTCGAGCCGGAGATATTCGACTATATCGCCACGCCGCCCACCCGGGCGCAGCTGCTTGCTGTTCTGAAACTGCTGAAACTGTCGCCGCGCGGCCTATTGCGACGCGCGAACACGCCCTTTGATGATCTCGGCCTTGCCGACGAAAAATGGAGCGACGAGCAGCTTGTCGATTTCATGCTGCAGTTTCCGGTGCTGATTGAGCGGCCGATCCTCGTTGCCGGTCGCCGCGCCGTGGTGGCTCGCCCGCCCGAAAAGATCTTCGAACTTCTCCCCGCCGCCGGTTAGCGGCGCGAACATCATCGCTGGCAGATCGGCTCTGCGCACGACGTCAGGGCCGGTGACTTCAGGTGCGGTTGCGGCGACAGCGGCTTCCGGCGGCGCAATCGAGGCCGTGGTAATCGCATCCACATCTGCCGCATGCCCCGTCGCTCCGGCAGGTCCCGCCATGCTGGCGATCGCCGCTTGTCCGGCATGGACTTCAGTCGCGCTCAGATAGGCCGTAGCGATAACATCGAGGCTGCTGGTCGCGAACGCGTACACACGTTCACTCCAGCCTGGCACAGGCATTTCGACGGAGGCCATGCGCATCTCGACCCGCCCGGCAAGTGCCAGTTCGCGCGGAAATGGCACTGGCACCGTTTCCGCGACCAGGATGTCCGATTCCCTTGCCGGCAGCAGTCGGTCGAACGGCCAGGCCGCACGCAGCTCCTCGACAGTCATGTCAGCGACATTGATGTCGATGTCGCGGTTGGTGCCGGCAATCCGCATCGGACATGCACGGCGGTTGCAGTTGGTCTGCGAGACAAACTGCCAGAGCGCATAGGTATCCCAGTTGCCCTTCGGGAAATGCATGGCGACTTCCGGCTTGTAGCGTGCATACCAGAGCGGCAGTCGCGACAGCAGCTTGAAGCGGTGCGCGTTGTCGCCGATATACTGCGCCGTCGAGCCGTTGGTGTAGAGTACCGGGTAGCGGCCGGTGCGCTCGCGGATGACCTGGACGAAAATTTCGGCGTCTTCCAGCGACATCCACCTGGTCGGATCATTGTCCTCGATATCGAGCGCCATCAGTTCGTCAGAGGTCGGCTTCGCAAAGTCGAGGAAATTCTGCGCCTGCTGAACCGGATTACCCGGCCGCGCAAGGTGGTAGGCGCCCCATTTCAGGCCCATCGCTTTCGCCATCTGGCGGCGTGTCTGATAGAGTTCGCGGGCCACCGAATGGCGGAACCACAGCGCCCGGCAAAGCCGATACTCGCTCTCGACAGCCTTGCTGTTGCAGACATAGGTCGGCGGCAGGCCGTCAGAAGCCTTGTTGATGAAACCGGCAATGCGCTTGTTGGTGCCGATCGCCGCCCAGTCGAGCTCGTTATACTCGTAAGCGTCCAGCACCAGAGCGCGATCCTCGCGCGTCCACGGCTTGTTGGCGTCCACAGCCCTGACCTGCACCGGCTCGGCCGGCCTGGCTTCGGTATTCTTATCCTCGGCCTGGGCGACCGACAGGGTCGCGGCAAGGCCCGACAGAAATCCCAACAGCAATCGACGCATCGACAAACTCGCGCACAGAAAAACCAACCTCTAGTTTGTGCGCATAAGGTTCGCATATGGTTAATCAAATGACTCTGGCCTTCGCAGCCGCGAAGACAGGTTCCGCTTCAGCCCGGATTCTCGGGCCTTGTGACTATCCAGGCGGCGCAGGCAAGCAGGGCCAGCATAACGACAGCTGCAACCCAGAGATGTGGCTGCGCGCCGTAGAGAAAAAGCACGAAACTGGCTGCCATACCGAAACAGGCCAGCCATTTGGCGCGGCGCGGTATCGCGCCATGTGCCCGCCATGCGCCCAGCACCGGGCCAAAACGGGGATGGGCCAGCATCCAGCCTTCAAGCCGGGTTGAGGACCGTCCAAAACACCATGCCGCGAGGATCAGGAAGATCGTTGTCGGCATCAGCGGAACAAAAGCCCCGATAATGCCCAGAGCCAGCAGCACGACGCCCAGCACCAGAAACAGCGCCTTGCGCAGCCCGGTTACGGCGCTGCCCGCCGGCTCCTCCGGATCAGGTTCGCTCATTGCTCCCGGAACTCGCCCTGCATCGAGGTGGGCGACGGCCCCGACATCACCGCGTCTTCATCAGTGCTTCGAGTTCAGTGTCGGGCTGCTCTGGAAGCATGATACGCACATGCACAAACAGGTCGGCATGGCCCCCGGTCTTGACCGGCAAGCCCTTGCCTTTCAAACGCAGCACCTTGTCTGAACTGGACCATGGCGGAACTTTCACGCCTACCCGCCCTGTGGGTGTCTCCACAGGAACCGATGCGCCAAGCACCGCATCCTTCAGCGGGACTGGCAGGTCGGCATGCAGGTCGCGTCCTTCCACCCGATATCGCGGATGACTGCGGAAAGCGATCTTGACCAGGGCGTCGCCCGCACCGCCAGGCCCTTCATCGCCTTGCCCCTTCAAACGGATCGTCTGTCCATCCTCGACATAGGCCGGGAGTTTAACTGCGAGCCGCTTGCCATTGGGGAACAGTGCGTTGACTGTCGCCGCTGCTGCTACGTCTTCCAGGCTGACGCTCATGGTGGCATTCAGATCCGCACCAGATGCCGGCCGTCCCTGGCGGGCCTGCCCTGCGCTGGAAAACACGTCGCCAAACAACTGGCTGAAAATGTCCTCCGAACCTGAATCCGAAAAAGGGTCGTTTCCGCTATACTCGTAGCGTGCGCCGCCGGGCTTTGCACCACGACGAAAACTTGCGAACGGGTCGCCATGCGCACCCGAGTGCTGGCCGCCAAACCCCGCAAATGCAGGTTTGCCCTCATTATCAATCTCGCCACGGTCAAAGGCAGCCCGGGTCTTTTCGTCGCCCAGGATCTCATAGGCCTGGTTTGCAGCAGAGAAATTGTCCTTGGCCTTGGGATCATCCGGGTTCTGGTCCGGATGATATTTCTTCGCGAGCTTGCGGAAGGCCGACTTGATCTCCTTGTCAGTCGCCTTCTTCTGTACGCCAAGAACGTCGTAGGGGTTGCGGGCCAATGCTGGAATCCATCCTTTCGGGGAAACTTCCCCGCGCGTATATGCGGTGGCCTAGGAAGAAATTCCAGAGGCGAGTGGCAATTTATTTCGCGTCACGAATGACGCTGCTGTTAAAGCATGTCGCGCAAAAGTGTGAAGCGGTCTTGCGACAACGACATGCGCCAAAACAAAGACTTGAAGCGTACGGAGCGAATCTGAAAGATCGCGACACGCTTCAGCGCCAGTCATGCCAGATTTTCAGATCGGATTGAAGCTGGTAAGCACCCAGGTTCCGGGAGAAACCATGCAGGTCTTGCCGGTGAAGATCGCCACCCCGTCATAGCTCTCGCGGGTTGTCCTGAACGTCCGGCACACAGCACCGGCGTCGCGGGCCTCCGCCAGGTTGGTGATTGAGCCGCGCGAGCCGGTGTCTGCGTTGGACCAGGCCAAAGCTCCCGGCGCTGCAATATCCGCTGCCGACACAGCGTTGCGGATCGTCAACTCGTCAGAGCGTCGTTCGGGATCCTCCGACAGGACGGTCTGCACCGGGACATTGGCGGTGGTAACGGATTGGTCGACGCCGAGATCCCTGGCGCTGGACACGGATCCCATGGAACAACCGGAAGCCAGCAGGGCGCAGAATACCAGTACGGCGGCAGAAGTAACCACTCCTGACCGTCTGTACCCACGGCCTGTGCCGCGTGGTGCTTGCATCGCCGACCTCAATCGGCAATCTCCCCGGCTCTGAACTGTCCCTGAGGCGATTATGAGTGCATCGACGTTAACAAGCAGTGACCTCGAGACTGCGAGCGAGCCGTTCCGGCTGTTCGAGGCCTGGCTGGCAGAGGCTGGCACGTCTGAACCGAACGACCCGAACGCGATGGCTCTCGCAACAGTCGATGCCGACGGAATGCCGGATGTCCGTATGGTCCTGCTCAAGGGTCTCGATGACAAGGGCTTCGTCTTCTACACAAATTTCGAGAGCGCAAAGGGCGTCGAGATACTTGGTTCGATGAAGGCGGCGCTGGTATTCCACTGGAAGTCGCTCAGACGCCAGGTACGGGTACGCGGTGACGTCGAGGTGGTCAGCGATGCCGAGGCTGACGCATACTTCGCCAGCCGTCCGCGCGGCAGCCGGATAGGCGCCTGGGCATCAAGGCAGTCGCGCGAGCTTGAAAGCCGGTTTGCGCTGGAAAAGGCGGTCGCGGAATACACCGCGCGCCATGCGGTCGGCGAAATACCCCGCCCTGAACACTGGTCCGGTTTCCGTATTTTGCCGCGCAGCATCGAGTTCTGGCAGGATCGTCCGTTCCGCCTCCATGACCGGATGGTTTTCACCGGAACTGACGGAGCGTGGAGCAAAAAGCGCCTGTACCCCTGATTCTTCCGGCCCTGCCGGAACCTTGAGCGACAGTTTCGCGTTCAGTTTCCATTCAGGTGCGTCATGCGACACGCACCGCCAGAGAGAGGGATCTGAGGAAAGGGTTCGATATGAACAAGATTGTTTCTATGGCTTGCGCGACGACCATCGCTGTCGGCGCATTCGCGTCCTCGGCTGTGCCTGTGTTCGCTATGCCGCTGGCTCCGGTCGCTCCCAAGGTTGACGTCGGTTCTGACGTGCAACTCGTGCAGGAGCGCTGGCGTCGCGACGGCAAGCGTAACTGGGATGGCCGTCGTGACGGTCCCCGTGGCTTCTACCGCCGTGGCGGTGTGGGCTATTACAATGGGTATCGCGGTCATCGCGATTATCGCCCAGGCTATCGTCGTCACGGCGACCTCTGGTTCCCGGCTGCGGCCTTCCTGGCCGGTGCCTTGATCGGCGGTGCCCTGTCCGAGCCTGCGCCGCGCTACTACGAGCCTCGCCGGATCTACCGCGAGCCGGTTCGCCGCGTCGGTAGCGCGCATGTGGAATGGTGCTTCGGCAAGTACCGGTCGTATCGCGCATCGGACAATACCTACCAGCCCTACAACGGGCCACGCACGCAGTGCTACTCGCCCTATAATTAAGGGCAGGCGCCTGAACATGAGCCCGGTTTCGCCCCAGCGGAACCGGGTTTTCTTTTGGCTATTTCTTGCGGCTCATAAAGGCCATGAAGGCGGCGCGTGCCTCGTCGGATTTCAGGCGCTCGGCAAATGCCCGGCCCTCGATCTCGATCCGTTCGCGGATATCGTCGCGTGAGCCAAGCATCAGGTCGCGCGCAATCCGCAACGCCTCCGGCGGTTTGGCCGCCACTGACTGCGCCACGGCGATTGCTGTCGGCTCAAGTTCAGCCTCCGGCACGATCTGGTAGATCAGACCCTGTTCCAGCGCATTCTGCGCCGGCATGGGTTCTGCCAGCCCGAGCATCGCGAAAGCCCGCTGATGGCCCAGGAGGCGCGGCAGCAGGAGGCTGGATGCGGCTTCGGGGATCAGGCCGAGGTCGACAAAGCTCGTATGGAACCGGGTGCGCGGCGTCGCCAGCGTGAGGTCGCAGTGGAGATGGATGGTCGTACCAATGCCGACAGCGATCCCGTCTGCCGCCGAAATCAGTGGCTTCCTCGCACTGGAGAGCGCCTGCAGGAAATCCCAGGTCTCGGTCATCGGCGCACCGGTCGTCGCGACCGCCATGAAGTCAGCCAGATCATTTCCTGCGGAGAATGCACCAGGCACGCCGAGGATCAGGTTGGCTCGAATCTCCGGGTCATCATCTGCAGCCCGCAACGCGCCCGCCATAGCCGCATACATGGCGCGCGTAATGGCGTTCTTCTTTTCGGGGCGGTTCATCCGGATAAGCTGGACCGCACCCTGACGGGAGATTTCGACTTCGGACATTGAGGTTCCTATGCAATGAGGGGGGCTGCGGCCTGCCGCAAACTTTCGCCGCCGGCGGTGACGCGATCCTTCAGCGCGCCGACTTCCGACAGCAGGTTCTCGCAGGCGAAGCGGCAGAGCGCCGCAGACCGGAACTGGAGACCTGCGGTCATGAAA
>CAYZQP010000165.1:5239-8649 GCA_964480545.1 uncultured Mesorhizobium sp. | reverse complement strand
GCCCTTTTGCCCGGCCGCGAGATTGCGGCGGTAGAAGGCGTTGCTCTCTTCCGCCGTCGAGAAGCCGGCATATTGCCGGATCGTCCAGGGCTGCTGCACATACATGGTGGGGTAGGGGCCACGGATATAGGGCGCAGCGCCCGGCCAGGTGTCCAGGAATTTCAGCCCGGCAAGGTCGTCCTCGCCATAGAGATGCTTGACCGGAATGCCCTCCGGTGTGTGCCAGATCTCGTGATGCCGCTCGGGTGAGGCGTCGCGGCCCTCGGTCCAGTTCAGCTTGGTGAAATCGGGGATCATCGGGCGATCTCCTCTACCCTTGGCAGGATCGACCCCCACTCCGTCTCGCTACGCTCGACACCTCTCCCCCGATTGCGGGGGGAGAGGAAGGGAGCCAGGGCTTGTGGGCTCGCGACTTTCCTCTCCCCCGTCGATCGGGGGAGAGGTGGTTTGCACAGCAAACCGGAGTGGGGGTCGATCAGCGTTTGCATCCCCATCATCCCGCTCCCAGCGTTTCATCGATGCGGGTCGGCTCAAGCCGCTCGCAGACGATTTTTGCGCGCGGCGCCCTGGCCGGATCGACCAGCACGCGCCGCTCTGCGTCCAGCAGTTCGACCGGGCGCTCCTTCGCAGCGGGAAACAGCGTGGTGCCGACCAGCGTGCGGGCTTTGGCGTCATAGAGCTTTGCCCGGGCCTGCCGGGCATCAACCACGCGGGCCTGGAATTTGCCGGCAGCCAGGCTCGCCAGCGCGCCGCCCTCGGCCTCCAGTTGCTGGAATTCGCGCCAGGCGGCCTCGCAGAGCTCGTCGGTCAGTGCCTCAATGCCGCCAGAGCCGCGGCCGGGGTCCGAGACGAAATCGATATGGCTTTCGCCGGTCATGATGATCTGCTGGTTGCGCGCAATGCGCCGCGCCAGCGGATCGGGCAGGCCGTGGGTAATGGTGTGCGGCAGGATCGAGAGGGAATCCACGCCGCCAACTGCTGCCGCAAAGCCGGCTATCGTGGTGCGCAGGATATTGGTCTCCGGATCCTTGAGGGTCATCATCCGGTAGGACGTTTCGGCGTGTATGGTCACCGGGGACTGCGGAATGGAGCACATTTCCTCGACCCGGCCCCACAGCTTGCGCAGCGCGCGGATCTTGGCGATGGACAGGAACTGGTTCTGGTCCACAGAGACCGCGAAGCCCATATGCGGCGCGGCGTAAACCAGCGCCTGGCGGGCATTCTCGAACATGCGCAGGTTTTCGGTGGCGCTGGAAAGAACGATTGCGAGTTCCTGCGCTTCTGTCGCGCCCGCATTGTGGAACACGCGGCCATCGGCCTCGAGCAGAACGCCGGGCAGGCCAAGCGAGAAGAAATGCGCCAGCGATTGCGGCATGGATTCTTTCAGTGCCTCGATCGACATGCGCAGGTAGCCGGCGCCAGCCAGGATCGCCGCCGCGTCGATGCCAAAGGACAGGCTGAGCTTTGACGGATCGACCGGCTTCTTCGACAGGAAGGCCAGCATCCACTCGGCCATGCCGCGCGAGCCGGGATGCACATCAACGCGCACATGCATCTTGCTGAGCGGCACGCCGTCCAGCGCGGTCTGCAGCGCCTCCATGGAATTCGGCAGACCATAGCCGAATGCGTTGGGCGCGCCCTCGAAGACCAGCGAGAGACCGGTGGCACCCTGTTCCACGTCTTCCAGCGCCTGGCGGTTGGCGCGTTTCGGATCGGTGTCGTCGACGCGCTGGATGATGCGCCACGGCGCGTCAGGCTGGCGTCGTGTCAGGGCCTGGGTGTCGGTAGCGCGTGGATAGATCGGCTCGATGCGCAAGCCGTCGTCGGTATGCGCAACCAGCGTGTCCTCGAACGAGGCACCGGCCAGCGCCTTTTCCGCCAGCTTCAGCCAGCGCGCCCGGTCTGCCGGTTCAAACTGCGCCGCCTTCAGGAGTTCTTCGATATTCATGCCGTCGCGATCCTCCGCATCCCGGATGCCAAAGGCAGGGGGAGGTTGCAAGGCTTTTCGGCGCGCGATCGGGCGCAAAGCGGCTTTGTGCGACTAAGGGTCTATCGGGAACACGCGTGAAACGCCCATCGTCGCCTGTTTTGGTCGACTATTCCTTTGGGAGGATTTGAGCTATCGAGGCGCTCGCCCTGGAACGCCGATGCGGACTGGCAAGGCTCACCTGCAGGAGGCAGATGCCTACGATGACCAAACGAAAAGAGGTTATCTGGTATGAGGTATGGACAGAGTCTGGATTAGCTCCCCCATACCTCTTGTTTCTTTGGTGCAATCAAGACGGAACTTTCGAAGTATATGATCCGTACGAGCGAAAAATCGCATACGTAACAGATAACTACGACGACGCGCATGTATGGCTTAATGAGGATGAGTTTACGCGCGTTGACGGGCGCATGGGCGAAGGTGAGCGCATCGAGGTGCCCGATCTGGATGTACCGTAGTTCTGCTGTGTGGGCTTCGGGAAATCATCTGCCACGGAGGTTGCTCCTCGATGTGTCGCCAATAGAGTTCGACAAATGACTGTTATCGAACAATTGCCGAAGCTTCAGCATTATTTGTACCGCTGAACGCCGCAGCGTTAAGGCGTCAACGCCTGTGTGACCAACACACCCCCGCCATTGTGCGGCCATCAGCGGCTGATTATACCTGACCGACGATTCAGGCCGGCGTGACGAGGTTGCTTATGTGGGGACAGGACAAGATCTTTCTGGGCGCCAGCCGCAAGCCGGATGACAGCTACCAGCAGCCGGAAAATCTGCTGCTGAAATTTGCCAACCGGCACGGCATGGTGACCGGCGCGACCGGCACCGGCAAGACGGTGACGCTGCAGATCCTGGCCGAAGCCTTCTCCAATGCGGGCGTGCCGGTGTTCTGCGCCGACATCAAGGGCGATCTGGCAGGCATCGCCATGCCTGGCGACATGAAGGATTTTCTGGTCAAGCGTGCCGAGCAGATCAAGCTCGAAAACTACCAGCCGGAGCAGTTCCCGGTCATCTTCTGGGACCTGTTTGGCGAGCAAGGGCACCGTGTGCGCACCACCATCACCGAGATGGGGCCGTTGCTCCTGTCGCGCATCATGAACCTGACCGAGGCGCAGGAAGGTGTCATCAATATCGCCTTCCGGCTGGCAGACGAGGAGGGGGTTGCGCTGCTCGACCTCAAGGACCTGCAGGCGCTGCTCTCGCATATGGCGCAGCGCTCCGAAGAGCTCGGCCGCCGCTATGGCAATGTGACAAAGCCGTCAGTTGGCGCGATCCAGCGCTCGCTGCTGGTGCTGGAGCAGCAGGGCGGCAACAATTTCTTTGGCGAGCCCGCGCTGGAGATCAAGGATCTCATGCGCACGTCGCGCGATGGCCGCGGCGCAATAAGCGTATTGGCTGCCGACAAGCTGATGATGAACCCACGG
>CAYZQP010000165.1:2383-5229 GCA_964480545.1 uncultured Mesorhizobium sp. | reverse complement strand
GGCTATACGCAACCTTCCTGCTCTGGCTGTTGTCGGAACTGTTCGAGGAACTGCCCGAGGTCGGTGATCCGGAAAAGCCAAAACTGGTCTTCTTCTTCGATGAGGCGCACCTGCTGTTCAACGAGGCACCCAAGGCGCTGCTCAATCGTATCGAGCAGGTGGTGCGGCTCATTCGCTCCAAGGGCGTCGGCGTTTATTTTGTCACGCAGAATCCGCTCGACGTGCCGGAAACGGTGCTGGCACAGCTTGGCAATCGCATCCAGCACGCGCTGCGCGCCTACACACCGCGCGAGCAGCAGGCGGTGAAGGTCGCTGCCGACACGTTCCGCCAGAACCCGGATTTCAACTGTGCCGATGCCATCACCAAACTTGGCACCGGCGAGGCGCTGGTATCTGTTCTGGAAGAGAAGGGTGCGCCGTCTGTCGTCCAGCGGACGCTGATCCGCCCGCCATCCGGCCGGCTCGGGCCGATCACGCCGGCGGAGCGGGCCGAGGTGATGCGGGTGAGCCCGGTTGCCGGCATGTATGACGAGACGGTGGATCGTGAATCAGCCTACGAAATCCTGAACAAGCGCGCCAAACAGGCAACGCAAGCCGAGGCAAAGGCACAGCAGGAAGAGTCCGCTGGTTCGGGCTGGGGGCTGCCCGACCTGTTCGGCAGTGGCGGGAAATCAACAGGACGTTCCGGCGGCAAGGCACCGGCCCGGCGTAGCTCCAACCGTCAATCGGTGGGTGAGGCAGCAGTGAAGTCGGTTGTCCGATCGATCGGCACGAATGTTGGACGGGCAATCGTGCGCGGCGTCCTGGACAGTCTGATCCGGCGACGCTAGGCCTGTGCCTCTCATCAAGTGTTTGATCTAAAAAGATTTCAGTAATTTTCACCAGAAATGTGAAATACTGCTGAAATGCAGGTGCCCGGCAAGTGCAGCGCAAAATGCCGAGCGAAATCAATCAGTCCAACAGTTGAGGCGGAAGGTCAGCTCACCTGTTGGAAACTGCCTAGAACACGTCCGACTCGTCGACCTGGCCAACAAGCTCGTCACCGCGCCGGGGCATAGGGGCAGAGCTCACCGGGCCAATCAGTTCGGCGCCTTCGGGTATTCCGCTGTCGATCGGCATGGACGACGGCAGGCGCTGCTCGACGATGGGCGAGCCGAGGCCGTCCACGACGATGATCGGCAGCTTCTTCTTCACCTTGTCGACCCGGTCATACAGATCGATCACGTCCTGGTTCATCATGCGCACGCAGCCTGACGACACCGACTTGCCGATGGAACTCCATTCCGGCGTGCCATGCACCCGGAACAGCGTGTCCTTGCCATCCTGGAAGATATAGTGTGCGCGCGCGCCGAGCGGGTTCTTCAGGCCGCCGGGCTGGCCGCCATTCTCGGCGCTCCACTTTTCAAGCGCCGGGTCGCGCGCGATCATCTCGGCCGGCGGTGTCCATTTTGGCCATTTCTGCTTCCACTGGATGATACCCGATCCCGACCACTCGAAGCCGGCGCGGCCGAGGCCAACGCCGTAGCGCACGGCATAGCCGTTCGGCAGGGTGAGGTAGATGTGGTGTCCCTGCGTATCGACCAGCAGGGTGCCGGCGGCCTGTCCTGTCGTGTTTGGCACCACCTGGCGCAGGTAGGACTGATCGATCTTCTGCCACGGCACGCCAGGCACTGCGAACTCACCATCCTGCACCGGCGCATACATTGTGGCGTAATCCGACAGTACCGGGGGCCGCTCAAGCTTTACCGCTTCCGGCCCGGTCGGGAAGACATCTAGTTTGGATGATTCACAGCCAGCCAGCGCAATCGTCGCACCGGCAGCCGAAAGGGAGAGGAAACGGCGGCGCGTCAGCGCTGCTTTGATCAACTCGTCAGTCATTTTGTTCCGATCAGTACGGCGGGCAAACCCCAAGTGTCCCGCGCGGGCCCAATATCACGAAAGTTCGTGCTGGACTACCGTCCCTTCATTCTGACGAAAGAATGGCAAAGTCGAGGTACATGTACAATTGTGGCGCGACTGCAACAGCTGTCGAACGGGCCAATCTGGCCGCCGGCAGGCTGTCCGGTGCATTTGCGCGTGCTGACGGTTGACCAGGGGCATGTCAAAGGTATTTCTGGGGGAGGAGATCACCGAGGCCGCCATGTCCCTTGCCGAGAAAGCGCAATCTGCCACCTGGACCTACATCGATGGTGACTGGCATGAGGGCAATGTCGCAATCATCGGGCCGCGCAGCCACGCCATGTGGCTGGGCAGCACGGTGTTTGATGGCGGCCGCTGGTTTGAAGGCGTTTCTCCCGATCTGGACAAGCACTGTGCCCGCGTGAATACGTCGGCCATCGCACTAGGCCTGAAACCCACCAAAAAGGCGGATGTGATTGCCGGCCTGACCTGGGATGGTTTGAAAAAATTCGACGGAAAGACCGCAGTTTATATCCGTCCGATGTATTGGGCCGAACATGGCGGCTATATGGGCGTGCCCGCTGATCCGGCCTCGACGCGCTTTTGCCTGTGCCTCTACGAATCGCCGATGATCCCGCCCTCGGGCTTCTCGATCGGCCTGTCACCATTCCGCCGGCCGTCGCTGGAAACCATGCCCACCAACGCCAAGGCCGGCTGCCTCTATCCCAACAATGGCCGTGCTATTCTGGAAGCCAAGATGCGTGGCTTCGACAATGCGCTGGTGCTCGACATGCTGGGCAATGTCGCAGAGACCGGCTCGTCCAACATTTTCATGGTCAAGGATGGCGTCGTCTATACGCCTGCACCCAACGGAACATTTTTGTCGGGCATCACCCGCTCGCGCGTGATTGGTTTGCTTGGGCAGGCAGGGCATACGGTTGTAGAAA
>CAYZQP010000165.1:2027-2373 GCA_964480545.1 uncultured Mesorhizobium sp. | reverse complement strand
TGTCGGTGGCGGACTTCCTGCAGGCAGACGAAATCTTCTCCACCGGCAACCATTCCAAGGTTGTTCCGGTCACCCGCATTGAAACGCGAAATCTTCAGCCCGGACCAGTGGCCAAAAAGGCCAGGGAACTCTATTGGGAGTGGGCGCATTCTGGTTCATGAGCTGACGCGCGGTGGCCTGGGGCGACCGCCCGGCCCGATACCTATCTGAATTCGGCGACAGCCGAGAATACTGAAAGAGGAGTATACCCCATGGCATTTGTTCTGCCGGAACTGCCCTACGACTACGAGGCGCTGCAGCCCTTCATGTCGAAAGAGACGCTGGAATATCACCACGACAAGCACCA
>CAYZQP010000165.1:1696-2017 GCA_964480545.1 uncultured Mesorhizobium sp. | reverse complement strand
ACAAGCTGGCTGCTGAGGCAGGCATGGAAAACCTCTCGCTGGAAGAGATCGTCAAGCAGTCCTACGGCAAGAATGCCGGCCTCTTCAACAATGCCGGCCAGCACTACAACCACATCCATTTCTGGAAGTGGATGAAGAAGGGCGGCGGCGGCACCAAGCTGCCTGGCAAGCTCGCAAAGGCAATCGAGTCCGATCTCGGCGGCTACGACAAGTTCAAGGCGGACTTCATCGCTGCCGGCACCACGCAGTTCGGCTCCGGCTGGGCCTGGCTCTCGGTCAAGAACGGCAAGCTCGAAATCACCAAAACCCCGAACGGCGAGA
>CAYZQP010000165.1:0-1686 GCA_964480545.1 uncultured Mesorhizobium sp. | reverse complement strand
CCGCCCGAAATATCTCGAAGCCTTCGTCGACAGCCTGATCAACTGGGACTACGTCGAGGAGATGTATGCGGCGGCAAGCGCTTGATCGCATCACAACGATTGATGTTCACGCCAGAGGGCCCCGGTCAAACCGGGGCCTTCTTTTTGGGTGAACAGTTGAAGGCGGCCTGAAAATCAGGCAGCTTGCACAAGCAAATCCCAGGCAGCGTTACGCAACCCCGGAGGAATACGTGAAGAAACTGACACTTGCGCTGGCAGGCTTGGCCCTTGCCGCAACCGCCGCATTCGCCGGACCAGTCGAGGATCGCGAAGCGCTGATGAAGGAACGCGGTGCCGCGATGGGCGCGCTTTCCAAATTTGCCAAGGGCGAAACTCCATACGACGCCGCAGCTGTGCTGGCCGAACTGGAAAAGCTGAAGGCCAACGCCGAGAAGACTGATGTCGATGTGCTCTGGGCTGCCGGCACCACCGGCAACACGGATGGCACGCCATCATCGTCGCCCAAGATCTGGGAAGACATGGCAGGCTACAAGGCTGAGGAGGACAAGTTCGAGGCCGCAGTGGTTGCCGCTGCCGCAGCAGCCCCGGCAGACGCCGCAGCCCTTGGCCCGCTGATGGGGCCGATAGGTGCCTCCTGCGGCACCTGCCATGAAGGCTATCGCGTCCGCTAGGCCGACGGACAGGTGCTGGGGAAGCTCATTCGTGTCGTTATCCTGCTGGCGATTGTTGCTGCAATCGCCGGCTGGTTCCTGAGCGCCCCGAAACGCCTTGACCAGGCGACTGTGGCAGCACTTGGCACCGGCGATGTTGCACGCGGCGAGCGCATGTTCTGGGCCGGCGGCTGCGCCTCCTGCCATGCAGATGCAAAGGCGGAGGGCGAGGATCGGCTGAAGCTCGGCGGCGGCGCGCCGCTGGTGACACCGTTTGGCACTTTCGTGCCGCCCAATATCTCGCCGGACGCCGAAGATGGCATAGGCAACTGGTCAAGAGAGGACTTCGCCAACGCCATGATGCGCGGCGTTGCTCCCGATGGCAGCCACCTCTATCCGGCTTTTCCCTACACGTCCTATGCGCGCATGAAGCCGCAGGATGTCGGCGATCTCTACGCCTACATTAAATCGCTGCCGGCTGTGGACGGCAAGGCAGCACCAAACCAGATCAGCTTCCCGTTCAATATCCGGCGCGGGCTCGGTCTGTGGAAGCTGCTGTTCGTCGACGATGCGCCTGCCGTCACGCTTGCTGCTGATGCATCAGCGGCGGCGAAGGCCGGCCAATATCTGGTCGAGGGTCCCGGCCATTGCGGCGAATGCCACACACCGCGCACCTTGATGGGGGCAGGCGGCACTGACACCAGCCGCTGGCTGGCAGGTGCAGCCGCCGCCGAGGGCGAGGGCAGGGTGCCCAACATCACGCCGCAGGGGCTTTCATGGTCCGAAAGCGAAATCGCGACCTATCTGAAGGATGGCACGACGCCGGAATTTGATTTCGTCGGCGGCCCGATGGCATCAGTGGTGAAGAACATGGCGCAACTGACCGATGAGGACCGCGCCGCCATCGCCGCCTATCTCAAGGCGATCCCCGGGCACGCGAACGCGAACTGAGGATCAGCGCAGGACCGCGCCCAGGCAGCCACACGTGGCTACGCGCCCGAAAGTGAACCTCCGGGCGGGATAAAGTCAGCGATGT
>CAYZQP010000164.1:0-8748 GCA_964480545.1 uncultured Mesorhizobium sp. | reverse complement strand
GGTGGCACGCGAAGCGTGACGGTGAGGGGGTAGGCGGCCTCGATCCGTACAAGGAGATTGCATGACCAAGGCAACGCGTAACGCCGAACCGAGATTGAACGAAGCCATAGAGCGGACGTTTGTCACGCATGATGGCACGGAGATTTTCTACCGCTTCTGGCCGGCGCGCTCGAAGAAGCCGAAGGGTGCGCCCAAAGGTGCCGTCGTGCTGTTTCATCGCGGCCACGAGCATGGCGGGCGCATGGCGCATCTGGTCGATGAGTTCAACATGCCCGACCACGCCTTCTACGCCTGGGATGCGCGCGGACATGGCCGCTCGCCGGGCGAACGCGGCTGGTCGCCGAGCTTTGCCGCTTCGGTGCGCGACGTCGATTGCCTGATGAAGGAGATCGCCGCGCGCGATGGCATCGGGATTGAGGACGTGGCTGTCGTGGCGCAGTCGGTGGGCGCGGTGCTTGCGGCAACCTGGGTGCATGACTACGCGCCGAAGATCCGCGCGCTGGTGCTGGCTTCGCCGGCCTTTTCGGTCAAGCTCTATGTGCCGTTTGCGCGGCAGGGCATTGCGCTGTGGCAGAAGCTCAAAGGCACGTTCTTTGTTAATTCCTACGTGAAGGCAAAGGTGCTGACGCATGACCCCGAACGCATCGCCTCCTATGAGAGCGACCCGCTGATCACGCGGCCGATTGCCTCGAACATTCTGCTCGACCTTTACACGCATGCGGAGCGCGTGGTGGCCGATGCGCGCGCGATTACCGTGCCGACGCAGCTGCTGATTTCGGGTGCCGACTGGGTGGTGCGGCATGGCCCGCAGCACGACTTCTTCGTCGGGCTGGCGAGCCCGGCCAAGGAGCGGCATGTGCTGCCGGGCTTTTATCACGACACGCTGGGCGAGAAGGATCGCGCGATTGCGGTGGCGCAGGCGCGGCGCTTCATGCTGCGCGAATTCGAGACGCCGACGCCGGCGATGGACCTGACCGCGGCTGACCGCGCCGGCTACACGCGCGACGAGTCCGACGCGCTGGCCTCGCCGCTGCCGCTGCTCTCGCCCAAGGGTCTTTATTGGGCGATGAGCCGTGGCTTCATCCGGCTCGGCGGCATGTTCTCCAAGGGCATCGGTATTGGCGTGAAGACCGGCTTCGATAGCGGCTCGACGCTGGATTATGTCTATGAGAACGAGCCGCGCGGGCTTGGGCCAATCGGGCGCATGGTCGACAAGACGTTTCTGGAGGCGATCGGCTGGCGCGGCATCCGCCAGCGCAAGGTGCATCTGGGCGAGCTGATCCCCAAGGCGATTGCGAAGCTGAAGGCGGACGGCCGCGAGGTGCATGTGCTGGATATTGCTGCCGGCCACGGGCGCTATGTGCTGGACGCGATTGCGCAGAGCGGAGAACAGCCGGCGAGTGTGCGGCTGCAGGATTATTCCGGCATCAATGTCGAGGCCGGGCGCGCCTCGATTGCGGCGCGCAAGCTGCCGCCGAGCGTCACGTTCCATCAGGCCGATGCGTTTGACGGCGAGGCGCTGGCCAAGGCCGATCCCGCGCCGGATCTGGTGATCGTGTCGGGGCTCTACGAGCTGTTTCCGGACAATGACCTTTTGCGGCGTTCGCTGGGCGGACTGGCCAAGGCGATGAAGCCGGGCGCGATGCTGATCTATACCGGGCAGCCCTGGCATCCACAGCTCGAAATGATCGCGCGCAGCCTGACCTCGCATCGCGGCGGCGAGGCCTGGGTCATGCGGCGGCGCACGCAGGGCGAAATGGATCAACTTGTGGAGAGTGCGGGTTTCCACAAAATCGACCAACGGATAGACGAATGGGGAATCTTCACCGTATCGGTGGCGCAAAAGAAGTAACCTGAGTCGCGGGGGCTGCTCGGAACGATGTCTGAACCGGCGAAAGAGCCGTTTGCGGTGATCGCGAAGCGCGCCGCGCTGTGGCTGGCGTTTCTTGCGCCGTTTTTCTACGCCACCTATGGCGTTGCCAACTGGCTGGCCTCGCAGCGCGCCGGCGTGCCGGATATCATGTTCTGGTGGGAGCGCTGGATACCGTTCCTTGCCTGGACGATTATCCCTTATTGGTCGATCAATGCTTTCTATGCTGCCTCGCTGTTTATCAACGATACGAAACAGGGCGTCGATCGGCTGGCTGGCCGCTACCTGACGGCGCAAATCATCGCCGTGGCCTGCTTCATCATCTGGCCGCTCGTGCTGGTGTCGGTGCGCCCGCCCACGACGGGAATTCCGGGCTTCATGTTTGATGTGCTGGGCGGTTTCGACAAGCCGTTCAACCAGGCGCCGTCGCTGCATATCGCGCTGCTTGTGATCATCTGGGACCATCTGCGCCAGCGCGTGAGCGGGCCTTTGCTGATCGGCTGGCATGTGTGGTCCGGGCTGATCGGCATCTCCGTGCTGACGACCTGGCAGCACCATTTCATGGATATCCCGACCGGCGCGCTGCTCGGCCTGTTTGCGCTGTGGATGTTTCCGCGCGAGGGGCGGCTGCCGTTTTCCGGCTTCGTGCTGACGAAGGATGTAAAAGCGCTGCGCATCGGCGGTTATTATGCTGCCGGGGCGGCAGTGCTGCTGGCCTGCGCCTGGGTTGGTGCTTACACGTCTGCGGCGTGGCTGTTTGCGCTATGGCCGGCGCTGGCGCTCGGCATCGTAGCGTTCGGCTATTTTGGTGCGGGGCCGGATGTGTTCCAGAAAAACTTCGATGGCAGCGTGTCGCTGGCAAGCCGCATCCTTCTGTTCCCGTATCGCGTCTTTGCGCGGCTGAATGCCTGGGCGTGGACGCGCAAGCTGCCGGCGGCTGTGCCGGTTGCGGATGCCTCTGCCGACCCGCGCGATTTCAAGACGACGGTGTTTCTGGGGCGCTTCCCGACCGCGGCAGAGGCGCGCAATTATGACACCGTGCTTGATCTGACGGCGGAGTTTGCGCGCCCGCGCCACGCGGATACGAAATGGCAGACGGTGCCGATGCTCGACCTGGTGCGCGCGCCCGATACCGAGCGCGACCTCGCGGCATTCATCATCGAGGCCTATGCCGATGGCACGGTGCTGGTGTGCTGCGCGCTCGGTTTCCAGCGCAGCGCCACCGTGATGGTGGAGTGGATGAAGCGGGCTGGTGTCGCTGCTGATAGTGCCGAGGCGGTGGCGATCATTCAGGCTGCGGGCAGACCTGTGCATCTGGCAAAGGAAGCGGCGTGAGCGCGACATTTCAGGCACGCGCTGGCGCTGCTGCGAAGGGTTTGCGGCGGCAGGCCGTGGTGGTTGCCGTGCTCGCTATTCTGGCCTTGCTGCTTGCGCCGGTTCTGGCGCACAAGGGCGGCATGATTTCGCTGACGCTGTTTGCTGTGATTTGCGCCTGCGCCGCACTCGCCCTGTCGGCGCTGCTGGCGTTTGACGCGGCGTTGTTCCGGGTGATGGCAGGCCATGCGGATGAAGACAGCAGCGGCCGGGCGGTGGATGCGTTTCTGGCGCAGGCGGAGCTGAAGGGCGCGCCGGCAGAGACCCGCTCCCTCGCCGACCGCCTCAAGGGCGCGTCGCGCTATGCGGTGCTGCAACTGGTCGCGATTGCGCTGGCCTGGGGTGCGCTGACGGTCGGGTTCTTCTCACGGGGCGCGGCATGAACGAGTTTCGAGCCTGGTATCGCCGCGTGGTGCATCGCCTGAGTGGCGCGGCGCTGGCGCTGTTTGCCTGGATGGTGACGGGTGTCAGGCCAATCTGGCTGGGCAGCCAGCCCTCCGAGCGGCAGCGCATCTATTTTGCCAATCATTCCAGCCATGGCGACATGATCCTGGTGTCGTCCTGCCTGCCGCCGGCGGAGCGCATGCGCACGCGCGCGGTCGCGGCAGCAGACTATTGGGGCAAGACGAAACTGAGGCGTTTCATTGCCGAGGATTTGCTGTCGTCGGTGCTGATCGAACGGCAATGGGTGCAGGCAACCGAGCATCCGGTCGACGTAATGCTGAGGGTGCTTGAACAGGGCGACTCGCTGATCATTTTCCCGGAGGGCACACGCAATACCGAGCAGGATAAGCCGCTGCTGCGCTTCCGCTCCGGGCTTTACAATATTGCCAGGGCGCGGCCCGATATAGAGCTGATCCCTTGCTGGATCGAGAACATGTCGCGGGTGCTGCCGAAGGGCGAATTCCTGCCGGTGCCGCTGCTTTGCCGCGTGATCTTTGGTGAGCCGGTTGCGCTGCAGCCGGACGAGGAGCGCGCTGCGTTTCTGGAGCGCACCTATAATGCGCTGCTGGAACTCAATCCGAAAGCGCGGAGGGAGGCATGAGCGACGTCACCTGGCTTGCGCTGATCCTGCTCGGCATTCTGACCACGGCCAGCACGGTTGCCGGTGTGCTGTCCTGGCGCGCCGGCAAGCCTACCGCGACGCTGATCAACCTTGAAGAGCGCATCAATGCCTGGTGGGTGATGGTGGGCGTGCTCGCCGTCGCGTTCCTGTTCGGGCAGACCGGACTGGTGATCCTGTTCGTGTTCATGTCGTTCTTCTCACTGCGCGAGTTTGTGACGCTGACGGAGACGCGGCGCAGCGATCACTGGATCCTGCTTGGCATGTTCGCCATCGTCATTCCGGCGCAATACTGGCTGGTGTGGACGGAGTGGTACGGGCTGTTTGTGATCTTCATCCCTGTCTATTGCTTCCTGATCATGCCGGCGCTGACGGCGCTCGAGGGCGACACCAAGAATTTCCTCGAGCGCATCGCCGCCCAGCAATGGGCGATCATGCTGTCGGTCTATTGCATGAGCCATGTACCGGCGATCCTGTCGCTGAATATTCCGGGCTTTGAGGGGCGGCACATCCTGCTGGTCGCGTTCCTGATCATCGTGGTGCAGGGCTCGGACGTGCTGCAATACATTTTCGGCAAGCTGTTTGGCAGGACGCCGGTGGCGCCGACCGTGTCGCCATCGAAGACCTGGGAGGGGCTGATTGGCGGCGTCGCGAGCGCCTGTCTGCTCGGTGCGTCGATCTACTGGCTGACGCCGTTCGGGCCGGTGGCAGCAGGTATGGTCGCGTTTCTGATCTGCCTGATGGGCTTCTTTGGCGGGCTGGTCGCCTCTGCGATCAAGCGCGACCAGGGCGTGAAGGACTGGGGCCATCTGATCGAGGGGCATGGCGGCATGCTCGACCGCGCCGACAGCCTGGTTTACGCCGCGCCGGTGTTCTTCCATATCGTCAGGTATTTCTGGACGGTGTGAGTCCCTGTCAGGTCGGAGGAGGTTCGTGGAAGCCAGGCCCGGCCGGCATGGCAGCAAAGCGCTCGAGCCGGCTGGTGAGGACGCCTGCCTGCCGGTGCTCCATTGCTGCGCGGTAGACCGGGTCCTTCAGCATGTCGACGAAGGCAGCGGGGGACGGGTATTCGGCAATGAAGGCGATGTCCCATCGTTCATCTTCCGGGCCGATAGCGAGAAGCTCGAAGCGGCCACGCCAGACAATGCGTCCGCCAACGCGGGCGAAGACCGGTTCACTCTGCCGGCCGTAGGCGGCGTATGCTTCAGCGCCGGTGGCCACGCGGCCGTCGGGGTACGCTGCCTCTTCACGCAGGCGGATCAGGTTGAGCATGTGGATCGGGCCTGGCCGATCATCGGCGCGAAAGGCGGCGAAGGTCTCATTCGAGAAGGCGGTGTAGGCTTCACCCATGGTGGACTCCCTTGTTCCAGTTGCCTGAGTAGGAAGGTTGGCGGCGCGCTATCCATGCGTCGAGGCCCTCGCGCAGATCAGCCGTTGGTACGACGCGGGCAAACTGTTCGCCCTCAATCAGCAGGCCCTCGGCGATGCTATGGTTCACCCCGCGCGTGACGGCGGTGAGGATGGCGGCAATTGCCAGCGGCGAGTGGCGCAGGATGCGATTGGCGAGGTCGTGTGCGGCGTTCAGCAGTTCTCCGTGCGGCACGACCTGGTTCACCAGGCCGAGTTCCAGCGCGCGTTGCGGTGAGAAGGTCTCGCCGGTCAGCAGCAGTTCAAGCGCGCGCTTGCGCCCGCCCAGCCGGGGCAGGCGCTGCGTTCCGCCAAAGGTCGGCGGCATGCCGAGATTGATCTCCGGCTTGGCGAAGATGGCACGCTCGGATGCGATGGCGAGCGGCGTTGCCTCGGTGATCTCACAGCCGCCACCGAAGGCCAGTCCATTGACGGCAGCAATTACCGGTTTGCGGTAGGCTTCCAGCCGTGCGGTCAGGCGTTGACCGCGCGTCACGAAATCGCGCAATGCCGCATCCGGCCCCTGCGCCACGCTTTGCGAGAATTCGTGGATGTCGCCGCCGGCTGAGAAGGCCCGCTCGCCGGCGCCGGTCAGGATGATGGCGCGGATAGAGCTGTCCACCTCGAGTGCATCCAGCATTTCCAGCAGGCGATCTATCAGCGCGTAGTTCAAGGCGTTGAGCTTTTCAGGGCGATTGAGGGTAAGCGTGGCGACTGCGCCATCGCGCTGCAGCAGGACCAGATCCGACATTGGGGCTCCTTTGATCTCTGCCAGAGCATGGCTGCTGAAAGCCTTGATGTATATTCACTAGTCGGTATACATTTAGCGATGGCAAGAACATCTCAACCGACCCGCGAGCGCATTGTGGCGGCAGCCGCCAGGCTGTTCTATGCGGAGGGTGTGCGCAGCGTCAGCGTTGATGCGGTGGCTGAAACAGCAGGCGTGACCAAGCGCACACTGTATTATCACTTCGCCAGCAAGGACGACCTGATTGCAGCCTATCTGGATGGGCGCGACCAGCCGACGCTGGTGCTGTTCAGGCACTGGTTTGCCGAGCTGGACTGTGATGTGGCCGACAAGTTCCGTTACCTGTTTGGCAAGCTGGCGACGAATGCCACGCACAAGAAGTGGAAGGGGTGCGGGTTTCTGCGGACAACGGCGGAGCTTGCCGCCTTTCCCGGCCATCCTGCGGTGAAGATCAGCGCCCAGCACAAGAAGCGCATGGAAAGCCTGTTTGCCGGGCAACTGGCGGAAGCTGGTGTTGCGCGGTCAGAGGCGGTCGCCCGGCAAATCATGTTGCTGCTCGACGGAGCGTTTGCGCAGGTGATGCTGCATCGTGACCCCGGCTATCTGACGGAGGCGGGCGAGGCTGCAGCGGCGCTGATTAACGCGGCAAGGGGTAGATAGCAGCCCTCCAGGCGGCGTGTTAGGCTCCATGTTCCCGGGTGCGAGACCATGGACGCTTTTGCTGCCGATATTGAGCGTATGCACATTGCCGCCGCAGGCCTGGCGGCGGTGACGGCCACGACAACACATGGCACGCCCAGCCTGAAGGTGGGCAAGATGCTGCTTGCGCGGCTGCGGGAGCCGGGCGTTCTCGCTGTCTACTGCCGCGATGAGGCGGAGAAGTTTCTGCTGATCGAGGCTGCGCCGGATGTCTATTTCACCACGCCGCATTTTGATGGCTACGCCATGGTGCTGGTGCGGATGGGCGCGATTTCTGATGACGAGCTGAAGTACCGGATGCGCATCGCGTGGGAGGTTCGGGCAACGCCGACGGTCCGGAAGATGGCGGCAAGTCAAGCTTTTCCAGCTCGCGCCAACCTCAAAAAAATTTCACGCAACCAATGACGGGGGACTGCGTTCTGTTCCCGCGCCGGTTAGTGGCGAAAACAGAGGATTCAGGATCATGGGCAGCACAGCAGACAAAGTAAAAGGCATGGCCAACGAAGCAGCTGGCAATGTGAAGCAGGTTGTTGGCAAGGCCATCGGCAACAAGGAAATGCAGGCCAAGGGCGTTGTTCAGGAACGCGTCGGTGAGGCCCAGCAGGCCAAGGGCAAGGCGAAGGACGCGGTCAAGCGCGTGATCGATAAGGCCTGATTTCCAGCCGTTTGATCAAATCCCGTCACCAGACATGGTGGCGGGATTCTTCGTTGGCGCTACTCCACGCGCTTTCCGTCCTGGCCGAACCAGTGCAGCTTGGTCAGCGGCGCGCCGATGGCGATGGTCTCGCCGATCTGCTGGGTTGAGCGGCCGCTGACGCGCACGACGATCTTCTGGCCGGCCAGCGTGCAGTAAAGGTAGCTTTCGGCGCCGACCGGCTCGACGCCGTCGACCCTGGCTTCCAGCTTGAGGCCGCTTTCGCCCTTGTGCGCAACGTCAGCATCCTCCGGGCGGAAGCCGAGCGTGACAGCACCTGCTGGCGCTGCGACGTTGAGCTTCACGCTGCCATCGCCGAGCTTGCCATCAGCGATGGGCACGAGGTTCATGGGCGGCGCGCCGATGAAGGAAGCGACGAAGGTCGAGGCCGGCTTCTCGTAGATGTCGAGCGGCGAGCCCTGCTGCTCCACCTGCCCGGCGTTCATGACGACCAGCAGGTCGGCCAGGGTCATCGCCTCAAGCTGGTCATGCGTGACGTAGACCGAGGTGACGCCGAGCGCACGCTGCAGGCTCTTGATCTCGACGCGCATCTGGCCGCGCAGTTTGGCGTCGAGGTTGGACAGCGGCTCGTCAAACAGAAACACCTTAGGCTGGCGCACGATGGCGCGGCCCATGGCGACGCGCTGGCGCTGGCCGCCGGAGAGTTCGCGGGGCTTGCGCTCCAGCAGATGCGAAAGCTCCAGGATCTTGGCGGCTTTATCGACACGGCGCTGGATTTCGTCCTTGGGCACCTTGGCGATCTTCAGGCCGTAGGCCATGTTCTCGAAGTTCGTCATGTGCGGGTACAGCGCGTAGTTCTGGAACACCATGGCGATGTCGCGCTCGGCCGGTTCCACCTCGTTGACCACACGCGGGCCGATGGCGATCTCGCC
>CAYZQP010000163.1:5624-8759 GCA_964480545.1 uncultured Mesorhizobium sp. | reverse complement strand
TGCCTGAACGCCTGGTGTTTTGAGAAGGACAATGCCTTCAACCTGACCAAGGGCCAGGCACTGCTCGCCGGTTACACTGCGGTGCGGCCGCTCTCGGTGGCGGAGGCCGAGGCGCTGCCGCTGCTGGCGCATGGTTCGGCGCTTCGCTTCATGTTGACCCGGCTCTATGACTGGATCAACACGCCGGCCGGCAGCCTTGTGGTGAAGAAAGATCCGCTCGAATATCTGCGCAAGATGCGCTTCCATCGCCAGGTGAAATCGGCGGCAGAATACGGACTGAGGGCATGAAAAAGGTCGAGGCCTATACCGACGGCGCCTGCTCGGGCAATCCGGGACCCGGCGGCTGGGGCGCGATGCTGCGCTTCAAGGGCAAGGTCAAGGAAATGAAGGGCGGCGAGGCCAACACCACCAACAACCGCATGGAGTTGATGGCAGCGATCTCGGCGCTGAACGGGTTGAAGGAATCCGTCGAGGTCGATCTCTACACGGACTCCAAATACGTCATGGATGGCATTTCGAAATGGATCCACGGCTGGAAGAAGAACGGCTGGAAAACTGCCGACAAGAAGCCGGTGAAAAACGGTGAGCTCTGGCAGGAACTGGATGCCGCCAATGCGCGCCACAAGGTGAACTGGCACTGGGTGAAGGGCCATGCCGGCCACCCGGAGAACGAACGCGCCGATGAACTGGCGCGCGAGGGCATGGCGCCGTTCAAGAAGTGAGTGCTTGACACCTGTACTGGATTAGTTGACAGTTAGTCATGATCCGCTCGTTCAAGAGCAAGGGACTGGCCGAATTGTTCGACAATGGCAGATCGGGCAAGATCGATTCACGCTTGCACCGGCGGATCATTGTGCGGCTGGATACGCTGAATGATGCGGCCAGCCTGGATGAACTGAACATGCCCGGTTACGATTTTCATGCGCTTCGCGGGTTCGATCCGCAGCGCTTTACGATCCATGTGAACGGGCCGTGGTGCATCACGTTCGAGTTTGACGGCCGGGATGTGCACCGCGTCGATCTCGAGCAATATCATTGAGGCGATGATGACCGAAATCGTGGCAAAACGCTCACCAGACAGGTGCCCTTCGCACCCCGGCGCTGTGCTGGACGACATCATTCCGGAGTTGGGCAAGTCCAAGGCCGAGATCGCCCGGCTGCTCGGGATTTCGCGGTCTATGCTCTACGACATCCTCTCCGAGAAGAAGCCCATCACGCCCTACGTCGCGGCAAAGGTCGGAAAGCTCGTCGGCAACGGTCCGGGTATCTGGCTGCGCATGCAGGCCGCGCACGATGCCTGGCACGCCGAGCGCGAAGTCGACGTGAGTGACATCCCGACGTTGAGCGCGGCCTGATCTTACCCCAGCGCTTCCAGAATATGTGCGGCGCTGGAAATGTCGGCCTTGCCGGGCTGATCCTCGATGTTCAGCGTGGTGACAACGCCATTGTCGGCGATCAGGGCAAAGCGCTTGTTGCGCAGGCCCATGCCGGCTGCATTGAGGTCGACATCGAGGCCGGCAGCTTTGGCGAAAGCGCCACTCCCATCTGCCAGAAACAGCAGCTTGCCCTCGCCGCCGGTGAAGCGCGCCCAGGCCGCCATCACATGCGCGTCGTTGACGGCGGTGACGGCGATCGTGTCAACGCCGCGCGCCTTCAGCGCATCATAATTGTCGAGGAAGCCGGGCAGATGGTTGTTCGAGCAGGTCGGAGTGAATGCGCCGGGAACGCCAAACAGCACAACCTTCTTTCCGTCGAATATCTCCGCCGTGGTCAGTTCCTTCATGCCGTCATCGGTCTTCGTCTTGAATGTCGCGGCGGGCAGTTTGTCGCCAACAGAGATGGTCATCGGAACCTCCAGAAATCAGGGCTGAACGAGTAGCGCGGCGCGCGTGCGGCTGCAATTGGTCCAGGCTCAGAAATAGGGAAGATAGCCGGACACCGCACCATTGGTGGTCGAGAGGGTGTAGGCAATTCCCGGCCCTGCCGGCGTGATTTTCGGCCGGGTGATCAGCTTGGAAATATAGGCAATCCCTTTTTCCGTGGGCACGGCGCGCGGCGGAGAGAACATATAGCCCTGCTCGCCCGCGACGAAAAACTCGATCTTCGTGACGCCCGGGGGCACGCGCAGTTCAAAGATCGCCTTGTCCTTGACCATTGCCTGGAGTTTCGCACCAAAGCTGTCTGTCGCCTTGCCGGGCAGCGCGTGCAGCGCTGCCTCGATCAGCGCTGCCTCGTCGGCATTTTCCGCGCCAGCCTTCGGGTTCAGCGACAGCCTGGCCTTCACCGGAATGCAGATTGTCTGGCACACACCGAGGAACACGTCGGCCTGAAGCCTGTCCAGGCTGCCGGAGGCGCGCATTTCAAACTCGACGGGCAGCACTACAGGCTCGTCATAGCCAGCCCAGATGTCGCCGCCACCCTCATCATGCCACTCCGGGGCCGGGAACATGATCTGCGCTTTGGCAAGCATCGGTGTTGAGGACACATCGATGTCGGGAGGCACGCCGGAACTGCCGGGGTCACGCCAGTAGGTTTTCCAGCCGGGCTTCAGGTCGATCTGCAGGGCGCCTTTCAGCTTGCCGGCGGCATCCGGCGCGCCGGTGGTCAAAAGCCGCACGCGGGCACCCTCGACATCCAGCCAGTCGCTGGAGGCGGCATGTGCGGCAAGCGGCACGGCGAGGGTGAGTGCTGCGGTCAGAAAGAGCATTCTCATGCAGTTGATTTCATCCTGCCCGGCGCAAGTTGCAATGCAATCCGTTCACCTTCGCGCTCATTTTTCCGCGAGCCCCGCCTTCCGTCTGCCAGCCAAACGCGTTACGCTTCGACCATGGACCTTTTGCGGCAGAAAAAGGCGAATGCGCGTCAGGGCTTCCTTGACGACCAGTTCCTTATTGCCATGCCCGGCATGAAGGATGATCGCTTTGCACGGTCGGTGGTTTATATGTGTGCGCATTCTGAAGAGGGCGCGATGGGGCTGATCGTCAATCAGGCGCAGCCGATGATGTTCCCTGACCTTCTGGTGCAGCTCGGCATCCTCAAGGAGCCGGAGGCGATCCGCCTGCCGCCGACTGCACGCGACTTTGTCATCCGCAATGGTGGGCCGGTCGACCGCAGCCGCGGCTTCGTGCTCCACTC
>CAYZQP010000163.1:0-5614 GCA_964480545.1 uncultured Mesorhizobium sp. | reverse complement strand
GTGGAATCCTCGCTGCCACTGGCTGACGAGATTTGCCTGACAGCGACGGTCGACATCCTGCGCGCTATCTCGACCGGCACCGGCCCGCGCAATGCGCTGATGGCGCTGGGTTACTCAAGCTGGGGCCCGGGACAGCTGGAGAGCGAGATTGCCGAGAACGGCTGGCTCACCTGCCCGGCCAGCGCCGAGCTTCTGTTTGATACGGATATCGACCGCAAATACGACCGCCTGCTGGCGACAATCGGCATTGATCCGGCCCGGCTCAGCCAGGTTGCCGGACACGCCTGAGAGCTTTCCCGCGCTTACCCGCGCCCCGGAATGACCGGCAATCAGCGCCTCAGGCAGTCCTGGCGACGACGCCGTTCTGCTCGCGCAGCAGCTTGAACGCGGCGTCACGGCTCATCGGCTGGCCGAAGAAATAGCTCTGCACATACTCGCAGCCCATCTGCCGCAGTTGCAGCGCGGAGTTCTCGTCCGAGACGCCTTCGGCCACGACAGACATGCCGAGTTCATGCGCCATGCTGATCATCGACTTCACCAGGACGCGGCGCTTGGCCTGGTCATCATCGAGGAAGCTGCGGTCGATCTTGATCGTGTCGAAGGGGAAGCGGGTCAGGTAGGCAAGAGACGAGTAGCCAGTGCCGAAATCGTCAATAGAAAGGCCGATGCCGATCTGCTTGAGCTTGGCCAGCACATGCGCGCTCTGCTCGGGATTGTCCATCACCAGCGACTCGGTCAGTTCCAGGCGGAAGCAGCGCGGCTTGATTTCAGTCTTGCTGATCACGGCGCGCACGTCGCTGACCAGATCACGCCGCAGCAATTGCCGGCTGGACAGATTGACCGAGACGAACAGCGGCACGTCGCCAAGCTGCTTTTGCCATTGCACCATGTCCTCGGCGGCGCGCTGCATGGCGAACTGGCCAAGCTGGCCAATCAACCCGCAGCTCTCGGCGACCGGCACGAAATCGCCCGGCGGGATCATGCCGCGGCGTGGGTGATCCCAGCGCAGCAGCGCCTCGAAACCGGCGATGCTGCGGTCTTCCAGTCGCACAATCGGCTGGTAGTGCAGCAGAAGTTCCTGGCGCTCGACGGCGCGGCGCAGATCGGATTCGGTCTGCAGCCGGTCGGTACCGACGGCGCGGAAGGCGGGGCGGAACGGCTCGATCCGGTCGCCGCCGAAGCGCTTGGCCTGGTGCATGGCAAGCTCGGCATCCTTCACCATGTCCTCGGCCGAGGCATGGTTGTCGTTCCAGCCGATCAGGCCGATCGATGCCGTCAGCAGAATCTCGCGCTTGGCGAAATTGATCGGCGCCTGGATCGCCCGCTTGATCGCCTCGGCAACGCCGGCAATGCGCGCCGGATCCTCTTCCGAGAGCAGCATCAGCGCGAACTGGTCGCCGGCAAACCGCGACAGCGCATCCCTCGGCTTCAGGAGACGATGCAGGCGGCGCGCCACCGTCAGCAGGATCGTGTCGCCGGCCGCGATGCCCAGGCTGTCATTCACCTGCTTGAAGCGGTCAATATCGATGATGCACACCGTTGGCCGAACCTTGTCGTCGGTCTTCGAGATCGACATGATCGTCTCGAGCCGGTTCATGAACAGTTCGCGGTTGGACAGGCCGGTCAGATTGTCGTGCACGGCGTCGTGCAGCAGCCGCTCCTCCGACTTCTTCTGGTCGGTCACATCCACCAGCGTTCCGACGCAGCGCAACACCTGTCCGTCGGCGCCGACCATCGGGCGCGCACGCAGCGAGAACCAGTGATAATGGCCGTCCGCGCCGCGCAGCCGCAGGTCCTGCGAAATGCGCCCGCGCCGGTGCTCGAGGATCACATCCAGCAAGGTGCGGAACTTGTCGCGGTCATCGGCATGCAGCGCCGGCAGCCAGTTGCGGACAGCGCCGCCGAGCGACCCTTCCGACAGCCCGAGTTGCAGGCAGATGTCGGGCCGGGTCACCACCTTGTCGCGCTGGACATCCCAGTCCCAGACCGTATCTCCAGAGCCGGAAAGCGCCAGCGCGCGTCGCTCGACATCGCTGAACAGGCCCTGGTGCAGGGCACCACCGGAGAAGGCGTGCTGCATCACGGTGAAGCCGATCAGCAGGACGACGAGGATAAGCCCGCCACCAAGTGCCGGCTGCACGATGTCATTGTCCAGCTTGCCGGTGATGGTGAGATACATGGCGATGGTCCAGAACAGCACCATGAACCAGCCCGGCCAGAGCAGGATCGCGCGGTCGTAGCCGCGCACCGTGAAGAAGCTGATCAGGATCAGGCCAAGCACAGCGGTCGCTGCAAACGAGATGCGCGCGACGCCGGAAGCCATCGCCGGATCGTAAATGGTCAGGGCGCCGATGCCGACGAGACCGATCACCCACAGCAACGCGCCATAGCTGAAATGGCGGCTCCAGCGGTTGAGATTGAGATAGGCAAACAGGAACAGCAGCAGCGTTGCCGCCAGCGACACCTCGGTGCCGGCACGCCAGATCTGTTCGTTGCCTGGCGAGACCTCGATCACCTTCGACAGGAAGCCGAAATCCACACAGATATAGGCCAGTGCCGACCAGGAAAGGGCTGCCGTGGCCGCAAACATGGAGGTGCCCCTGACGACAAACAGGATCGTCAGGAACAAGGCCATCAGGCCGGCAATGCCGATCACGATACCCCGAAACAGCGTGTAGGCGTTCACGGTGTCCTTGTAGGTGTCGGGGTTCCACAAATAGATCTGCGGCAGGTCATCGCCCGGCATCTCGGCAACGAATGTGACGACAGCACCCGGATCCAGCGTCAGCTGGAACACGTCGCCGTCCGGGCTTGCCTGCCGCTCTGGCGAGAAACCCTCGCTGGCGGTAATCGTGGCAATACGCTGGGAGCCGAGGTCCGGCCACAGCAGGCGCGAGTTCACCAGCCGGAAATGCGGCGCGACGATCAGCCGGTCCAGCTGCTGGTCCGTCGTGTTGGCGAGTGCAAAAACCGCCCAGTTGGAAGATTTTCCGGGCTCGATTGCCTCCACCGCGATGCGGCGCACGATGCCGTCCTGTGACGGGGCCGTCGACACCTGGAAACTGTCACCCTGGTTGCGCGAAATCTGGATCGCGCCGGACAGGTCGAGTGCATTGTCGTTTTCGGTGATCTTGATGGGCTCGACGGCAGTCGCGGACGCTGCCAGAACCAGCAGCGTAAGCAAGGCCGCAAGCAGCCTTGCCAGGGTTGCACGAATGTAAGTTACCACTATGGACCCGCCGGCGATTTGACATCGGGGTCAATGGAGAGCCTGGCATAGAGGCTGTGGTCCCGCCATTGACCGTTAATCTTCAGAAATGAACGCATTATTCCTTCCGGCTGAAATCCGGCTTTTTCAAGCACGCGGACCGACCGCTGGTTGTCCGGAATGCAGGCTGCCTCAACCCGGCGCAGTCCGAGTTCATCAAAGGCATAGCGGGTAACCGCCGCCACTGCCTCCAGCATGTAACCCTGGCCGGCATAGCGCTCGCCGATCCAGTAGCCAAGATGCCCGCATTGCGCGACACCGCGCCGGATGCCGCCGAGCGTGATGCCACCCAGCAGCGCGCCGCCCTGGCGCTCGAAAATGAACAGCGGAATGGCAATCCCTTGCGCATAGTCGGCCCGGTACCGGGTCAACCGCATACGCCAGGATGCCTGCTCGAGTTCATCCTCCGTCCAGCCTGGCTCCCATGGCTCCAGAAACGCGCGGCTTTCGCCCCGCAGCCTCGACCAGGCGCGGAAATCACTGGCGACCGGAAAGCGTAATTTCACCCCCCCGTTCAGGAGCGTCGGCAAATCCCTGCGAAAGAAGGGAAGCGCAAACATTGCCTCAGGACGCCGCCCGCTGCGGCGGCGCACCCGGCAGGGAGGACACAAAGCTCTCGTAGCTCGGCATTTTGCCAACCGGACCGATGGCGGCCAGCGTCGGGCGGCTGGAGAAAAGCCTGCCGGACAGGTCAGTCAGGCGCTCGACGGTGAGCGCAGACAGCCGCTCCATCAGTTCTTCCTTCGCAATCGGGCGATTGAACAGCAGCAACTGACGCGCGACCTGGGACGCCCGGCTCGCAGCACTTTCGCCGGACATGATCAGACCGGCGCGATACTGCGCGCGGGCCCGGTTCAACTCGTCCTCGTTGATCCGGTCTGTCACCTTCTGCAACTCGGTTGCAATCAGTGGCACCAGCTTGCGCACGTCGGCTTCGCCGGTGGCTGCGTGTATGCCAAACATGCCGGTATCCGAGAATCCCCAGTGGAATGCGTAGATGGAGTAGCAAAGCCCGCGCTTTTCGCGGATTTCCTGGAACAGACGCGATGACATGCCGCCGCCGAGGATCATCGACAGCACCTGTGACGCGTAGAAGTCGCGCACATGGTAGGCGCGGCCCTCGAAGCCAAGCACGATCTGGGCGTCCATCAGGTCGCGGCTCTCGCGGAAGTCACCGCCAATATATTGTGCCGGCTGCGGCACCGTGGCGTCGCTGGTTGCCCGGAAGCCGCCGAGACGGCGCTCGACTTCCTTGACGAACTTGTCGTGGTCGACCTCACCGGCGGCGACAACCACCATCTTGTCGGCGCTATACTGGCGCTCAAGATAGTTATGCAACTGCGGGGCGGTGAAAGATCTGACGGTTTCCGGCGTGCCGAGGATGGAACGACCGAGAGCCTGACGGTGAAAGGCGGTTTCGCTGAACCGGTCGAACACAACGTCATCCGGCGTATCGTGGGCTGCGCCGATCTCCTGCAGGATCACATGCTGCTCGCGCGCCAGTTCGTCCGGATCAAAGGTCGAATCCTGCAAAATGTCGGCGAGGATGTCGATCGCCAGCGGCACATCGGCAGACAGCACCCGGGCATAGAAGGAGGTCGTTTCGACGCTTGTCGCGGCATTGATCTCGCCGCCGACATTCTCGATCTGCGAGGCAATCTGGAAGGCGCTGCGCGAACTGGTGCCCTTGAACGCCATATGCTCCAGGAGATGGGCGATGCCGTGCTCGTCCTCACGCTCGTTTCGCGCACCTGATCTGACCCAGACGCCCATCGCAACCGATTCGGTAGCGGGCAGGTTCTCGCTGGCGACGGTCAGTCCGTTCGCCAGTCGGCTCACCTCTACTGCCATATGTAACTATACTCCCTGTCTGACCGCCCTCGCCCGGCCCGAAATATAATCTTCCACCATTTTCAGATCAGATGGAAGCTCGGCAAAAGTTTCCCGCTTTTTCATCATGCCTGCAAGCCATTCCGGCGATTCCGGTGAAACGCCGCTGGCAGCCTTGACCGCGTCGGGGAACTTGGCCGGATGTGCAGTTGCAAGGACGACCATCGGCGTATCTTCTGTCGTGGTGTCCCGGGCGACGTGGATCGCGGTGGCAGTATGCGGATCAAGCAGATAGCCGCTTTCGGCCAAGGTCTGTCCAATGGCTTCGGTAGACTGGGCTGCAGTCGCCCTGGCTGCTCCAAAATCCTTGCGGATGCGGTTCAGCGGTCCAGGCTCGATGCTGAACGCGCCTGACTGCTTCAGGCCGGCCATACAGGAGCGGACAGTCTCTGCGCTGCGACCGGACGCCTCGAACAGAAGCCGCTCGAAATTGGAGGATACCTGGATGTCCATCGA
>CAYZQP010000162.1:6894-8875 GCA_964480545.1 uncultured Mesorhizobium sp. | reverse complement strand
TCGACCGCAAGAAGGACATGATCCTGGTCTCGGGCTTCAACGTCTATCCGAACGAACTGGAAGAAGTCGTCGCCACCATGCCGGGCGTGCTCGAGGTCGCTGCCATCGGCATTCCGGACGAGAAGTCGGGCGAAGTGCCGAAGCTCTTCATCGTCAAGAAGGACGAGGCGCTGACCGACAAGGAAGTCATCGACTTCTGCCGCAAGAACATGACCGCCTACAAGGTGCCGCGCGCGGTTGAGTTCCGCACGGAACTGCCGAAGTCACCGGTCGGCAAGATCCTGCGCAAGGATCTCAGGGGCTAGTCTTCAACACTTCGGGCGCGGCGGCCATTGCCTGGTCGCCGTTGCCCGCCTGTCAGCGCAGAGCGACGGCAGGCGCGGCCGGCGGATCATCGTCGAAGGGCCGGACATCAGGAACAGGCGCATAGGCGGCGTAGGTCATGACCAGTTGCGCTTGCCCGCCGGTTGCCTGCAGCAATGTCTCGTGGATGCGGAATGTGTTGGAAAGCGGGACCATCGCGGTGATGGTCACGTCACCGTGGCGCGCCGCCTGCCGTTCAATCTCGCCACGACGGAGGTTCAGCACGTCCATGACAGCGCTGGAGCATTGAGCGGGAGCCAGGACCTCGGCTTTCATGATCGGCTCCAGCACCTGGAAGCCCAGCTTTGGTGCGGCCTCGCGCAGGGCACCTCGGGCTGCTGCTTCGAAAGCGCGTGGTGACGAGTCCTCATTGTGGTATGCGCCGTCGATCACGGTGGTTTTGACGCCCGCAACCGGATAGCCGGCAAACGGGCCCGCGCCCAACACGGTCTGCAAGCCTCTTTCGACACCTGCAATGTGCTCTTCGAGGATCGCGCCTGGAGGTATCCGGCTCTCGAACAGATTGTCCAGCCCATCGAGATTTGGCGTAAAGACAAGCTTCAGCCGGGCGAACTGCCCGGCGCCGAAGGTACTGCGTCTGTGGGTGTAGTCCTGTTCGACGCGCCGGGTGATCGTCTCGCGATATGCCACCTGCGGCGCGCCGACCGTGACCCTGAGGTCAGGCTGTTGCAGCAACGTGGCTATGACACGGTCGAGGTGCTGCTCGCCCGTCCCAAGCAGCAGGATCGGGTCATCGGTCTGGGGATCCCGCCGGAAAGCGAATGACGGATCATCGGCTGCGATGCGCTCCAGCGCCAGGACAAGAGCGTCGCGGTCGCTGACGGGCTCGACGGCAACCTGCAGCAGATGCCAGGGCGCGCCGTCCGCAAACATGCCCGCTACTCGAACACGATCTTCGGCGTTGCCGCCTCGGCAGCCTCGACCTCTTCCTGCAAGCGATCCCATACCCTGGCGGCGATGTCGCGATAGACCCTTGCCTGCGCCGAGTCCGGGCGCGAGGCGACGACCGGCTGGCCGAGGTCGGACAGTTCGCGCGTCTCCATTTCCAGAGGGACGCCGCCAAGGAACGTCACGCCAACGCGCTCTGCCTCCCGCTGCGCACCGCCATGGCCAAAGATGTCGTAGCGCTTGCCGGTGTCGGGGGCGATGAAATAGCTCATGTTCTCGACCAGCCCGAGCAACGGCACGTCGACCTTGCGGAACATGTTCAGGCCCTTGCGCGCGTCGATCAGCGCCAGATCCTGCGGCGTCGAGACGATGACAGCACCGGCCAGCGGCACTTGCTGCGCCATAGTCAGTTGCGCGTCGCCGGTGCCGGGCGGCATATCAACCACGAGAATGTCGAGTTCGCCCCACTGCACCTCGCGCAGCATCTGCGACAGCGCTGACATGACCATCGGCCCGCGCCAGATCATCGGTGTTTCCTCATCGACGAGGAAGCCCATGGACATCACCTTGAGGCCGTAATTTTCCAGCGGCTGCATCACCTTGCCGTCAACCGTCTGCGGCTTGTCCCGGATGCCGAGCAGGCGCGGCATGGACGGGCCGTAAATGTCAGCGTCGAGCACGCCGATCTTCAGCCCGAGCTTCTGCAGGC
>CAYZQP010000162.1:2913-6884 GCA_964480545.1 uncultured Mesorhizobium sp. | reverse complement strand
TTGACTTGCCGACGCCGCCCTTGCCGGAGGCGACAGCGATGATCGACTTGATGCCGGGAACGCCGCGCTTGCCGGAGGTCTGCGACGGCGGTGCCGGACGTGGCGCCTGCGGTGCAGGTCGCGGGGGGGCTGGCCGGGGAGGTGGGGGCGCATTCTCCATGCCGCCGCCCTTCTTCTCGGCCGTCAGCGCAACCATGGCACCGGCAACGCCGGGCAGTTGCTTGACGGCACGCTCGGCTGCCTCGCGAAGCGGCTCAAGCTCTTTCGCACGCGCCGCCGGCACGGTGATCGAGAAGAACACCTTGGCATCGGCGATGAAGATGTCGGAGACCAGCCCCAGGTCGACCAGATTTCCGGTGAAATCCGGCCCCTGGATGGTCTTCAGCTTTTCAAGTACGGCGTCTTTGGAGATGGACATGATGGATAGCAGATAGCGGATGGCTGACAGATAGTCACGCCTGCCGCCATCCGCCAACCCGGATCGTCAACCGAACTCGACCTCGAGATGCTTTTCAGTCTGCGAGACTATGCGGCACGGCGTCTCGAAGCCTTCCGAGCGGATCGCGAGCGTGAACTTCGCCGGGATGATGGTCGACCCCGTCACGTCGATGCCGGCGGATTTCGACGACATGCTGCGGATGGTGCAATCAATCGTCGAACGCCGGTCGTTGAAGATGATGACGCCGGCCTTCAGCACGCGGCGACGCGGCTCCACCGCCTGTGCCTCATCCAGACTGGATTTCGTGCGGTTGCGGCCTTCGCGCTTGGCCGCGTAGAGGTTCGCATCGGCAACGCCCAGCAGTGCCGCCAGATCGCCGCCGGCCTGCGATTGCGACGCCACGCCGAAGCTGGCGGTGACCGGCACACGGTTGCCATCGCGGACAATCTCCAGCGCCTCGATGGCCTTGCGTAGCTTTTCGGCGACGACCACGCCGCCGCGTGCATCGGTGTTCTCGAGCAGGATCGCGAACTCCTCGCCGCCGATGCGCCCGAAATGATCGATCTCGCGAAGATGTATCGTGCAGGCCGCCACGACAGCCTCCAGCACCTTGTCGCCCCCGGCATGGCCGAAGCGGTCATTGATCGCCTTGAAGTGATCTATATCCAGCGTCACGCAGGTCAGATCCTGGCGCGCGCGTCTGGTGCGCATCAGCGCCAGCCTGCCGGCATCCATGAGGCCCCGGCGCGACATCACACCGGTCAGTGCGTCGGTTTCAGCCAGACGCCGCATCTCCATCGTGTCCATGGTGATGGCTGCGATATCTTCCAGAATAGCCGTTTCGCGCTCCGAAAAGTCGCGCGGCTTGCTATCGATTGCACAAATGGTGCCGATGATATGTCCGCCTGGCGTTATGAGAGGCGAGCTTGCATAGAAGCGTATGTTGGGGCCACCGGTCACGTAGGGGCTGCCCGAGACGCGTGCATCCTCGGTGGCGTTGCAGATGATCATCGACTTGCCGTCGATCATCGTGAAGCGGCAGAAGGTGTCGCCAAGCGCTGCCTCGCTGTTGGACATGCCATCATAGGCCTTGTACCACTGGCGGTGCGCGTCGATGACCGAGACGATAGCGATGGGAATGTCGAAGGTGCGTTTGATCAGGCGTACGATGCGATCAAAAGCAGGCTCCGGCGGCGTGTCGAGAATATCATAGCTCTGGAGCGCCTCAAGACGCTCCTGGTCGTAGGCGACCCGGGCGATCCGGTCCGCGCTGTTGTCTTCGGATTCCATATTAAAAATGCCTTATATAAAATATGGCGGGAGCATACAGGGCAGTCGCTGCGGAAGCGTTTACGTACAGGTTACAATTTCTCGCGCACGTTTCCTTTTTGGCAATAGTTGTGACCCGTTTGGGGCATCGAACGCTTTCCAGTGCATTTCGACAATAGCGGCTCCCGGTGTACAGTCGGGGTGGGAGGCGCCATGATCGACAAGCTGGAGTTCTTTATCGCGCTGGCGCGTGAGCAGCATTTTGGCCGGGCCGCCGAGCAGCTTGGCATCACCCAGCCGACGCTTTCTG
Source organism: uncultured Mesorhizobium sp. (assembly GCA_964480545.1). GTDB lineage: Bacteria > Pseudomonadota > Alphaproteobacteria > Rhizobiales > Rhizobiaceae > Mesorhizobium_G. The sequence goes on along the minus strand of CAYZQP010000162.1, from coordinate 4,866 downwards.
CAGCGATCAAGCAACTGGAGGATCAGCTCGGCGTGATGCTGGTGAACCGTGGCTCGCGATTCCAGGGGCTGACACCGGAGGGCGACCAGGTTCTTGCCTGGGCCAGGCGCATTGTCGGCGATGCCCGGACCATGCGCGAGGAAATGCGGGCGGCCAGACGTGGTCTGTCCGGGCGCATCCGCATTGCGGCGATCCCCACTGCACTCGCAATGGTGCCGCGGCTGACCACGCCGTTTCGCGAGAAGCACCCGGGCGTAACGTTTCAGATCCTGTCACGCACCTCGGTCGAGGTTTTGTCGCTGCTGGGCAATCTCGATATTGATGCAGGGCTGACCTATCTCGACAACGAGCCGCTCGGTCGCGTGACATCCATCCCGCTCTATCAGGAGCGCTATCAGCTGATCACGGCAGCGGGCAATCCCTATGCCGATAGCGAAGCCGTGACCTGGCGAGAGGTGAGCCAGTTGCCGCTTTGCCTGCTCACGCCGGATATGCAGAACCGCCGCATCATTGATCAGCATCTGCAGGAGGCCGGCGTGCAGGTGCGCCCGACACTGGAATCCAACTCGATGATCGTGCTGTTTTCCCACCTCCGCACCGGGCAATGGTCATCCATCATGCCGCTCAACCTGGCGGAGACCCTGGGATTTGCCGAACCTATCCGCGCTATTCCCATTGTCGATCCGGATGCGCGCCATACGGTCGGGCTGGTCGCAACGCCGCGCGAACCGCACACGCCGCTGGTTGCGGCGCTGCTTGAAGAGGCGCGGGCGCTGGCGCGCGAGACCGGTCGCCGGTCCGCCTGAGCTCAATTGCGGCTGTCAAATGCCATTGGCAGACGCTGTGTACGTCCCGCCTGCATCATCGCAAGCTCGATATCCTCAAGCGCGATGTTCAGCGAGGCGTTACGCGACCGGACTTCCTCTGCCAGCACCGGTATGTTGATCTCACCGCGTTGCTCGAAAGCCGTACGAGCAGTTTCGGAGATTTCATTGAGGAGATGTATGGGTAGCTCACGCATCTTCATGTGTTTTCTCCCAACGTTTGTATCAACATAGACCCAAAGGCCACAAAAATCAACAAAAACATATATTTTTCAATTAGTTAGTATTTTTGTACGAGAACATCACATGGGTCAGATGTGTCAAAGACTGCGAGATGGCATTGTGCTGCAATGCTTGCAAATGCGCCGGCTGTGACTATGTTTCAGAGTACTAATTGAACTCATTTGCGGACCTGGTTGCCAACAGATGACGGAGCTGGAGCGAGGCGAACGCCTGCAGATCATGCTGAGCGCCGACGAGCTGGCGGCGGTCGAGAACTGGCGCTTTGAAAAGCGCATGCCGAGCCGGGCTGCCGCTGTGCGGGAACTCCTGCGACGGGGCCTGGCAGCCGAGGGATTTCTGACGGCCGGGGTCGGCGTCAAGTCGCAGGATTTCGGCGTTGTTGATCGCAGCGACGAGGACAACTCGGACGGCAATCCGAAGTAAGCTTCGCTGGAGCCGGGTTCGATAGACGATATCTATCAAGCAACGATGCAGCTTTATTGATTGCGGCGTTTTTCTCTGCTGGAATAGCGAGATAGCGTGGAGGACGCTATTGACCAGGGAGGGCGCTGCAGGAGATGCAGTCCGCAAGTACCGATATAGCGAGCCGCACGGCGGCAGTTATCAGCGAACACCGGAGCCTCGAAGGCCCGCTTCTGCCAATTTTGCACGGGATTCAGGAAGAGTTCGGCTATGTGCCGGGCGAGTCCTTGCCGGTCATTGCCGAGGCACTGAACCTGTCGCGCGCCGAGGTTTATGGCGTTTTCACCTTCTACCACGACTTCCGCAAGCATCCGGCTGGCCGCCATGTGCTGAAACTTTGTCAGGCCGAAGCCTGCCAGTCGATGGGCTCGAATGAGTTGGCAGCCGACGTGAAGCGCCGGCTTGGCATCGATTTTCACGAGAC
>CAYZQP010000162.1:0-2880 GCA_964480545.1 uncultured Mesorhizobium sp. | reverse complement strand
GTCTCGGGCTTTGCGCCTGCGCGCCGTCGGCCATGCTCGACGGCGAGTTGTACGGTCGGGTCGGCGACGATGAGGTCGAGGAAATGCTGGAGGTGATCCGGTCATGACTGGCTCAACGCTAGTTCCCTCCCCCTTGAGGGGAGGGTGGCGGCAAAGCCGCCGGGTGGGGTCCTCTCCACCTGTACTCCCTATTCGTCGGCAGCAATTCATCTCGGCGCACTGCCGCTACAACCCCACCCGGCCCGCTACGCGGGCCACCCTCCCCTCAAGGGGGAGGGACCTACCGGCGATGCTCTCATGACCGTCACCATCTATATCCCCTGCGATTCTGTTGCGCTGGCGCTGGGTGCCAACCGCGTTGCAGTTGCGGTCGAGCGTGAGATTTCCCAGCGCGGCATGGATGCCCGCATCGTCCGCAACGGCTCGCGCGGCATGTTCTGGCTGGAAACCATGGTCGAGGTCGAGACCGCGCATGGCCGTTTCGCCTGGGGGCCGGTGAAAGCCAAAGACGTGCCCGGCCTGTTTGATGCCGGGCTGGGTCTGGTCGAGCACTCGAAACACCCTCTCTTCCTCGGCGACCCCACCGAAATCCCGTTCTTCAAGAACCAGCAGCGGCTGACCTTTGCGCGCGTCGGCACGATCGACCCGCTCTCGCTGGATGACTACCGCAAGCACGATGGTTTGCGCGGACTTACCAAGGCGGTCGGCATGGCGCAGGCCGATATCGTCAAGGAAGTCACCGAGTCCGGGCTACGCGGACGCGGCGGTGCGGGTTTCCCGACCGGCATCAAGTGGAAGACCGTGCTCGACACCGGCGCGAACGAGCTTGAGGGCGGCGTGCAGAAATACATCGTCTGCAACGCCGACGAAGGCGACAGCGGCACCTTTGCCGACCGCATGATCATGGAAGGCGATCCCTTCGTGCTGATCGAGGGCATGGCGATTGCCGGTGTCGCGGTGGGCGCGACCAAGGGCTACATCTACATCCGCTCGGAGTACCCGGAAGCCGTCGCCACCATGCAGCAGGCCGTTCGCATCGCGCGCCGCGAGAATGTGCTCGGCCGCAACATTCTGGGCTCCGACTTCACCTTCGACATGGAAGTGCGCGTTGGCGCAGGCGCTTATGTCTGTGGCGAGGAAACATCGCTGCTGGAATCGCTGGAAGGCAAGCGCGGCCAGGTGCGCGCCAAACCGCCGCTGCCGGCGCATAAGGGTCTCTTCGGTAAGCCAACGGTTATCAATAACGTGATCTCGCTGGCTTCCGTACCCATCATCATGGACAGAGGCGGGGCCTACTACAAAGATTTCGGCATGGGCCGTTCGCGCGGAACCATGGCGCTGCAGATCGCCGGCAATGTGAAGTATGGCGGGCTCTACGAGGCCGCTTTCGGGCTAACGCTCGGCGAAATCATCGACGAGATCGGCGGCGGCACGCTGACCGGACGTCCGGTCAAGGCGGTGCAGGTGGGCGGCCCTCTCGGTGCTTATTTCCCGCGTGAACTGTTCGACACGCCGTTTGACTACGAGGCCTTCGCGGCCAAGGACGGGCTGATTGGCCACGCTGGCATTGTGGTGTTTGATGATACCGCCGACATGCTGAAACAGGCGCGTTTTGCGATGGAGTTCTGCGCCATCGAGAGCTGCTCGAAATGCACGCCGTGCCGGATCGGCTCGACGCGCGGCGTGGAAACGCTGGATCGGCTGGCCGCTGGCATCGAGCCCGAAAAGCAGATTGAACTGGTCACCGACCTCTGCAACACCATGAAATTTGGATCCTTATGTGCGCTTGGCGGCTTCACGCCATATCCCGTTATGTCAGCGTTGACGCACTTTCCTGACGATTTCCGCCCGGCGGCTATGCCCGTCGCAGCTGAATAGGAGGCTTAAATGACCCTCGTGCATGAAATCGACTACGGCACGCCAGAGAGCGGAGCCGAAAAGACCGTCACGCTGACCGTTGATGGCCAGCAGATCACCGTGCCCGAGGGCACCTCGATCATGCGCGCGGCGATGGATGGCGGGGTGGAAATCCCGAAACTCTGCGCCACCGATATGCTGGATGCTTATGGCTCCTGCCGCGTCTGTCTGGTGGAGATCGAGGGCAGAGGCGGTACGCCGGCCTCATGCACCACTCCAGTGATGGAAGGCATGGTGGTGCACACCCAGACCCCGCGCCTCTCGGCCATCCGCAAGGGCGTGATGGAGCTTTACGCCTCCGACCACCCATCCGGCCACGACATTGCCGCAGGTACCGGCGAGAGCGAGTTCGACAAGACGGTGCGTCAGGTTGGTCTCGAGGAAATCCGCTACGACCTGCATGGCCGCAACCACGTCATCGCCAAAAATGGCTCGGTGAACCCGGATTTCGTGCCGAAAGACACGTCGAACCCCTATTTCACATTCGACAGCTCGCAATGCATCGTTTGCTCGCGCTGCGTGCGCGCCTGCGAAGAAGTGCAGGGTACGTTCGCGCTTACCATTGAGGGGCGCGGCTTTGATGCCCGCATCGTCTCTGGTGCGAAAGAGAGCTTCCTTGCCTCCGAATGCGTGTCCTGCGGTGCCTGCGTGCAGGCCTGCCCGACCGATGCGCTGCGTGAAAAGACCGTGCTCGAAAAGGGCATGCCGACCTCGTCCAAGGTCACAACCTGCGCCTATTGCGGCGTTGGCTGCTCGTTCAAGGCCGAGATGCAGGGCGAGGAACTGATCCGCATGGTGCCGTGGAAAGACGGCAAGGCCAATCGCGGCCATAGCTGCGTGAAGGGCCGGTTCGCCTGGGGTTACGCAAACCACAAGGAGCGTATCCTCAACCCGATGATCCGCGAGAAGATTTCCGACCCGTGGCGCGAGGTTTCCTGGGAGGAGGCGCTGACGCACACGGCC
>CAYZQP010000161.1:0-8921 GCA_964480545.1 uncultured Mesorhizobium sp. | reverse complement strand
GAAGCTGAACGGCTGGGCGGTGGAAAGCCGTCTCTACGCCGAAGATCCGTACCGCAATTTCCTGCCGTCGATCGGACGCCTGACCCGCTACCGCCCACCGGCCGAGGGCAAGTTCGGCGACATCATCGTGCGCAACGATACCGGTGTTACTGAAGGCTCCGAGATTTCGATGTTCTACGACCCGATGGTGGCAAAGCTCTGCACCTGGGCGCCGACCCGCGCGCAGGCGATTGACGCAATGTCGGAGGCGCTGGACAATTTTGTCGTCGATGGCATCGAGCACAACATCCCGTTCCTGACGGCGCTGATGCAGCATCCGCGCTGGCGGGAAGGGCGGTTATCCACCGGCTTCATTGCCGAGGAATTCCCTGATGGGTTCCATCCGGCGACGCCGAAGGATGAGGAAAAGTCGATCCTCGCAGCTTGTGCGACAGCGGTCGAACTGATCCGCCGCGACAGGCTGGATCACCTGTCAGGGCGGCTTGGGCCGCATTCGGGCGCGGTGAAGGCCGACTGGGTGGTCAAGCTGGACGACGACTATATCAATGTGACTGTTGGCGACGGGCTGATTGGCCCGCCCTTCGAGGCCGATCTGGCCATTGCAGGCGCTGAAGCCGAGACGGTGGTTTCCGACTGGCGGCCGGGCGATCCGGTCTGGGTTGGCGTTGTCGGCGGCGAGCCGGTCTCGGTTCAGGTGCGCCCGGTCGCGAACGGTAATCGCCTGGCGTGGAAGGGGCTGTCGGTGATCGCCCGCGTGATGCTGCCGCGTACCGCCGAGCTCGACAAGCTGATGCCGGTGAAGGTCCCGCCGGACACCTCGAAAATGCTGCTTTGTCCGATGCCCGGGCTGGTGGTCTCCCTGGCTGTCACGGAAGGGCAGGAGGTCAAGGCCGGCGACACGCTGGCCGTCGTCGAGGCGATGAAGATGGAGAACGTGCTGCGCGCCGAGCGTGACCTGACCGTCGCCAAGATCAATTGCAAGCCGGGCGACAGCCTTGCCGTCGACGCCGTGATCATGGAGTTCGCTTAAGGCGCTGCGATCTCGATGCCGGAAAACAGCCCGTCCGTTTCGGCGCTGATGGTCGGCTGATATCGCCCTTCCATAAGGCGCAGGGTGACCTGCTTCGGCTCACCTGTGACGTCAGCCGAATTGCAAGCGCCAGCAGTGCCCGTCATGGTCGACGTCACGGTCACTTCCTCCACCAGAAGATCGCGGTTGATGCTGTGAGCCGGTGGAGCCAGCGCCACGGTACGCCTCGTGTGGGAGGCTTCGCCGCTGCAATTTCCGTCGTTCTCGCCCGAAAAGGCGTCGATCACCAGACCGTCCACGACGCGGTCAATCCGATCCTTGTTGATCGTGTAGAGCCACAGAGCCTCCTGCGACCACGGATTGACGCGTGAACTGCCGGTCTGCCGCGTGACCACGCCAAAGGCGCGCGTTCCGGATTTGATGTCGTAGCGCGCGGTGTCGAGACGCACGCCGCTGAACTGGATCGCATCGCCGAACGCCATGTTCAGTTCAACCCGGCGTACCTGCGGTTGCCCTGTCGTGGTGTCAGCCACGATGATCTCGACATCGCCGCGCGCCTCACCTTCATCCTCAGGCTCGGCCTCGATCAGAGGAACGGCGAGCAGAGTAAGCTTCTCGTCGGCAGGCCAGACCTTGCAGGCGACTTCATCAGTCCGGACGAGACGGGCATATTCGCCATCTATGCGCAGCCCTTCGTCCTCCTCCACCGCAGTGGGGTAAGCGGATTTCAGCAGACCGCCGAGGTTTTCGCAGGCAACAGCGTGAGCAGGTGCCAGGAGTGCGCCGCAGAACATCAGCGTGCGCATCATCACTCCTTGCCGCTCAGCTTCCAGCGTTTGTGGAACCACATCCATTGCGCGGGGTTTTCACGCACCCAGCGTTCGACCACATCATTCAGCAGTTGGGCGGTCCGCTCCACGTCCACGCGGCCATTCTCTGTGCGAGGCAAGTCCAGCTTGTCCTCCATAATGAGTTTGAACTTGTTGCCGGGCAACCTGATGCAATGCGCCGGATAGACGTCGGACTCAAAGTTGCGCGCAAGCTTGGGCAGCAAAGGGTTGGTTTCGCAGGGGCGGCCAAAAAAGGTGGTGCGAACGCCCCGTGTAAATTTCTGGTCGACGAGAACGCCGATCGTTCCGTCACCCTCAAGTATGCGTGCCAGAGCAATCGCGGCACCCTGCTGTGAGGGCAGCATGCTACCCATTGCGCTCTTGCGCCGGCGGGCAATGTAGCGCGCGATGTATGGGTTGTTGGGCGGGCGAAACAACGCCGTCATGCTGATGCCCAACTCGGCCGCGCAAATCGGCAAGAGTTCGAAATTGCCGATATGCCCGGTGAACAGGATGTGAGATTTTCTGGTGGCTGCCATCCTGTCAAAGATGGCGTGGCCTACCACCTCGATCCGCTCGCCACTGCCGGTGGTTCTGTCCCAGTCGTAAAGCTTGTCGAGATAGATGTACTCGGCGGCCAGTCGGGCCATATTGCCCCACATATCCACCGCGATCTGTTCAATCTCGGCCTCTGACTTTTCAGGGTAGGCGTGGCGCAAATTGTCGAGGGCAACACGATGGCGGCCGAACAGTGGCCCCAAGCGTCGTGCGACCCGATCGGCGAGGTCAATAGACCGGGCAGCCGGGAACAGTCGCAGCAAGCTCAACACGCCCATCGCGGAGTAGCCGATCACGAAGTCGCGCATCGCTTTGACGGCTTTGAAACCGGTCGCGATGGCTCGCCGGGCCAGGCTCATTGGACCTTGAGTATGATTTTGCCAAACACGTCGCGCGTCTCCATCCGTTTAAGCGCCGTGTCGATGTCGGCAAATCCGACCTCCGTGTCAACGACCGGGTGTACCTGTCCAGCAGCCATCTTCTGCATCGCATTGGCCATGTTCTCCATGCGGCAGCCGAACGAGCCGAGGAGTTTGAGTTGCTGCTGGAAGAGCATCATGAGGTTGACTTCCGTGGAGACGCCGGAGGTCGAGCCGCAGGTGACCAGCCGGCCACCGCGCCGCAGGCTGAACATGGAGCCTGCCCAGGTGTCCTTGCCGACATGCTCGAAGACAACATCGACGCCGCGCTTTTTGGTCAGTTTGCGCACGACGCCCTCAAACCGGTCTTCGCGGTAGTTGATGACGTGGTCGGCACCCAGGGTGCGGGCCTTTTCGATCTTGTCGTTGGAGCCGACGGTGGTGATGACGGTGCATCCCATGCGTTTCGCCAGCTGGATAGCGGCCGAGCCGATACCCGAGCCGCCGGCATGCACGAGAATGGTTTCGCCAGGCTCCAGCCTGGCGTTGTCGAACAGCATGTGCTCGACCGTGCCGAAGGTTACAGGGGCGACAGCCGCACCGATTGCATCAACGCCTGGCGGAGCAGGAACCAGCAGGCGTGCGGGCAGGTTGATCGCTTCCTGCGCGAAGCCATCGAGATGGAAGCCATGCACGCCGCCGACATGTTCGCATAAATTGTCGCGACCTTCGCGGCAGGCACGGCAAAGCCCGCACGTGCGGGCACCATAGATGGACACAAGCTGGCCGGGCGCCAACCCGCTGACGCCGGGGCCAACAGCCGAGACTTCGCCAGAGGCCTCCGCGCCGATAACGAGAGGCAGCTTCCGTTTGGCAAAGGCCATGCCGCGCCAGCCCCAGACGTCGATATGGTTCAGCGCCACGGCCTTGATGCGCAGCGTCACCTCTCCGAGACCCGGGGCAGGGGGCTCCGGCAGATCAACCAGTTCCAGCCGTCGGTCCTCGATCAGTTGAAGCGCCCGCATCAACCAGCGTCCCGCGTCATCACAAGGCAGGCGTTCTGACCGCCAAAGCCGAACGAATTCGACAGCACAGCTGCGACATCTGCGCTGCGGCTGACATTCGGGACTACATCCATTTCAATTGCAGGGTCGGGATGGTCGTTGTTGATGGTCGGCGGGATGGTGCCGCTCTTCATCGTCAGCAGGGAGAAGGCTGCCTCAATGGCACCGGCCGCCGAAAGCGTGTGGCCGATCATGGACTTGTTGGACGATACCGGTATCGCCGGCATGCGTTCACCGAACACCGTCGACAGCGACAGATGCTCCATCTTGTCGTTTTCCGGCGTCGAGGTGCCATGCGCGTTGATATAGCCGATGTCCTGCTCGGAAAGGCCTGCATCAACGAGTGCCGCGCGCACCGCCGCAATTGCCGGGGATCCATCCGGCTTGGAGCGTGTCCGATGAAAATCGTCAGCCCGTTCGCCGCAACCCTTCAGGATACCGATGACCTCAGCCCCACGGGCCAGTGCGCTTTGCAGGGACTCAAGCACCAGTGCGGCCGATCCTTCCGCAAGCACAAAACCGTCGCGATCCCTCGAGAATGGTCGCGACGCCTTCTCCGGGGCATCGTTTTGCGTCGACAATGCCGACAGAAGCGAGAAGCGGATCAATGCCTCTGCCGTCGCAGATCCATCTGCACCGATTGACAGCGCGCGATCGCATTCGCCACGCCGGATGGCCTCGACGCCCAGCTGGATCGCAGTGGCACCCGAGGCGCAGGCCGTCGAAAGTGTAATTGGCAGGCCCCGCGTGCCGAACCGATCAGCAAGCTTGTTGGCGATTGTCCCGAACTGGGCGCTGTCGAAAATATCATTGGAAACGAGATGCTGGGCAGCTTCCGCCAGGCGCTGTGCTGCAGTGTCGCCCTTGCCAGCATTGTACATTTCGAACCGGTCGTGCCAGCTCATCTCGACGGGCGGTGACGCCAGAAACAGCGGCCCGCCGAAATCGTCCATCGACAATCCCGCCTCGTCGATGGCCTCGGTGGCAGCAACTTCCGCGAGTTCGTAGGTCAGGGGGCTCGCGCCCTTGTTGCTTGACGGCAGGAAGTTCACAAGCCCGGCAATCTGGGTCTTGAGATGTTCGACCGGGAACCTCGATATGCGGGTAATACCCGACTTGCCCGAGGTCAGGGCTGCCCAGTTGTCCTGCTTGCCAATACCGAGCGAGGTGACCAGGCCAATGCCAGTCACCGCGACCAGCGGTCTGCCAAGATGATCGACTGTTTTCGTCAACTTTCCTGGTTCCCTCTGCCCAGCAGCGCCATGCCCTCATAGAGGTGATAGCCGACGGTCGTCGCCAGCACTTTCTCGGGGACGCCTTCAAAATCGGCCTCACCGGGATCGAAGGCCGGGTAGGCGGCCCCACGGTCGATTGCAAGTGCCGCCAGTGCAACGGCGAAGGGGAACTGAGCTTCCTTCAGGTGCCCAAGCCGCGTTGAAAAGGCCCTCAAAGCTCCGGCTCCATCAGTCTGCAATGCGCGCCGCTCGGCATCAGTTGCTGCCCTGGCTCCGGATGCGCCGGACAGGATCAGCGTTCTGGCCTTGTCTCTGCCGGTACGCGAGAGCAGGTCGACCAGTCCGGCTTCCAGACCACCCTGGCCCCGACGTATGCGCTCGGAGAAAACGCCTTCCATGCAGGCATATGCCCGCGCACCGCGTGCTTCGGCATGGGTACGCGATTCCATGACGAGAAATGCAGCGCCGGAGCCGGGAACGATACCACCGCCACCCGAGTCTGCGCGGTCCCATACCGGTTTCCACGGTCCCTGGTGCAAATAGCGGCCAAGTTCGTAGCCAAGGATCAGATCGGGGTGTTCGCACTGATATGCACCACCAACCAGCACATGGGTGGACTGTCCGGCGCGAATGCGCGCAACGGCATTCTCGATTGCGGCGATGCCTGCACCATCTTCGCCCATGAAAGTGCGCGAGGAGCCGGTGACCTGATGCACGATGGATATGTTGCCAGCCAGCAGGTTGGACAGTTGCGCGAGGAAAAGCGTTGGACGCAAACCTGTCGACAGTTTCTCGTTCAGAAGCACTTCGCGGTTGTTGCTGGTCGATCCGGCGCGCATGACTTCGTCGTCAACAGCCTCGTCGCGCTCGCCAGCACCGGCCGCCACAACGAGATCCATCGAAGCGCAGAGCCCGCCATCGGATTTCATGCCGGCGTCGTCCAGCGCCAGTCCGGCTGCATAGGTGCCAAGCCGCTGCCACGTCTCCATCTGGCGCTGGTCGCCGCGCTTCGGGATCTGCAGGTTCCAGTCCAGGGCCGGTAGCGGGTGGATAGTGTAGGGAGCATAGCGCTCCTGATCTATGACGGGATCAAGCGTTGGCCTGGAAAGCGCGTCCCAATGTGCGTCCGGGCCCTCGCCCAGACTGGAAACCAGGCCGATGCCGGTAATCAGTACGTCTTGATTATTCATGCGAATGCAGCGCCAAGCCCCTCGGGACCATCAAACAGCGTTTTTTGCAGCAACCAGTTCGTCAATGCGTTCAACAAGGTTATTCATTACAAAGTAGTCTTCGGTCGAGGCCTTGCCGTCGTTCACGTCCTGGGTCCATTTTTCAAGTGGAACCTTGATCCCGAATTCCTTGTCGATGGCGAAGACGATGTCGAGGAAGTCGAGGCTGTCGATTCCCAGATCGTCGATTGTATGCGAATCTGGCGTGATCTTTTCGATTTCTATCTCCGACGTGTCGGCGATAATCTTCGCAACTTTCTCAAATGTACTGGACACGTACGGTTCCTTCGAATTCTGCGTTACAACGCCGGGCGGTTAAGCAGGGCTGTCTAATGCGTTTCGCGGTCAAGGAAAAGAGGAACCTGCCTGCGAGCCAGAAATAGGCTGCGCCTTTCGACGCAGCCCATTTCATCAGTCGCGCAGCTTTACGAGGTCGTTCATCAAACCGACGGTTCCGTTGTGGACCGTCAACTTTTCGACCTTGCCGGCGATGGTTTCGAGAGCTTCCAGCTCCTTCAACCGCAGCATGACCGGGTTTTCGGCCATAACCTTCGCCGTGTTCAGCAAGGAACGCGTGGCGTTGGTTTCCTCGCGCCGGCGGATGACGTTTGCCTCCGCCTGCTTTTCGGCTGCGACAACCTGGTTCAGGATATCGCGCATCTCGCCGGGCAGGATCACGTCCTTCAACGCGACCTCGAACAGTTCGACGCCGAGTGCCGCCATCTCGGCCTTCAGCGCCTTTTCGTCGACCTGGACCTTCCTTTCGAGGATCTGGTCGAGCGACAGGGCACCGACGGCCTTGCGGTAGGCCAGCTGCAACGCACGGTACAGTTCGTCCATGACGTCCTTGACCGAGGTCACCGCCTTCACCGGATCAACGATCCGATAGCCGGCAGTCAGGTTCAGCCGGATGGTGACACGGTCACGAGTCAGCACTTCCTGACCCGCGACGTCCAAAGTCTGACGGCGCATGTCGATCTGCTTCACGTTCATGACGCGGCCAACATTCCAGAAGCCGTGTACGCCCGGCTCAAGGGTTTCGCGGTAGGTGCCGTCGATGAACAGCAAGCCGACATGGCTGTCTGCCACAACGAAGCTGGTGACAAGGTTACCCTTGCCGACGCTGACCAGACGCCGCATCACGACCGGCTCGACGCGAAGATCGGTCGAGACGTCGAAATGCGTCGCAGTCCACGGCCCGGAATCGGTCCAGACCACGAGCTTGCGGTCAGGCCCGAGCACGGTGGTGATCTGGCCGTCGCGCTCGATCAGGGCGACCTGATTGCGATCGTTACGGATAACGGTGAGATGACGCGCGGCCTCGTTTGGAAGCTTTTCGAACAGCACCTTCTCGTAGGGCGAGGAGAATATGCCCCCGCTCATCTCGAGGTCATACCGCGTGATTTCCAGGCTTCCGCCCCGGTTCGGCAAAGCATGTTCGCCGGGCCCGAAGACACCAAGGATTTCACCCTTGTAGAGGGCGATGATGCGGTCGTTTTCCTTCACAAGGACGCGCTTGCGCCCCAAAATTTCATCGAGAATAGTCATGTTCGTTCACTCCAAACTGCATGCCTAGGTCATGCGCGTCCTTTCTTCGTTTCTGTTCCTGTCCGGTTGCCCGGCATTTCCGTCCATGAAAGAGGCCGGGGACTGGTGGCATCTTCCCTGGACGGATCTGCGGGAGCGGATCGCGAGGCCATTGGCCAGCGGGCAAGGCGACGGTCGAAACCTTCGCCTGCCGGAGGACCGGCGTCTTGATCGTCACCGCGGAGCAAGCCCCTGGCCGACGGCTGGTGATCTCGCTTGCCAACCGCGCCCGAAGGCGAGGCCGGCTCGTTTGATCCCGGCATTCCAGTCCCCGGCCCATTTGGATACACAGCGTGGAAAGCTGGTGCTGATTTTACTCAGCGAGTTGGAAAGGGATTCGAACCCTCTACCCACAGATTACAAGTCTGTTGCTCTACCCAATGAGCTATCCAATGGAGCAATTGAATGGACTCGAACCATCGACCTCCGGATTACAAGTCCGGCGCTCTACCTCTGAGCTACAACCGCGTTCCGACCTCCGATGCAGCACCGTACACAGGACCCGCAAAGCGGTCTGCGCGGGTGGAGATCATGAACTCCCACCGTTGTGCTCACACCGGCTTCATGACCGGGGAGGGCGCGTATAGAGACGACGCTGGGGAATGGCAAGCAGAAAGGCAGCGAAGATTATGGAATTCCAGGATGTTGCTGATGTGCAACAAATAAGCACATGAGAATATGCCTGCTGCTATAGTTGTGTCGAAGCCTTGCTTTCTGGACAGCGAATTTCCTCACAGCTAAAAGGCTCAATCTCTCCGCGTGCGGCGCGGGTCCCCCAGACGTTTGTCAAAGGCATTGTAATGAGCGGCGTAAACGAAATCCGGTCGACCTTTCTCGATTATTTCAGGAAGAACGGACACGAGGTTGTGGCCTCCAGCCCGCTGGTGCCACGCAACGACCCGACGCTGATGTTCACCAATGCAGGCATGGTGCAGTTCAAGAACGTCTTCACCGGCCTGGAGAAGCGCCCGTATAAAACGGCGACGACATCGCAAAAGTCGGTGCGCGCCGGCGGCAAGCATAATGACC
>CAYZQP010000160.1:0-8925 GCA_964480545.1 uncultured Mesorhizobium sp. | reverse complement strand
GGCTTAGCTCAGTTGGTAGAGCAACCGCCTTGTAAGCGGTAGGTCGTCAGTTCGAGTCTGACAGCCGGCACCATCATCTCCTTGAAATAAAAATTGTTTTTCGAAATCCGAAAAAAGATCTGGGAAAGCCAACGCCTCGGCTGTCCGAGGAGCCTGCCTTTGTTCCGAACCGTCCGGACCATTCGGGGTCACCCTATCTCAACAATTCGTGGTCCCGGATTATTCTTTCAGTCACTCAGATTCGCGCCCTCAAGCCCAAGGCAAAACCCTACAGGGTCGCCGACGCAAAAGAACTCTTCCTTATTTGTCCAGCTATCCGGAGCGCTCCTCTGGCGCGTCAAATATCGCTTCCACGGTATCGAACGAAGAATCTCGTTCGGTCGCTTCCCCAAAGTCAGCCTGAAGCAGGCGCGCGAGGAGTGCGACGAGGCTCACTTCAAGCTCGAAGACGGCATCGACACCTATGTCGAACGCCGCGGCGCAAAAATTGAAGCAAAGATCGCTGCCGAGGCGACGCTCCGGTAGGTCGCCGATGAGTTTCTGAAGAAATGAACCTCGAGGACCGGTGACCGCTGACCATCAAGAAGAGCCGCTGGTATCGCGATCTCCTCGATCTCGACATCAGCCGATTCCCGGTTCCGCGAGCATGAAGCGGCTTCTTACCGGCTCGCTGGGCAGAATCACTAGTCGTAACCAGTCTTAGGGTCAGCCCCTCGCGCTAATGCAATGATAAAGACAAAAGACAGTACTGAGCCCGCACTCATGATCAGGCCGACGTCAGACAGCGCATACTGATCTGCAAAAAGGATACCCCCGAGAACTGGCCCAATCGACGCGCCAGCGCGTCCGACGCCAATGCCGAAGCCGGTGCCCGTCGCACGAAGTTCAACCGGATACGCGGTTGCGAGCAGTGAATAAAAGCCGATCGAAGCAGCCGTAATGAAAATTCCGACGATGATGCCGAGTGCAACCAGCATAGTGAAATCGGCACCCGCGCGCGTGAACATTGCGACACTGATCGCAGATCCTGCGAGTGTGAACAGCGTCGCGCGACGCACGGAGATTGCGTTGGCGACAACCGCAAACAACGGCCCAGAGGCAACCGCCCCGCACATGGTCCACACCAGCACATCGACCCCATTGGATGGCGAGAAGCCCAACTTAACAACTATCGAAGGAATCCATTTGAGAATGAAGTAAAGACAGGAAACATGGGAGAGGTAAGCCAGGGTCAGCAAGATGGTCGGGCGTGCCAATGGCGCTCGCAGAATTGCAATCAACTCTTGGCGCTGCGCGCGTGATTGCTCCGTTTCACCAAGACTGTTTACCGGCACGTGACCAAAACGGCGCAGGGTCCGATTGACCCGCTCAAGCGCTCTTCCCGGCTGCGCTCGCGCCAGCCATGCAACCGATTCAGGAATGAGGAGCCACGCAAGCGGCAGTGCGATTGCGGTCATGATCGCACCGAACACGAATACCGAACTCCAGTGCGTCATCAACAGGAGGTTGCGCGCAACAACCCCCCCCACAACCAGACCCATCGGATAACCGACAACCAGCAGAGAAAGAACGAGCGAACGATGACGGGCGTTGCTGTGCTCGGCAACGATCGCTGCCAGCGATGACATCATGCCGCCAATCCCCAAGCCTGTGAGGAGACGCACCGCAGAAAGCTGCAGAACGTCATTCGCCACTATCGCTCCGCCCATCCCGACGGTCATGATCATCAAGCAGGCGAGGATGGTCGGTCGTCGTCCGAACCGGTCAGCGAGGTTGCCGAACATCAGCGAGCCAAAACCCATGCCGATCAGCTCCATCGACAGCACCCAGCCGAGCGCATCTGGCGCCAGCTTCCACTCTGCCATCATCCCCGGGGCAACAAAACTGATGGACGCGGCATCGTAGCCGTCCAAGGCATTCAGAAGTATAGCGATGCCGACGGCAAGCCATTGTTCGCGGCTCATCGGGGATCGATCAATCTGATGCTGCGGACAGGCCGCAAAATCGTTCAGGGACAAACTCTCTTTAGCAGCCACTGGTTCAACGTTTCTGCGGATGAAGGGCGTCGAGGATTTTGGCGACCTGCTCGTCCCTATAGGCCCGCCCGTCGATTCCATTGATCAAGGCACTATTCCCGAGGATCACGATCACAAGCTTTCGCTTGGGCGAGACCATCACAAACTGCCCCTGAAACCCGCGCATGCCGAACCCGTCGCTCGGCCAGCGCGCTACGACGCCGGGGTCAGTTGACCATGGGCCAATCCAGAATTGTCCACCATATCCGCCGTTCGACGCCGCGCCCGGCGTGGAAACGAACCGGACCCATTCCTCCGTCAGAATTCGCCCCCCCGGCGAAAGGCCGCCGCGCGCATACAATAAACCAAAGCGAGCGAAGTCACGCGTGGTCATGGCCGAATAGGTGGAGCCCACCAACGTCCCCACATCATCGAATCCCACTACGGCAGAGCGGATGTTCAGGGGTTCAAACAGTTCTTTGTCTAGGAAATCACGGACCCCGCGCTCTCCCCCTCCGATGGTCCGCCCCACGATCCCGCTGATGACGTTCGTGGTGCTGTTGGAGTATGCGAAATAGGATCCAGGCTGATACTTTAGAGGATGGTTGGCCGCATGACGCGCCACATCGTGACGGCCAGATCCGAACAGCATCGTCATCGTGTCCGAATTGAGGTCTGCGACATCCTCATTGGAAACGATCCCCGAACTCATCTGTAGCAGATCGATCAGCCTGATCGTGCGGCGGGAATCGTCCTCGCCACGCCATTCTGGTACGTCGGCTCGAGCATGGATATCCAGTTTTCCGGCGCGGTTCAGTATCCCGACCATCGTGCTGGTCAGGCTCTTGGTTATCGAATAGGCAGGAAAGACCGTGTCGGGTCCATAGCCGTCGGCATAGTGCTCCGCCGCCACCCTGCCGTCTTCAACAACCAAAACGGCCCTCGTAGCGCCGCTATCTTTGAAAACGTCAGCCACAACCATAGCCAACCGCTCGTTGGCATGGGCGGCATCTTGGCTTGTTGAGCGAAGGACCAAATCCGCCACAGGCTGCGCGATTGCCGAACTGTTGCCGAAGAACAGGACCAAAAGCATGAAGGAAAACGCGGCGCGAATCATGTCGAGCTCCCATGTTCTGATATCAAAAGCGCCGCGCTCACCCATGGTCGGCGTGCGCGACAAGTGCATGCGGGCGATGCACGAAGACCGCCAGCTGCCGAGTGATCGTTGTGGTCAATTTCCGTCAATCCGGCCGGCAACCTCGGGCGTGGGGGTGCAACCGCGCCACGCCGTTCCAGCGACCGTAGGAAACACGCACCAGCGACTGCTGAAAATCGGGGGCGATCATCAGCTCCTTATCGGTCGAAACTATGTCCGATCGACAGGCCCGCTCATCGGCCTTTTCGACGAACAGACAACTGCACATCAGATAGGCGGACAGGTTCGCAGTTGTTTGCAAAACCTCGTCGGCCGGATTCAGCGGCAGCGTCTCGATCCGCTGTTCGGAACGCCCTGCCTCAGGCAGTGCGGTCAAGCTCGCGAGCATCGGAAACGCCAGCAGAATGTCCAGGATTCTCATTACGCTTTTCCTCTTTTGCGTTGTCGACCGGCCAGCGCCCCCGTGCCACCGGCCTGCGACTATCAAGGTACCGCGAGACGGGTTCGCCCGGCTCGGCAGTTCCCCTTGCCCGCGCTAGAAACGATACGACGCCCTAATACCATAGGTGCGAGGTTGCTCGTACGTGCTGAGATACGTGCCGGCGAGCACGACATTTGCGCTGTTGCGCACGAGCTTGTTCGTCGCATTGCGAACATAGGCCTGCATCGTCCACCTGTCGTCGGCGGTTCGGAACGTGATCGTTCCATCCAGCTTCGCATAGGCGGGCACCTTGTCCATCGGCAGATTGAATTCGCGCAAGTAAGTCCGGCTTTGCCAATAGACTGAAGCACCCGGCGCGATGGTGGCACCATTTGCGAGCTGGAACGTATGCGCATACTCCCCCCGCAAGGAGAAATCAGGCGCATTAATCAGCTGATTATCGTCGAGCGAGGCAACGACGGTGCCGGTAAACGGATTAATCGTGTCCCGATAGCTGGAATAGCGGGCATTCAGCCAATTGAAGAAGCCCGAAAACCGGTCGTTTTCGCTGATCTGCCACTGTGCCTCCATCTCGATACCATAGACACGCGCTCGAGCCGCATTGGTTGTAGCCTGAACTGGCTGTCCGCTGGCGGCCTGCACAAATTGCACAATCTGCAGGTTAGAATAATCCATGTAGAACGCCGCGATGTTCAAGCGCAGTTGATCGAAGATCCGTGTCTTGAGACCGAGCTCATAATTCGCCACGGTTTCGGGTGCGAACTCAAGCGGAATGCCCGGTAGTTGCCGATTGAGGCCGCCCGATTTGAAGCCCGTCGACACAGTGCCATATGCAAGGGTATGACTATCTAGGTCAAATTCCAGGCCAGCACGCCAAGTGGTCTTGGACCACGCCCCCTCGGCAGCCCCGCCAGGAGCTCCACTGCATCCCGGGTGCGCTGGATTGTAAAGGCTCTGTTCAAGCTGCTCATAAGTCTGGCCAATCCCGCAGATCAGCACAACCGAGCCGTTCAGATTTCCTTCGGACTTTTCCTTGCTGAAACGAACGCCGGCTATCGCCCGAATGTCGGGCGAGATATTATAGGTGAGCTGATCGAAAATCCCCCATGATCGCGTTTTGTAGCCGATAGCACGCCGCCCCGCTGGACTGCCGGCGACATAGCCGAAGCGCAGCTGGTTGAAATGTGCTGGATTGAAGAAGCTTTCCTCCTCATAGAAATAGTTGGCGCCCATCACGTTGAACAGCTTGTCGTTCTCGTATGAGAAGTTCACCTCGTGATAGGTATTCCGATCCTGCCCGTCGCGGATCAGGTCAGCCAACGAAACGGGCGCACCGCCCGTCGAACCACGGAAGAAATGGCGCAGATTCTGATAGCCCGCAGTATAGGATAGCGAAGCGCCGCCTCCGAGATCCAGTCGCATTGCTGAGCGCAACATCAGATTGTCGATCTGCGCATAAGGGCTAGGCGATGCTGGCACCTGCGGATTTGAGAATGGATTGCGTCCGTCGAGCGTTTTGCCGCTGGTGTCGACTTGATAATCCAGACCAGGTGTTCCGCGTATCCGGTCGTTCTGAACGGTAAGGCGCCAGGAAAATGCAGAATTGGGATTCCACAGGATCGACAGCCTGCCCGACACATCGTCGGCCATCCCATAGTTGCGGTCGGTGCTGACGCTGCCACCGCTGGTGTTGTAAATGCCATCATTCTTGCGGATGGAACCGGCGAAACGGACGGCCAGCGCTTCGGAGATTGGCACATTGACCATTGCCTCGGCCTGAACATCGTTGAATCTGCCGTATGAAATCGACGCCGAGCCCTCCAGATCGAACTTCGGTTCATTAGTAAAAACGTTGAAGTTGCCAGCAGTCGAATTTCGTCCGTAAAGTGTTCCCTGCGGTCCGCGCAGCACCTCGACGCGACCAAGGTCATAAAGGCTCCCTATCAGGCCCTGCGTGCGCGGTGAGTAAACTCCGTCGAAATAGGTAGCTACAGTGGGCTGTCCGCCAGGGTTGTTACTGGTGTTGGTGATACCTCTGATCGTGACCTGGACGGAACCCGCATAACCGATGGTCCGAATTGTCACATTGGGCACGCTGTCACCAATGTTCTTGAGTTCGGTGACACCGGCTGCCTGCAATGCAGCACCGTCGAGTGCCGTGATGGCTATGGGCGTTCTCGAAACTGACGCGTTGCGCTTGTTGGCAGTCACGATGATGTCATCAGACACTTGCGCGACATTGACTTCGCTTGTCTCAACCCCCGTTCGCGGCGCATCGATAGCCTGCGCCACCGCGCTCGAGGCGCTGAACGCATACGCAAGTGCAGCAGCGGCACACAATAGATCCACCCTCAAACGAGCTGTCATATCACCCTCCCAAACAATGTTTTTATTCAACGTTCGTTGAGTAAATGGCGAAAACCTTCTCCGATTTGCGACTCACCAGCAACCCAAGATGTCAATATATTATCCAATAATTGGCATGGTCAACATATTTCATCGATCGTAGAAATAATTTGACCTCCGATGCTGTGACGGGCAGGATGATGGCTCACAGGAGAGGGCAGTGACCGACATCAAGCAAAAGAAGGGCGGAGACCGTTCCCCGATAAAAAAGCGCCAATCCCATCCTCGCCCGACAGCGCGTGGCCGACCGGCCAAATTTGAAGGCACCGCGGAACGGAGCGCAGAAATACTGGATGCGGCAGAAGCGCTGTTTTCCGCGCACGGCTTCTACGGCGTTACCGTTCGGCAGGTTGCCAATGAAGCAGGCGTCGATCCTGCCCTGCTCAACTATTATTTCGAGTCGAAACGCGGCCTGTTCGACGCGGTGCTCAGCCGGCGCGCGCAACTGGTCAACGAACGTCGGATGGAATCCATGCGGCGCTACGAGGCTTCTACTGCTGCGATGACGGTGGAAGGTTGCCTCACCGCCTTCCTGGAGCCTGTCCTGTATCTTTGGGAGGTCGGCGGTGACAAGTGGCGCAACTATCTGCGGCTGGTCGCTCTGGTCAACAGTACGCCTTCGTGGGGAGGCACGGCGATGAACGAGTTTTTCGATCCCGTGATCGAGCGGCTGATCGAGCTTTTGAGGCGTGTCCTGCCCGAGGCGCGGGATGAAGATCTGTACTGGTGTTACAACTTCACCTCCGGCGCGCTCTCGCTATCGTTCGCAGACACTGGCCGTATCGATAGGCTGTCAGGCGGGCTGTGTCGCTCAGGCGACGTTGCGGCGGTGCGCAAACGCCTTTCCTTCTTCCTGGCGACGGGGACTTCGGAGCTGTGCCGCCGCCTCGCGCACGGAAGTTAAGCGCGTCGAACTTAACCACTCATCAATCAGACGCTTCGCGCCCCAGTCACCATGGCTAGACGGTCGCTGAACCTGATTTAGCACGGGATTGCCAAATGTACGAGTTTCTCCGACAGCCATCACATTGGACGCTACCTGACGTTCTTGCTTGGCAAGCCGACGTACGGCCTTCGAAAACCTTCATTGAACTTGTGGACGGGCCTGATTTATCCTTTGGGCAAGCGTTTGAATGGTCTGGCCAGGTCGCGTCACATTTCCACAATCTGGGTATTCGCCCAGGCGATTCAGTGATCGTAATGCTGCCGAACGACCTCGACTTCGTCGTCGTCTGGCTTGGTCTCGCCCGCCTCGGCGCGGTGGCGGTTCTACTCAACACCGAACTGATCGGCTCGTTCCTTGAGCATCAGATCATCGACAGCGGCGCTGCAATGGCGGTCGTCGCCGAGCCGATGCTCAGCAGGGTCATCGAGATATCCGATCGCGTGCCGTCGCTGCGATCGATCGTCATTGCCGACGCATCGGACCGGCCCGATGCTCGAGACACGCATTTGCGCCTGTCGTCACTGGCTGAATGGCGAAGGTGCAAGCCATATTCCGGCGCCGGACCGCGCGCCTCTGAGGTCGCCCATGTCATGTACACGTCGGGTACCACCGGACCCGCCAAAGGCGTTCTGATGCCGCATGCGCACTGCTTCCTATATGGCCTCGGCGCGATCGATAATCTCCATCTGAACGCAGACGACAAATACTATGTCACGCTGCCCCTGTATCATTCCAACGGCTTGTTCATGCAGGTCTATGCGTGCCTGATTGCTGGCGCGACCGTCGTACTGAAATCCAGGTTCAGCGCGCAGGATTGGCTTTCGGACATTCGACGGCATCGCGCCACATTGACCAATACATTGGGCGTCGTCGCGCCTTTTATATTCGCGCAACCACCTTCCAGCGACGATGCGGATCACCAGCTTCGCGCCATCCTTGCTGCGCCAAATCCAGCCGAACTGCAGCAAATCTGGAAAGACCGGTTTGGCTTGTCGAACGTCGTGTCTGGATTTGGCATGACCGAAGTCAACATCCCTGTCTGGGGCCGCGTGGGCGTCGAAGCACCGCCCGGCGCGGCAGGCCTTGTCTACAACCGCTATTTCGAGGTCCAGATCGTTGACCCAGACAGTGACATTGCCTGCCCGGTCGGTGAGGTCGGCGAGATCGTCGTGCGCCCCAAGGCGCCGTTCGGCTTCATGGCGGGCTATCACAGCCTACCGGAAAAGACGGTCGAAGCCTGGCGAAATTTGTGGTTCCACACCGGAGATGCCGGCTTCATCGATCAGGACGGATTCATCCATTTCGTAGATCGGATCCGAGACTGCATCCGCCGGCGCGGACACAATATTTCGTCAGCCGAAATCGAGAACGCCCTGTTGTCCATGCCGGGCATCGTTGAGATTGCGGCGTACGGCGTGCCTTCCGAGATGGCCGGAGGCGAAGACGAGATAATGATAACCTTGGTGAAAGCGGCAGATAAATCTCTGAAAATAGAAGATATATGTTCTTTCTCTGACAAGAACCTCCCCCGATTTGCAAAGATCAGATATATAAGATTTGCAGAAAAAATCTTAAAAACATCAACTGGAAAAGTAAAAAAGTCAAAATTACGATCAATAGGAATAACATCTGATACTTGGGATAGAAATTACTCGGATTTTAATAAATAAATATATTTTAATAATCCAAATAATAATTTCCTCATTAGGAGAGAGCCATGAGCAATGCCCGTGTCGCTGGGGTCGGAATGATTCCCTTCACCAAACCCGGCCAGAGCGAGGATTGGGATGTAATGGCGGAGAAGGCGATCCGGCTTGCGCTGAGAGATGCCAACATCGACTACGGCCTGATCCAACAAGCCTATGCTGGCTTCGTCTATGCAGATTCGACGGCGGGCCAGTCAGCGATCTATCGCTTAGGTTGCACCGGAATTCCCATTATCAACGTCAACAACAACTGC
>CAYZQP010000159.1:735-8965 GCA_964480545.1 uncultured Mesorhizobium sp. | reverse complement strand
TCCAGCGTCAGCGGGCGGCCGCCCCATTCGATTTCCACTTTGTGGTGATTGAACATGTCTTGTCCTTACATATGCGGAGGGTCCGCGCCGGCCTTATCCGGACGCGCCTACCCCTCCTCGGCTTCGTTCGAACGAGCCACGGGCAAGACAACTAGAAGCCCTGTATGAGGACTGCCGGCAATCCTGCCCCATGACCTGTTCCACGGGGCGGTTCGGTTGCGCACGATTGCTTCCCCGAACCGTAGTCGCTGGTGGTTTTCCGGCATATCCGGAACCCGCCAGAATGAGGTTCTTTCGAACCCTGAATATGCAACCGGCGAACCACCCATCTGGAGGTCCGCCGGAAGTTTGCCGGTTAGCGGCGCAGACCCAGCTTTTCGATCAACGTCTGATAGCGCGCGTCGTCTTTCCTCTTCAGATAGTCGAGGAGAGAGCGGCGCTGCGACACGAGAGCGAGGAGACCGCGACGGGAATGATTGTCCTTCACGTGGCCCTTGAAGTGCTCGGTCAGATTCTTGATGCGCTCGGAAAGAAGCGCAACCTGGACTTCCGGCGAACCGGTGTCGCCCTTGGCGGTGGCGTATTCCTTCAGAAGTTCCTGCTTGCGTTCAGCAGTGATCGACATCGTGTTTTTCCTTTCAATTTGAGGAAACGGGTCGCCCGTAGCCGGGATGTCGTCCAGCAAGGGCCGTGAAAAGCCTGGGCGGCTTGAATGAAGATTGTGGTCTTCGCCGGCAAAGCTGGCGCGCATATAGGGGAAAACGCGGGGGAAAGCTATAGCGATGTTTTCGCCCGCTTTGAGGCCCGGCATATCGCACCGGGAAATTCATTGGCACAATTCCAAGTTTGTCTTGTCCGGACACACTTCCTGCCCCTAATCTTGAGCCGGGGAGGAGAAATTTGAGTTGAGCATCAGCGGGGCTGGCGAAAACGCCGTGCGCCTGAATGGCGTGGCCATCACATTCGATCTGGCGGGTGGCAAGAGGTTCGAAGCAGTTGCTCCGACCGAGCTCTCTGTCGGCGCGCATGAGTTCGTCGCAATTGTCGGACCAACCGGGTGCGGCAAGTCCACGCTGCTCAACGCCACTGCAGGGTTGCTGAAGCCGGCTGCAGGGACGGTTGAAATCTTCGGCCAGACGCTCGCAGGCATAAATGCCAATGCCGGCTATCTTTTCCAGCAGGACGCGCTGATGCCGTGGAAGACCGTGATCGATAATGTCGCGATCGGGCTGGAGGTCGCCGGCACGGCAAGCGTCGAGGCGAAGCGTACCGCCCGCGAGTGGCTGGATCGGGTTGGTCTGGGCGGCTTTGCCGACCGCTACCCGCAAATGCTGTCCGGCGGCCAGCGCAAGCGTGTCGGCCTGGCGCAGGTGCTGATCCGCAATCCCAAGCTGCTGTTAATGGATGAGCCGTTCGGCCCGCTGGACGCGCAGACAAGGCTGATCATGGGAGACCTGCTGCTCCAGCTCTGGTCGGACGACCGCAAGGCGGTAATGTTCGTGACCCATGATCTGGACGAGGCGATTGCCCTTTCGGACCGCGTGGTGATCATGTCGGCCGGGCCGAAATCGCGCATTATCGGCGACTATCGGATCCCGCTGGAACGCCCGCGTGAGACGGCCGAGATCCGTCATGACCGGACGTTTCAGGAATTGCACCGGACGATCTGGAACGCCCTGCGCGACGAGGTTGTTGCTGCCTATCAGCAAACCAACTCGCCAGCGCGCGCGGGGAACACGCGATGAGCCGGGCCTTGCTTCTGACACTGCAGGTCCTCGTCGCACTGGTTGTCATTGTGCTCTGGCACCTGGCTTCAGCAACAAACCTGTTTGGTGACCCGAAAACCATCTCTTTCTTCTTCGGGCAGCCGGTCGAGGTCGCACGTCGCATCTTCAGATGGTTCAGCGAGGGTACCATCTGGTACCACCTGTGGATCACGCTCACCGAGGCGATCCTGGCTTTTGTCATTGGTGCTCTGGCAGGCATAGTTTTCGGCTTCTGGTTTGCGCGCAAGCCGCTGGTCGCGGCGGTATTCGACCCCTATGTGAAGGCCGCGAACGCCCTGCCCCGGGTCGTTCTGGCACCAATTTTCGCACTGTGGTTTGGCCTCGGCATCTGGTCAAAAGTGGCGCTTGGCTTCACGCTGGTGTTCTTCATTGTGTTCTTCAACGTCTATCAGGGCGTCAAGGAAGTCAGCCCAACCGTGCTGTCCAACGCGCGCATGCTCGGCATGAACGAGCGGCAACTCCTGCGCCATGTCTATATGCCATCAGCGCTGAGCTGGGTGTTTTCCAGCCTGCACACGTCAGTCGGGTTTGCCGTGGTGGGCGCGGTGGTGGGCGAATATCTCGGGTCTGCTGCCGGTCTCGGCTACCTGATCCAGCAGGCAGAGGGCGTGTTCGATGTCACCGGCGTGTTTGCCGGCATGTTCGTGCTGATGGCGTTCGTACTGATTGTCGACTGGCTGGTGACGCTGGTCGAAAGGAGGCTGCTCGCCTGGCGCGGGCAATAGTTCAAGGGAGGAATGACAATGAAACGCAGAGAGTTCCTTATCTCCACCGCCGGTGTGACGCTCGGTGCATCGATGTTCGGGCTGCCGGCGATCGCGCAGGACGCCAAGCCCGAGAAGACCGACATCACGCTCGGCGTCGGCGGCAAGCCGCTGCTCTATTATCTGCCGCTGACGATTGCGGAGAAGAAGGGCTACTTCACCGAAGAAGGCCTGAACGTGACGATCAACGATTTTGCCGGCGGCTCGAAGTCGCTGCAGGCGCTGGTTGGCGGCTCCATCGATGTGGTGGCCGGAGCCTATGAGCACACGATCCGCATGCAGGACAAAGGCCAGGACATCGTCGCGATCTGCGATCTCGGGCGCTTCCCGGGCATCGTGATTGCGGTGCGCAAATCACTGGCTGGCGAGATCAAGTCGGTGGCCGACCTGAAGGGCAAGAAGATCGGCGTTACCGCGCCGGGTTCATCGACAGCGCTGATGCTGCAATATGCTCTGCTGAAGAACGGCTTGAAGGCGGATGATGCGGCGGCCATCGGCATTGGCGGCGGTGCCGGCGCTGTGGCTGCCGTGAAGAACGGCGAGATCGACGGGCTGTCGCATCTCGATCCGGTGATCGCGCAGCTCCAGTTTGATGGTGACATCGAGGTACTGGTCGATACACGCACCGAGGCAGGTACGCGCGCGCTGTTCGGCGGGCCCAACCCTGCCGCGACTGTCTATATCCAGCGGGCCTTTACCGAGGCCAATCCGGTAACCACGCAGCGGCTCGTCAATGCCTTCATGAAGTCATTGAACTGGATCGCCAAGGCGACGCCGGAAGAGGTCGCGGCAACTGTTCCCGAGGAATATCTGCTCGGCAACAAGGACCTCTACATGCAGGCCTTTACCAACTCGAAGGAGATGTACTCGCCAGACGGGATGGTAACCAGGGAGGGCTACGATTCCATGATGACGGTGCTGAAAACGCTGGACCCCGAACTGGCAAACACCAGCGTTGCCTACGAAAAGACGTTCGACCCGAAATTCGTACAGGCCTTCAAGGCCTGAAGCCGGGATGGTCAGGCGGAGCCGTCACTGGCTTCGCCGTCCTGGCTTTCGGTCAGCTTGTCTACCGGGATGGCAAACTCATAGACCGCGCCGAATTTCTCGTAGCGGGCATCGACAGTTGCATCGAGCGCGCCGGAGAAGGTGCGCACGATCAGACGCGTACCAAAACCCTTTCGCGTGGGCTCCTCGACTTCGTGCGGCAGAGTTTCGCGCCAGATCATTTTAAGGGTGCCGTCGCTCACCGACCATGTGACGGAAAGCTCACCGCCGGGCGTCGACAATGCACCATATTTGGCAGCGTTGGTGGCGAGCTCGTGTACGGCCAGTCCAACCGTCTGAGCGGCCTGCGAGGACATGCGGAACTGCGGGCCCTCGATGGTGAGCGCTGCATCGTGGCCGGGGCGGAAGGGCTCGACCTGCACCTTGATCAATTCGCCAAGTTCGACGCCACCGACACTGCCGGCAATCAGAAGATCGGTCGAGCGGGCAAGGCCCATGATGCGCTCGTTGAAAGCAGAGCCGAAATCCTCGACATCGGTGGCACCTGCCGCGCTCTGTTTGGCGAGGGATGCAATGACGGTGAGCTGGTTCTTCGAGCGATGTGCGACCTCGCGCATGAGGAAACGTATCTCGCTGTCGGCCTTGCGGCGGTCATCCGATGCGCTTGAGAGCGCGTTCGATACAACATTGAGTTCATTGACGGGGAAGTATCGTGCAGGCACAGGCTGACCCTGCCCGAGCAGGTTTGCATCTGCTGCCAGTCCACGCACCGACTTTGATATCTGGCGCCCCAGCAGCCAGGCGACGCCGAGGCTGAACGCGATCAGCGCGAGGCCGCCCAGCAGAAGCGAGCGGTAGGCGCGCAGGATCGGGCGCGAGACTGTGGTTGCGTCGGCCCACAGATAGACGGTCCAGCCGGCAATCTCGGACTTATCTGAAAGCAGGCGGTAGCTGTTGCCGTCCTTGCTCACTGTCGTCGCCTGCGGAAACTGCTTGACTGCTTCCTCCAGAAAGAAGGGCTTGCCAATGTCTGATGTCATGAAGGTGGAGGTCAGCACCACGCCTTCCTTATCGACGACAGAGGCATTCCAGCCGCCGCGCAGGTTTTCCATGCGCAGTGTATTGCCGAGCGTCTCGGCATTCTGGGTGATCGCAAGGCCGCTCGTGACCCCCTCAACCGGAACCGTGACACTGAACACCCATTGCTGGGCTACACGGCTGGTAACCGCGTCGGACACCACGACCTTGCCGCTGCGCAGCGCCTCGCCGACAGGCCCGGTGGCGGGACCGACGGGCATGGCCGAACCAAACGGCAGACGCGTGTTCATGACCATGTTCAGGTCACGGTCAAAGACCGCTGCGAAGGTGCCGGTATCTGCCAGCGCCGTGCTGGATTCGGAGTAGAACTCGGCCAGATTACCATTGCGCAGCGCATCTGAGGACGCCAGCGCGCGGATGGTGGAGATCATGCCCGCCAACTGCCGGTCGATTGCATCGGTGTTGGCGGCAACGGTCGATGCGGCCAGTGTGGTGACGATGTCCTGCTGGGCGCTGTTGTTACGGTTCAGCAGGTAGCCGGAGAAGACAAGCGCCGGCACAAGCGTGATGCCAACGATCAACGCCAGGAGCACTTTTACTGAAATCGGTTTGATGCCGAGGCGCGTCATGGAGCAAACCTTATAGTGGGCGTGCGCTCCGACCTAAAGCCACTTCTTCCACTTGAAGAAGGCCACGATCAGAGCCGCAACCACGGCCATAAACCCCAGCGCCGCCGGGTAGCCATAGAATGCCTCAAGCTCCGGCATGTTCCATGGCGAGACCTGCGGATCGAAATTCATGCCCCAGATGCCCGCGAGGAAGGTCAGCGGAATGAAAATCGCGGAGATGATGGTCAGGAACGAGATGATGTCGTTGGTTTTGGCCTGGCTCATCGACAGGTGCATTTCGATCAAGCCGGTCAGCATATCGCGCTGGCTGTCGACGAGATCGATCAGCGTTGTGGTGTGGTCGAGCGTGTCGTTCAGGTAGAGGCGGGTGTCTTGAGCGATCAACGGCGTATCGGAGCGAAGCATCGCGGCAACCGTTTCGCGAATGGGTACGAGCGGGCGCTTCAACTGCGCCGAACCACGCCGCATCATGTGCAGCTTGTTCGCCTGCAGCTTGTTGAGACGGGTGATCATGTCATCTTCGGCCGCCTCGATCTTCTCGCCGAAATGGTCGACCAGCGGGAAGTAGCTGTCGACGACGGCATCGATCAGCGCATAGGCGAGGTAGTCCGCCTTGCGCTCACGGATGCGGTTGGGAGCCGGTGCGTTGAGGCGCTTGCGAACGGGGCCAAACGGGTCGCCGGTGCGCTCCTGAAAGGTGATGACGAAGCCATTGCCGAAATAGACGGAAATCTGTTCGTAGCGATGGGTGGCGGCGTCATCGATCATCGCCAGCACGACGAAGACGTGATCCGGAAAGAAATCCGCCTTGGGCCGTGTGCCATTGTTGACGGTGTCTTCCAGCGACAGACGATGAAGGCCGAAGGCGTCGCCGATCTGCTGGATCAGCCCGACATCGGCAAGGCCGGCGCAATCCAGCCAGATGATCGGCCATTTCTTGCGCGACAGCTTTTGCAGGTCATCAAGGCTGGCATTGTCTGTCGTCTCGACGGCCTTGGGCGAGATCGCCGTCAACGTCAGCACCGGCTGGTGCGCGTTGGGGTCGGCGATCAGCGTGCCCGGTGACGAGCCGACTGGCGGCAGCCGCAGCTTGCGGCTGGCACGTTTGATGGCGTGGGCGTCTTTGGGAGGCGTATCAGTCATTTCAAGCGCCTGCCCTGCTGACCTAATTTGTGAAGACGCGCTTGGGCTTGAACATGCCCTGCTCGATCGCACCGATGGCAATGAGCTTGCCACGCGCAACCGCACAGGCTTCCTCAGCCTCCAGCGGCGCATCGCGACCACGGATGATGACAGCGTTGCCCAGCCTGATCTTCGTCGCAGCATCGTCGGTGATATCGACCTGCGGCAGGCAGTCGAGTGCGGCACCGGTGTCGAGCACGAGAGCATCCACGGCCTTGAAGTCCAGCGGACCGTCATCCTTCTCGCCATCGCGGCGTGGCGAGGCGGCAAGCAGCGCCTCAAGCGTGACGAAATCTTCTGCGGTGAACGGATCAACCTCGGTGCGGCGCAGGGTCGAGATATGGCCATAGCAGCCGAGGTCGCGGCCCATGTCGCGGGCGAGCGAGCGCACATAGGTGCCCTTGCCGCACTCGATCTCGAACAAAGCCGAGTTGTCGTCGCGTTCGATCAGGTCAAAACGGCCGATCTCGACCTCGCGGGCGGGAATCTCGACGGTTGCGCCATCGCGGGCCAGATCATAGGCGCGTTCGCCGGCGATCTTGATGGCCGAGAATTGCGGCGGGGTCTGCATGATGACGCCGGTATATTTCGGCATCAGGGCGCGGATGGCCTCCTCGCTCGGACGGGCGTCAGAGGTGTTGGAGACCGCGCCCTCCAGATCGTCGGTCGTGCGCTCCTCGCCCCAGGTCACTGTGAAACGATAGACCTTCGCGCCGTCCTGCACGTAGGGTACGGTCTTGGTGGCTTCGCCGAGCGCAATCGGCAGCATGCCGGAGGCAAGCGGGTCGAGCGTGCCGGCGTGGCCGGCCTTCTCGGCGGCGAACAGCCACTTGATCTTGGACACGGCCTCGGTGGAGCCCATGCCGACGGGCTTGTCGAGAACCACCCAGCCGGAGATAGGGCGGCCCTTTTTCCTGCGCGGTTTGGACATTATTCGTCCTCCGCGTCGAGGTCTCGTTTCACTTCGGGCGAGCGCAGAAGCTCGTCAATCCTGGCCATGTTGTCGTAACTCGTATCGAGCCGGAAACGGAACTCCGGCATGTATTTCATCTGACGCAGCGCACCGGAGACGCGGCCGCGAATGAACTTCGCATTCTGGGCCAGCGCCTTGATGACGGCGTCGTTGTCTTTCGCGCCAAGCGGCGAAATGTAGGCGGTGGCGATCTTGAGATCGGGCGACATGCGGACTTCCGAGACCGAGATCACGGTGGTCTCGATCAGGTCATCGCGCACCTCGCCGCGCTGCAGCACCTCGGCCAACGCGTGACGCACCTGTTCGCCGACGCGCAGCTGGCGCTGAGAGGGGCCGGAGGAATTGGGTGATTTGCTCATGTGACAAGCCTAGCGGATGCGGGATTGAACCGCATCCGCACTGGAGTTTCTATAGAGACCGCGCGGCCCTTACAGCGTGCGCGTGATCATCTCGACGCGGAAGCACTCGATGACGTCGCCGACGCGCATGTCCTCGTAGTTCTGGAACGCCATACCGCATTCCTGACCACCTGGAACCTCCGACACTTCGTCCTTGAAGCGCTTGAGCGTCTTGAGCGTGCCTTCGTGGATGACAACGTTGTCGCGGATGAGGCGTACGCCTGCACCACGCTCGACCTTGCCATCAGTGACACGGCAACCAGCGATCTTACCGACCTTGGTAATGTTGAAGACCTCGAGGATCTCGGCATTGCCAATGAAGGTTTCGCGACGCTCCGGCGAGAGCAGGCCCGACATCGCCGCCTTCACGTCATCCACGAGATTGTAGATGATGTTGTAGTAGCGGATCTCGAGACCGTGGGAATCGGCGAGCTGCTTCGCCTGCGCGTTG
>CAYZQP010000159.1:0-725 GCA_964480545.1 uncultured Mesorhizobium sp. | reverse complement strand
GTAGTAGCGGATTTCGATGCCAGCGGCGGTCGCCGCAGCCTGCGCCTGCTTGTTGGCGCGCACGTTGAAGCCGATGATCGCAGCACCCGAAGTTTCGGCCAGCGAGACGTCGTTCTCGGTGATGCCACCAGCACCTGCGAGCACGATACGTGCCTTCACCTCATCGGTGCCGAGCTTGTCGAGTGCCGCAACGATGGCTTCGATGGAACCCTGCACGTCGCCCTTGATGAGGAGTGTGAACTCCTTCAGGCCGCTGGTGTTCATCTGCGTCATCATCTGCTCAAGCGAGCCGCGCTGGCCGACGTGGCGTGCGGCTGCCTTGTCGCGTGCCAGACGCTGACGATACTCGGTGATCTCGCGTGCGCGTGCCTCGTTCTCGACGGTGGCGAAGCGGTCGCCCGCCTGTGGCGTGCCCTGCAGGCCGAGGATTTCGACCGGCATGGATGGCGGTGCCTCATCGATCTGGTCGCCACGATCTGTGACCAGCGCGCGAACGCGGCCCCACTCGTTACCGGCAACGATGATGTCGCCCGGCATAAGCGTACCGGTCTGCACCAGAACGGTGGCAACAGGACCGCGGCCCTTGTCCAGCTTGGCTTCGATGACGGCACCTTCAGCGGTACGGTCAGGGTTGGCCTTCAGGTCGAGGATTTCGGCCTGCAGCAGGATGGTTTCGAGCAGCTTGTCGAGACCGGCACCAGTCTTGGCCGAAACCTCGACGTCGA
>CAYZQP010000158.1:3839-8973 GCA_964480545.1 uncultured Mesorhizobium sp. | reverse complement strand
CGGCGAGCAGATATGCCGGCAGTTCCTTCAAATGCTCTGCGCTTGTCGATGCGCGGTGCCGCTTCATGATCAGACTGTAAACGCGACGAACAAGGTCGCCTGGCGACGGCAGAGCTGGGCGATCAGTGCTGGTTTGATAGGTCTGGGACACGACGGTTCCTCACGGTTGAACGATGACCTGAGGGTACGGGTCCAGCATGCGGCCCGATCGCAAAAACGCGGTCGCCATGGCATTGCCGCCGCAATGTTTGAGGCGTGATGCGAAATTTTCGCGCCGATCTGTGCAATGATCCAGCAGAGAGTCGCCTTGGGGGATGTATGGCCGGGATCGATAGTTTTGACCGCAAGCTGCTGGAGCTTTTGATGGCGGACAGCCGTCAGACCGGCCAGCAACTGGCCGAGAAAGTTGGTCTGTCAGCCGCGGCCTGTCTGCGTCGTATCCAGAGGCTGCGCGAGATCGGGGCAATCGAGCGCGAGGTCGCGATTGTCTCGCCACGCTTTCTTGAGGATGAGGTCACCACGCTGGTGCTGGTCACGACGAAGCGGGACAGTCACGACAAGGTGGCATTCTTTCGGCGCCGGATGCTCGAACAGCCCAAGGTCAAGCACCTTTACTACGTGACCGGTCAGGCTGATTTCGTGCTGGCGGTGACGACAAGGTCAGTGGAGGATTATGTGCGCTTCACCGAACTGCACTTTTACGAGCCCTATATTGCCCGCTTCGAAAGCCTGGTGGTTTTGAGGGACGAGCGCAGAACGGGCTAGACAAGCCCCTTCAGGCGCAGCAGGCAAAAGCTGGCCACGGTGTTGGCATCCTTTATCTCGCCGTCGCGGACCATGCGCTCGAACTCGGCCAGCGGGAACGCCTGGCTGACGAGATCCTGCTCGGAGATTTCGCGCCTCGCCTTTCCTGCCTGAAGATCGGTCGCGAGGAACAGGCGGTACTTCTGGTTCGCGGTTCCGTAGAGCGGGTAGAGTTCGCCAGCTTCGGCAATTTTGCCAGCCCTGAGACCAGTCTCTTCCTCAAGCTCGCCAGCGGCGACGTCTGCGAAATCGGCGTCAGGCCTGTCCTGCCAACTGCCCTGGGGAAACTCCCACTGGCGCGACTTGATGGGATAGCGGAACTGCTGAACCAGATGGACCATGCCGTTATCTATCGGCGCAATCATCACGAAATCGGGCTTGTCGACATAGCCGTAGATTCCCCCGGTGCCATCGCGCAGGCGCGTCCTGTCCTCGCGCACCTTCATCCAGCGGTTCTGATAGACGACCCTGCTGTCCAGCGTCTCGATGTCGGCGTCTGGCATAGCTACATGTTCTCGATGATCGCCTTCACGCCGCTGCCGGGCGTGCCATCTGCGGCGGCTGCCGTCAGGATGGCTGGCACAATGGCCTCGACCTGATCAATGGCCAACGGCCGCACCAGATGCCCTGTGTGAACGAATCCTTCCGCCCGCATGTGGTCAAGCAGCGCCAGCATCGGGTTCCAGAAACCCTTGATGTTGGCAAACACCATCGGCTTCCTGTGGTGGCCAAGCTGCGCCCAGGTCATGATCTCGACGATCTCTTCCACGGTGCCGATGCCGCCCGGCAGCGTGACGAAGGCGTCGGCATGCTCGAACATCATCTGCTTGCGCTGGTGCATATTGTCGGTGACGGTGATGTCCTCGAACATAGTCAGCGCAGCCTCGTTGGCTTCGCGGTTGACGAGGAAGCCCGGGATAATCGCCTTGATCTTGCCGCCGCCGCGCTGCACGCCGCGCGCCACCGCTCCCATGATGCCCTTGATGCCGCCGCCATAGACCAGGGTGAGACCCGCTTTTGCGAGCTCTGCACCGAGCGCCTCGCCAGCCTCGACATAGGCCGGATCATTGCCCGGCGAGGAACCACAATAGACGCAGACGGATCGAATCGTGTTCATGCTGCGGATTGGCCGCAAAATGCAGCTTCTGGTCAAGATGTCTGGTTTCAGCAACTGCTAATGACTTCGATTGTGACGTTGCGGAAAACCGGCTAGAAAGCCGGTAGTTTTGAGGACATTCCAATGGCAATTACGCCCCTGCGCATGTTGATGTTGTTTGGCGGAGCCTCGGGCGCGGCCGTCGGGACGGCCTACACGCTTGGGGCGTTCGACCCGCCTCCAGCACCGCCGCAGGCGGCACTCTCCATGCCCGCGCCGGTCGCAGAGCAGAAAACGCCAGAGCCGCAGCAGGTTGCAGCAGTGCCTACGGTCGAACCGCCAGCGGTTGTAGCGCCCGCCGGGCCGATCCTGCCCGGTTTCGATCTTGTGCGCGCCGAGCCGGATGGCTCTGTGGTGATCGCCGGCAAGGCTGCACCGGACGCCAATGTCGAGATCATTATCGACGGCAAGGTGATCGCGAGGGCAAAGGCAACGGCTGAAGGCGATTTCGTCGCCGTTCTGGACGAACCACTGAAGCCCGGCGATTACCAGATCAGCCTCCGTGCGGTCACATCGACCGGTGTGACGGCGGCCTCGAAAGAGGCGGCACTCGTCTCGATCCCGGAAACACCGGGTGGCCAGGTGCTCGCCATGGTGGAGGAAGCAGGCACCGCCAGCCGCATTCTCGCGCGGCCGGAGCCTGCTGTTGCAGCGAGCCCGGCACCTGCGCCGGGGGCGCCGGCAAAAATGCCATCACCGTTGCCGGACGAGGCCGCGGCAGTCAGCCCGCCGGCAGAAACCGCGGTGGCGGCAAAGCCCGCCGAACCCGTGGCGTCCCCGCCTGCGCCAGGCGTGTCCGTCGAGGCTGTGGAAATCGAAGGCGCAAAGATGTTTGTGGCAGGTGCAGCACCTGCCGGCGCAACGGTTCGTGTCTATGCAAACGATCAACTGCTGGGTGAAACGCGCGCAACGCCCGAGGGACGCTTCCTGCTGGAGATCCAGCGTGACCTTGCGGTCGGCGACTACAAGGTACGCGCCGACGCAATCGGCCGCGACGGCAAGGACGTGCTGGCCCGCGCAGAGGTGGATTTCACCCGCGAGCCGGGTGAGTCGGTCGCAGCGGTTGCGCCGGCGCAACCGGCTCCGGCACCTGCGCAGCCCGCCGCTGCCGCGCCTCCACAGGTTGCGGCGGCACCAGCCGTAGAGCCGGCCCGGCTGACTGCCGCGTCAGGCGGCGTTATCATTCGTCGGGGCGACTCCCTGTGGCGCATCTCGCGACGGGTCTATGGCCAGGGCGTGCGCTTCTCGACAATCTACCTGGCAAACGACGTGCAGATCCGCGACCCCAATCGCATCTATCCGGGCCAGGTGTTTCGCGTGCCGGAAAAGACCGAAGAGGGCGAGACAGCCGACATGACGATACTCGGCGAGCAGGCGACGACGATCCAGCAATAGTACTGCCAGACAGCTGTCAGGAGGCAGATGGTCCAGCCATTGCCGGTGAGGCCGCGCGGGCCTATCTGACGGGGACACCCTTCGACCGATTCCCGCCAGCCGGCTCGCCAGCGGAAAGCATGCACATTGGCAAAAACCGTTTCCGCTGATCGCGGCTCGACAATCCAGACGCTGAGGGCGCTGTGGCCCTATATGTGGCCCGCGAACCGTCCCGACCTGAAGATGCTGGTCGTGTGGGCGAGCGTTTTCCTCGTGCTGTCGAAGATCGTTCTGGTGATCTCGCCCTATTTCTTCAAATGGGCGACGGACGCGCTGGCGGGTGACGCGCGCTCGGTGCCGCCGCTGCCGACCTTCCTGCTCGGCGCGGTGATGCTGGTCATCTCGTTCAACGTGATGCGGCTGATCCAGACCGGCTTCAACCAGTTGCGCGACGCGCTGTTCGCAAGCGTCGGCCAGCACGCAGTGCGCCAGCTTGCCTACAAGACCTTCGTGCACATGCATCAGTTGTCGCTGCGCTTCCATCTGGAGCGCCGCACGGGCGGGCTGTCGCGGGTGATCGAGCGCGGCGTGAAGGGCATCGAGAATATCGTGCGCTTCACCATCCTGATCACCGTGCCGACGATCCTCGAGTTCGTGCTGACCGGGGCGATCTTCGCCTTCGCCTATGGCTGGGATTACGTGCTGGTGGTGACCATCACGGTGTGGCTCTACATGTGGTTCACCATCAAGGCGTCCGACTGGCGCATCGCCATCCGCCGCGACATGAATGACAGCGATACGGACGCCAATTCCAAGGCCATCGACTCGCTGCTGAACTACGAGACGGTCAAATATTTCGGCAATGAGAAGATGGAGGCCGAACGCTTCGACCAGTCCATGGCGAAATACGAGGCGGCGGCGACCAAAACCTGGACCTCGCTTGGCTGGCTGAACTTCGGCCAGGGCGTGATCTTCGGAGTCGGCACGACCATCGTCATGGTGATGTCGGCGCTGGAGGTGCAGGCGGGCACACAGACTGTCGGCGATTTCGTGTTCATCAACACGATGATGATGCAGCTGGCGCAGCCGCTGAACTTCATCGGCTTCGTCTATCGCGAAATCCGTCAGGGCCTGGCTGACATCGAGCAGATGTTTGACCTGCTGGATATCCAGCAGGAGGTGACCGACAAGCCCGGCGCACCGCCGCTGAAGATTGCGGATGGACATGTCGAGTTCCGCGACGTCCACTTCGCCTATGACCCCGAGCGGCCGATCCTGAAGGGCGTGTCCTTCGACGTGCCGGCTGGCGGAACCGTTGCGATTGTCGGGCCGTCGGGTGCGGGCAAATCGACCATCTCGCGGCTGCTGTTCCGCTTCTACGATATCCAGCAGGGCGCGATCACGATTGACGGGCAGGACATTCGCGATGTGACACAGGAGAGCCTGCGCACCGCCATCGGAATGGTGCCGCAAGACACGGTGCTGTTCAACGACACGATTGCCTACAACATCCGCTATGGCCGCCCGGGCGCCAGCGACGAGGAGGTGCGCGAGGCCGCACGCATGGCGCAGGTCGGGCATTTCATCGAGGCGCTGCCGGACGGTTACGACACGATGGTTGGCGAGCGCGGCCTGAAACTTTCGGGCGGCGAAAAGCAGCGCGTGGCGATTGCCCGCACGATCCTGAAGGCGCCGCCGATCCTCATCCTTGATGAGGCAACATCGGCGCTCGATACCAATACCGAGCGCGAAATTCAGGCCTCGCTGGACCTCGTCTCGAAGGACCGCACCACCATCGTC
>CAYZQP010000158.1:0-3829 GCA_964480545.1 uncultured Mesorhizobium sp. | reverse complement strand
CACCGGCTTTCGACGGTGGTGAATGCCGACGAGATTATCGTGCTCAAGGACGGGCTGATCGCCGAGCGCGGCGCACATGCGGCGCTGATGAAGCAAAAGGGCCTCTACGCTCAGATGTGGGACCGCCAGCGCGAGGCTACCGAGGCCGAGGAGCGGCTGCGCATCGCCCGCGAAAGTGACGAGCTTGGCGTGGTGGTGAGGAAGCGCACGCCCGAGGTGGGGTGATCGTACCCTAGCGGCCCATGGTCCGATAGTCTGGAATGTCCGACGCCTTGATCCAGCCGAATTTCTCGCCAAACCAGTAGGCAGGCTTCTCCATTCGGCCCTGGTCAACGTTGCGCTGAACATAGGAAAGCGCGCGAAGATACCACTCGCGCTGCTGGGCCTCGTCATAACTCGGGTATAAGCCCAAGATGACGGGGATGCCTTCCACGAAGAAATTCTCGTCAATCTGATAGCCATTTATTGGCTGGACAGGCCGCGGAGCCCGCCACGGCAGATACCACGAATTGTAGTTCCTGAGGTCTTTCTGATATCCGGAGTACATGGATTCGATAAAGGCGAAATCACGCTTCTGTCGGCGGATTTTGGCCCGGGTATACCCACCGGCGGACCAGCGTTGGGCGATAAATCTGGCCAGCTTGAAGCCAGGGTCGAAAACGCCCGGATCGTCCGTTGTCAAAATCCGGTCAGTTTCGAAATGCGCGTCGCCGTTGCACTTCCAATAGACGTCCTGCGCGGTGGCCATATCGCAGTCTGGCTGCATGCAAATCCATGCCATGGTGGCATCGCCTGAATCATAGTTCCAACTTGCCGCGCATCCATGCCACTCATCCGGGCCATGGGCCTGAAGCCACGGCATGAGTTGATCGTAGTCCCTGCGGCTGAGCCCCTGATCCCAGTCATCGACATTGTATGTCATATCGGCAAAGTCCATGCGCTTCCGTCTCCCGCATCTCCAATTTACACTGCCGAGCTAAAGGAAGGCTTAGCAGTTGGCGCGTGAAGTCGCTCGCGGAAGTCAGTGTTTCGAACTCTGGCGCGTTGCCCCGCCGTGCAGACTCCAGTAGACACAAATCAAATCAAACCGGGAGCGCGACGCTAGCCGATGAGTTTGGCCGACACCATCAAGAACACATTCGTGCCGATCCACCGCGAGGGCTGGCCGTTCATCGCGGCGTTTGCCGTTGCAACGCTGATCCTGTGCTGGATCTGGGCGCCGCTGTTCTGGATCGGGCTGATCCTGACCGCCTGGTGCATCTACTTCTACCGCGACCCGACCCGCATTACACCGCTGGATGATCGCATGGTGATCAGCCCGGCTGATGGCGTCGTGTCGGCCGTGGGTCGCGTCGTGCCGCCGGCAGAGCTCGGCCTGGGCGATGGTGAGATGACGCGCATCTCGGTCTTCATGAACGTGTTTTCCTGCCACGTGAACCGCTCACCGGTGCGCGGAACGATCAACAGGATCGAATACAAGCCAGGAAAATTCCTGAACGCTGACCTCGACAAGGCCAGCACCGAGAACGAGCGCAATGGCCTGGTCATCGAAAGCCCGAACGGCGCGATTGGCGTCGTGCAGGTTGCCGGCCTGGTGGCGCGCCGCATCGTCTGCTGGTCGAAGGCCGGCGAGACCATCGGGGCAGGGGAGCGCTTCGGCCTCATCCGCTTCGGCTCGCGGCTTGACGTCTATGTTCCGCTCGACGCTGCGCCCCGCGTGGCGCTCGGCCAGACGGCGGTCGCTGGCGAAACCATCATTGCCGAGTTCGGCGCAGGTGCAGTAACACCGCTGGTTCGAGCCTCATGAAGATGCGCAAGCTGTTCCAGCCGTTCGAGCCACATGGCAGCGGCGGTCCGCGTATCAACCAGATTCCGCTGCGCATGCTGGTGCCGAACTTCGTCACCGTGCTGGCAATCTGTGCCGGCCTGTCGGGCATCCGGCTGGCCTTCGAGGGCCGTTACGAGATCGCCGTCATCATGGTGCTCATCGCGGCGTTCCTTGATGGCATCGATGGTCGTCTTGCGCGCGCACTCAAGGCGACATCTCGCTTTGGCGTGCAGATGGATTCGCTGGCCGATATCGTGAATTTCGGCGTGGCACCTGCGCTGGTGCTCTATTTCTACCTGCTGCACATTGCCAAGCCGTTTGGCTGGCTGGCGGCGCTGGTTTACGCAATCGCCTGCTGCCTGCGTCTTGCGCGCTTCAACGTGCTGACGGAGGATGAAAAGCAGCCCGCCTGGCAGAAAGAGTACTTTGTCGGCGTGCCGGCTCCCGCCGGTGCCGGACTTGTCCTTCTGCCGGTTTTCATCGCCTTTCTGGGCCTCGGTCGCACCGAGGTTATCGCCTATGCCGGCGCGGTCTATACGATCCTTGTCGCCTTTCTGCTGGTGAGCCGCCTGCCGGTCTATTCCGGCAAGAAATGGCGCGTGCGCCGCGAGAACGCGCTGCCATTGCTGCTGGCTGCAGCGATCTTCGTGATTTGCCTGGCCATCTACACCTGGCAGACACTGGCATTCCTCGCCATCGCCTACCTGTTCTTTGTCCCGTTGTCGGCCCGCGCCTATTCCCGCCGCGCCGACATCGAGGAGGCTGCCGCGGCACAGGCTGCGGCGGCAGCAGAGCAGGAAACCGCTACGCCGCCTGGAGGCGAACCTCTTCCACGCGATTGAACAAGGCCTGCGACCTCGCCGATGCGGCAGACTGCTCGGTCAACTGTTCGATCGTGAGTGGCGGCAGGGCTTTCAGGGTCAGGGCACCGAATGCCCCGCGTTCAAAGGCCAGCGGCACGATCACCGCACCGGAGCGTTCTGCGATGCGCCATATTGCGCGGTAGAGCCGGAACTCTTTCGATTCCGGTGATATGCCGGCCGGCGGATAGACCGCCAGTCTGCCCTTGCCTTTCAGGTGGCGTACCAGGCGACGGCTGACGAACACATGCCGGGCATTGAAGCCGATGGTGCGGGCCAGGTCACGCCAGGGGTCGAGCCAGACGGACGTCGCGCTGTGCTGATCCAGAATATGCAGCGTCTGTGACGGCAAAAGGCTGAGCGCCAGCGCAGGGTCGATGCTTGATTGATGCTGGATCAGATAGATCACCGGCGCCGGCGACTTGCGCAATGAGAGCGCTTCGCCGTCGGAAACGCGTCGCACCAGTTTGAGTGGTGCGTACAGTAACGCTTGCCGGTAATCGATGCCCAGTCGCCATGACAGCCAGCCTGCCAGGCAGGCCCAGGACGCGGCGACGAGCGCCAGAAGGATTGCAGTCAGGATCATGCCACATCTCCCAACGCTTCAACGTCAACCACCTCGAATGGCTGCGTGATGAAGGGTAACGAAAGATGTCCGTGCGTCAACCCGCGTGATCATCCACTTCTGCCAATCGCAGAGCGAGCTCAAACATGGAGCTGGATCAAGCGGATAGATCGCCAGGCTGAATCAGTTCCAGAACTCAGGCGGGCATCTGGTAACTCACCCAGCGATCAAATTTGGCCTGATAGATTTCGCCGGTGCGTGTCAGGTCAGGGTCAGCAGCCTGAAGAATGCGGGCTGCGATTTCTGAAGGATGCGGCAGCGTGGCAGGGTCTTCACCGGGCGCTGCCTGGGCACGCATCGCGGTGCGCGTGGCGCCGGGATCAATCGCGTTTACCCGAAGCGGGAAATTTATCGTCTCGTTGGCCCATGACCGCACCAGTGCCTCGAGTGCTGCCTTGGAGGCAGAGTAGGGCCCCCAGAACGCCTTGGCAGAGTGCGCCGCACCGGAAGACAGCACAAGGGCCCGGCCGGCATCCGATTTGCGCAGCAGCGTGTCAACGGAGCGGATCAGCCGCC
>CAYZQP010000157.1:0-8999 GCA_964480545.1 uncultured Mesorhizobium sp. | reverse complement strand
AAAATGAAGCCCACCTCCGATTCGCCCAGCTGCCAGCCCGATATCAGCAGCATCGGGAGATAGAAGAGGATCGCCGACAGCGCGAAGTAGAGCAGAAACGTCGCGATGTTCGCGCCCGCAAACGACGGCACTGCAAACAGGCGCAGATCAACCATCGGCGCTCGCGCGCGCAACTCCCACGCGACGAAAAGGCAGATCCCCAGGGCTCCGGCAGCAATCGCGACGCTCGCCTGGACTGTCCGCCCCGTCTCACCCAGCGCGGTAAGGCCATAGGCGAATGCACCGAAGCCCACCGCAGCGAGAACTGCACCGGAAAAATCCAGCTTTCCGTGCCCGGCCGGATTATCGGAAGGAACTCTGGACATAAGAAGGTACACCGCGATTGCGCCCAACGGCAGATTGATGGCGAAGATCCAGCGCCAGACCGATTGGTCAAACGCCGAGAGGGCAAACCCGCCCAAAACCGGCCCCAGCGCTGTCGTCATTGCGGAGGCTGCGGCCCAGATCCCGATTGCCCTTCCCCGTTCCGAACGGGGGTAGGCCCTGGCGATAATCGCAAGGCTGCACGGAACCATGATTGCGGCCCCAACGCCCTGAAGCGCGCGAAAGCCGATCAACCAGTCAGCGTCGGGTGCCAGCGCGCAAGCCAGCGAGGTAACTACAAAAGTGGCTATGCCAAGTATGAACGTCAGCCGGAGACCGAACCGGTCGCCAGCAGCTCCACCAATCAGGATAAATGCTGACAGCGTGAGTGCGTAGGCGTTGGATATCCACTGCGCCTGCACAAGAGAGGCACCGAGGTCATGTCGTATCGCTGGCAGCGCGATCGAGACGATCGATCCGTCAATAAAGCCGAGCGCTGAAGCCAGAATCGCAGCGACAAGCACATAGACCCGGCTGCTCTCCGGGCAGAATGTAGTGGCGTTGGCGGACGCATGAGGCATCCGCCGAGACTAGAGGAAAGCCGAAACAGGAAAACTGAATTCCTTTCGGCCAGACGGGCACCCTACTCCACAAACTCTACTTTTACGCCCGGCTTCACCAGTTTGGCCAGTTCACCCGCATCCCAGTTGGTCAGGCGCACGCAGCCGTGGCTTTCCGTCTTGCCGATCTTCGAGGGTTCGGGCGTTCCGTGAATGCCATAGGTCGGCTTGTCGAGCGCAATCCAGATCGACCCAACGGGACCATTTGGCCCTGGAGGTATGCTCAGGACCTTGTCGTTGTCACCCTGCTTGAAGTTGATCTTGGGATTATAGGTGTAGCCAGGATTAAACGCGATGCGGGAAACCGCATGGACACCTGAAGGCGATGGCGTATCAGCCGAACCGATGGTTGCGGGATAGGCCACCACGAGCTTGCCATCGACGCCATAGGCCCGCACCTGCTTGTTGCCCTTGTCGGCAACGATCCGGGCAACCGGCTTTGTGACGTACTCACCAACATTGGCGACACGGATTATGGTACCGGGCCGGTTGAAATTCGCACCCGCGTTGAGCGCCTTGAGATAGGCCTCGTCCATATGGAAGCGCTCGGCAAGTGCCTCCGGCACCGAGGTGTAGGACAGGCGATCAAGCTTTGCCTTCTCGCCGTAGTCTTCCGGAACTGAGGCAACATATGGCCCTGCCGCATCCTGCGCGGTGATCGTGTACTCAATGAAGGCGGGACCGCCCGATGCAAGGAGTTCCTTGATCATCGCCGTGTCGGTTGACCGCAGGTTCTTGCCCGTGATGGCGCGGAAATTGATGATCGCCTTGTCAACATTGGAGCCGAAACGGCCGTCGATGACGCCCGGCGAAGCGCCGTAGCGGTCAAGCAATATCTGCAGGGAGGCGACATCCTCGCGCACCGATGATTGTACAGGCGGCGAAATCGTTGGCTTTGCCTCGGGTTCACCACCCAGTTCGACGATGGATTTGCCGGCACGCCCCTTGTTCACGTCAACAATCTCGGGCTTGCCTGATACTGTCGGAGTAGCGCCGGTGATCACCTCGCGCTCGACCGGCTCACGTTCTGCCAGTTCGGTTGGCCGGGGAGTTGGTTTCGGCTTCGGCTTTGCCGCCTGACGCGGCTGTTCAACTTGCCTTGGCTGCGCCGGCTCGGGGAATGCCTCACGTTCAGCCCGGCGCCGCGGTGCAGGCTCTTCCTCA
Source organism: uncultured Mesorhizobium sp. (assembly GCA_964480545.1). GTDB lineage: Bacteria > Pseudomonadota > Alphaproteobacteria > Rhizobiales > Rhizobiaceae > Mesorhizobium_G. The sequence continues at coordinate 6,852 of CAYZQP010000157.1, read as the reverse complement.
TATGGATAGAACTCCTCGCGCGGTGCACGCTCGGTATATTCCGGCTCGGAGTCATAGCGGCGACGGCGCTCGTACCGCTCGATTTCGTCGTCGCGATAATAGCCATCGTCCTGCCACTGACGGCGGCGCTCATATTGCCGCTGCCGCCGGTTGTCCTGCCGGGCGCGCCGCTCGGGAGGACGCACCGAGATAACCTGCCCGGTTCTGATATCGACAATAACCTGATTGCCGTCCTCGTCGATGTAGACCTCGGCATCCCTCGCCTGCGCGAGCTGAACCAGGTCCTGAGAGGAGGTAGCCGCCTCCGGGGCTTCTCCCGACTGAAGCGCTGCCCATGCTGGCGTGGAAAGCGCCAGGGTCGAAAGAAGTGCAAGCTTGCCAACGAGTTTCACGGGCGCAGTGTCTCCGGTGGGGTGCCAATCATGGTTAATGATTAGTAGCCAATGGTTACCTTTAAGTTAGGCGATCCAACATGAACCGGGCATGAAGATGGCAATCAGTCCAGTCCGAGTTCAACTCTTGCTTTCCTGGTTAACCCGGCCGCGGCCAGCCTGTGGCTTTCCGCGAGATAGTCGCGCAGCGCCGCGTCATCCAGGGTCTCGATGGAGGTTCGCTGGATCCATTTCATGCCACGCGACGCCAGATAGGGTGCAGGCCTGCAGCCGGGCGCGTCCTTCAGCAGATCGTACGACATCTCTGACGTCTTGAAAGTGACGTGAGGCGGGTCATCTGCACCTGCCTCCCACTGGCTCGCAATCGCGAAAACTTTGGAACCCACCTTCCAGACATGCGATGCCCCCCACTGGACAACATGATTTGTGCCCTTCAGGGACCGACAGAATGTGTTGTATTCATCCAGTGTCATCATGGCTCGGAACTCCGCAGCGATCCAGACGTTGGTCAACTGTGCCTAACAGCCCTGGAGGGAAGAGCAATGTGGGCTTCAACGAAAATGCTTCTGCCAATCGCGGCCTGCACAGGAATCCTGCTGGGCCCCGCGCAGGCAGACCCCAGGCTTGATAGCGCAAGGCAGTCGCTCCCGGAGCCTGCCCGAAAGGCACTTGAGCAAATCCCCGATCCTGGACGCCAGTTGCTTGCCATGCGCAGCTACCTCCGCAGTGCCGCAACTTTGGAGAAACGCTGGAGCTGGACCAAAGCCGAGACCGATGCGTATCTGAAATCGGATACTTACGTAACCTCGATGGCGGCGGTTGCTGCAGTGGTCAAGGCATTCGAGATCCGTAATCCGGGCTATACGCTTATGGTCAACACGGATGTTCGCTCGCTCGACGAACAGATTGAAAAGTGGAACACCAATCCATCGGTCGGGGCTGCCGGGGCGGAGATTTCCGGCGCAGCACACGGATGGCTGAAGGACAGGCCGAAGGCCGGGCCTTCAGAGATCAAGGCGTTTCTCGGCGGCTGGAAACCTGCAACGACGCCGACGATTGCGGCCCCCGGCCTGTCACTTCACGGCAGGGCGCTGGCATTCGATTTCCAGGTCTCGAAAGATGGCAAGGTAATCGCCGGAGCCGACACCGGCGCAATAGCTGCGCAATGGCAAGCCGGGGGCTGGAATGCACGGCTGGCCGAGGCCGTCCGTCTGTCAGCCATGCCGTTCGAAGGGCCTCTGCAGAACCCGGACGAGCCATGGCACTACGACTACAATCCACCAGTCCTCGCAAAGCCAAAGGCCCCGGTGGATGTCGCCACAGCGGAGCCAGCCCAGGCAACGCCCGAACCATCAAACCCTGAAGTGGCATCGCCACCCGCCGTCGCTCCGGTGCCTGTCGCAAAGCCACAGCAGAACGCAGCTGCCAATCCTCCGGCAGCCAAACCCCGGGAGGTAAGGCAACGAGAGGTCAAACCCCACCGCGCTTCAGCAAAGAAGGCGCAGAAAGCAGGCCCGCGGGCAAAGCGTAAGGCGCGCCCGGCGCGAAAGCGGCGGTAAACGCTCGCTTACCTATTGCAGGCTTTGCAGCAAGTCCGGCGGCACGGCATTGACTGGCATTGCCACCGGCGTGAACTCACGATTATGCGCCGTGGCGGTGCCAGTATTGGTCACGTAATAGAAGCCCCGAACGCGCAATGAGTGCGCATTGCCGGAATATTCACAACGCGCCCGCGCAAAAGGTGCGCCCTCGACCAGGTCCATTTTCAGGCTGAACAGCAGGTGATTGTTGTCGGCATTCGGCTTGCCGGAAAGCACATAGCCACCGGCCTCCTGCACCGCCTCCTCAACCTTCTGGCATATGGCCTGGTCTGCGGCGAGTGGGTCAGCCTCGGTGGTAAAATCGTCGAACAGCCCGGATTTCACCGCATTGCGAAATGTCCAGTCCAGATAGACAAGCGTCCTTGAATGGGCGGCCTCGACCACCTCCTCGAACTGTTTGCCACCGTCGGCTCTGTCAAAATCGATTGTCGCAACTGACGCGGCCCACACGGGCGGCGGTGGTGGCGGACCTGGCTCCTGCGCCAGCGCGGGTGCCGTCAGGCCGAGCAATAGTGGAAATGCAAGCAGTCTCATCGCGGAATCACCGGTTACCTGAACCAGAGGTCGCTACCGGAATGGCAAAATCACGGCGCTCGGGCAGTAACCGGTCAGATATCCTTGCCCTTGTTGCTCGCCACCTTGAGCGGCGGACCGGCATTGTCCTTGAGGATCTCGTCGATACGCTGGCGTTCCTTGCGGAATGCCGTCAGTTCTTCACCGGACAGTGTTTTCCCGTTCGGCAGACGGATACGCATCGGGTCAACCTTGGTGCCGTTGACAATCAACTCGTAGTGCAGGTGCGCACCGGTGACCATGCCCGATGCGCCGACATAGCCGATCACCTGGCCCTGCCGCACCGTGGCACCCGGCTTGATACCCTTCGCAAAAGCGCTCTGGTGATTGTAGGACGAGATGTATCCGTTGGAGTGCCGGACCTGTGTTTGCCGGCCGTAGCCGCCAGCCCAGCCGGCCTTCTCAACCACGCCGGCACCCGCCGCGATGATCGGCGTGCCCACGGGTGCTGCCCAGTCCACGCCCGTATGCATCTTGAAATAGCCCAGCACCGGATGGCGGCGGCCGCCAAAGCCCGAGGTGAAACGCCCGTTGGGCACCGGGTTGCGGATCATGAACTGTTTCGAGTTGCGGCCATTGCGATCGAAATAGTCCACCGACCCATCCCGCATCTGGTACCGATAGAAATTGCGCGTCGTATTGCCGAGTGTTGCAGCGACATAGAGCAGTTTCGATTCCGACGACGGTCTGTCATCCTCATCCGGCTCCGAGAACAGCACCTCGATGCGATCTGTTGATCTGACCCGCGTTTCCAGATCCATGTCGGCCGACAGCATGCGCATCAGGCTGCGGGTCGCACTGCGCGACAGGCCGTAGGAATCCGCAGCCCGGCTGACACCATCATAGATCGTTGGCAGATTGCTGCGGGAAATCACCGGCGGGCGGTCATCGAAAGCTGCGACCAAGCCAGGCGTCGGCGCCCATTCCTGCGATGGCATATACTCCATCTTGTCGTTCGCTGCGACGCAGATAACCGGCTCACGGTCCTTCGGGCTGTCATAGATACTGAGGCGCACAATCGTCGCCTTGTCGCCGACAACGTCGAGACCGATGCGCAGCACCTGCCCTTCTTTCAGCTTTGGGCCGTGCAAAAGATCTATCAGCTTGGCGGCTGCATCCTTGGCATCAATACCTGTGTAGCCAGCCTCGGCCAAAACCTGCGGGATCGTTGAATCGGCCATCACAGGAACGATGTCCTCGGCGAAGGCACGCTCGTCCTCGTCGTCAGTATCGCGCGGGCTGCGCGTTACATTCTCGGGCGTGATGGTGAAACCATAGGAGGCAGTGATGGTCTCTGTCTCGAGCGAACCGCCAAAGCGCGATGGGTCGACGAAATGCAGTGCTGCCACCTGCACATCGCCATCGGTCAGGATCATACCCGTCTCGCGCACCAGTTGCTCAACCGCCTCGGCGGACTGCGTGGTGCTTTCGTCAAAATTCGCTGTGCTAATCGGAAAGTCCACGACCTTCAGCGCCATTTCGCTTTCGACGCGCGGGGCAATCGTAGGCTCTGTGGCCTCTGCCTCCCTCGTCGAAGGCTCGGCATTCACTGCAGCCACATCATAGGCAGGATAGCTGCGCTTGCTCTTGTAGTTGGCAGCAAGCGCCATGCTGATCTGGACCAGCGGCATCGCGCGTGTAGCCTCGCGGTTACCAACGCGCTCTACGGCTGTTGCCTCGATGCGCCGGCGATCCTTGGCCCGCGCGATCTGGCGGTTCGCGACAACGCGCGCCGACTTTGCAGCCTCGCCGGATTTGTTCGGGTTCGCAGCATTGGCGATCTCTGCGGTCTCGGGCGGCGTGGCGATCAGCACCCGGCCCTCCATCGCGCCAAACAGCGCGACGCCCATCAGAACGATCGAGGTAACACCGGTGAGAAACGTGCCGGAAAGCCAACGGGCAGAAACCTCCCGCCGGTCAGGCGGACCGCTACGGCTGTCCGCCAGCAAAGGCGGGTCGTTGCCGAGTTCAGCAATGGATCGTTCGATATCCTGCATGAACCGCGGCGTTTCCCCTCAGTATAGTCTTCGTTGGTCGGCGGTCGTGCCGCTTTTTGCCTGTCCGGCGCCCTCAAGTCAACAAACCCGCCTGTCGCCTTCGCGCAGGAAAATCAATTGACCACGGATAAATAGCTGATGGCCGGGAAATCGGGCTCGAATGTGACCCGGCTGACATTTCAGCGGGCTGGCACCCCTGGCCGGATGGGACAATACAGCATTCCTTGACATTCCAGCCGCAATGACCAACCTTAGGGGAATGGTTTGCGTTGCTTTCAACACCCGCCTCGTTTCGAGGATGTTCCCGATCGCGGGACAGTAACCCCCGGCCCGGCTGTCGCGCCCCGGCCGTGGGGCGACGGCCATCATCCCGAAACGGGATAGGCCCATTCCAGCGACAACCTCATTCCACCCAATCAGTCGCGGACGCTTTGCGTCCACGCGCATTCGAAAGGAGCAGCCATGGCCGCTCGCAACACAAAGCCGGTAATCTCCATCAACCGGCAGGACCATGCCCGCCTGACCCTTCTGGCCGAAAAGCTGCCGGAAGGCCCGCTGGCGGATGAATTTCTGGCCGAGCTTGACCGCGCGAAGATCGTCGATGATCACGCGCTGCGCCCTGATATTGTGCGCATGGGCTCCAGCCTGCGCTATTCCACCGGCGATGGCGAAAGCCGCGATGTCACGCTTGTCTATCCGGGCGAGGCTGACATTGCTGCCGGCAAAATTTCCGTGCTCACGCCCATCGGCGTGGCGCTGATCGGCCTGTCGGCTGGCCAGTCCATCGACTGGAAAGCGCGCGACGGACGGGTACACCGGCTGACGGTCGAGACCGTCCACCAGCCAGCAGAAGTGGCTGCCTGATCCCATGCAGGAACGGCGGCGCCTCACCCTCCTCGGAGGCTGTCTTATTGCAGGACACTAGCCCCTGACTGCGCTGCGGTCAGGGGAACACTCCACTGTGCTCTCACACTGACCGCCCGCGCATGCGCCGGCGAGGAGACCTGCAATGTCCTGTATTCTCACCACGAAGGATCTGACGATCCTGGAAGTCATGGCCGAGCGCTCGGAAGACCTGCGGTCTGCCCACACCCAGCTTCTGCGCCAGAAGATTGCCGCAGCGAGCGTCGTCTTCCGCGAGGACGTCGCGGAAAATGTTGCCACGCTGAACAGCCGCCTGTTGTTTCGTGCCGGCGACGCCGAGCCAGAACAGCGCATCATCTCCCAGGCCCGTATGAGTGCGCCGACCGGGCATTTCCAGCCGATCACCACTCTGCGCGGGCTGGCATTGCTTGGCTTGCGCACCGGCCAGCAACTCACGATCCAGACCAGTTCAGGCGATGAGGAGGAGATCACGCTGCTCGACGTGCTTCATCAGCCCGAAGCAGCCCAACGCCGCATGCTTCTCGGCAAGCTGCGCACCGGCCCGAGATTGACGCTGATCACCGGCGGACTGCAGGCCGCTCCGGCAATTGCCGGCGACTATGACGACGACCCTGGTCCGACCGCAGCTTGATTTCGGTTCAAGCGCTCTCCTCTCCCTCACGCAGTGGGGGAGAGGTGCCGAGCGCAGCGAGGCGGTGAGGGGGCTGTTGCCACGCACGCGCCGAATTCGCCGGAAGAAACCTCAAATCCGTAGCTTGGGTCTCTTCTGACAATCGACCATCAAGCGCTGAAAGGATCGTCTCGCAGACGGCCTGCGTCTGGCTGCGCACTTCATGGCTCCAGAAACGGATGACGGAATAACCGGCATTGCGCATGAACTCATCACGGACGCGGTCATATTCACTATCCGCATGCTGGCTGCCATCCACTTCAACGACCAGACGTACTTCCCGGCACGCGAAATCGGCGAAATAGTTCCCGATTGGGAGCTGGCGCACGAACTTGAACCCGCCGAGCTTGCGATCCTTAAGCTCGGACCACAACCTGCCTTCAGCCAGATTGTCGCCCCGCCGCAAGGAACGCGCCCGACGGGTTGTGCCGGACTTACGCCGCGAGCGAGATTTCCTGGGCGGAACGGGTTTCATATCTCTCATTCTCAAATAAGAACATAAAGAGAACATTACGCGGTCTGACGAGGTTGTCAATTGCTGCTTCGCACGTGTTGCCCCCCTCACCGGCCCTTCGGGCCACCTCTCCCCCACTCCGTGAGGGAGAGGAGCGGTGCCAAGCGTTGAGCATAGTGCCAAGTGTTGAGGGTTGGAACCGACGCCGGATGCCAGCGCTCCTCTCCCCCCGGGCAGGGGGAGAGGTGGTCCGAAGGACCGGTGAGGGGGTGATTGCGGG
>CAYZQP010000156.1:5865-9092 GCA_964480545.1 uncultured Mesorhizobium sp. | reverse complement strand
CAAGCAGTACCAGCGCCTGTTCGAGATGGAGAATGTCGAGCTGACCTTCCACGAGAGCGCGCTCTCGGCCATCGCGAAACGCGCCATCGAGCGCAAGACTGGTGCACGCGGCCTGCGCTCCATCATGGAAGCGATCCTGCTCGACACCATGTTCGAACTGCCCGCGCTGGAAGGCGTGAAGGAAGTCGTGATCTCGGATGAGGTCGTGACCGGCAACGCGCGCCCGCTCTACATCTACGCGGAAGCCAAGGACAAGAAGGAAAAGGCCAGCGCTTGATGCGCCAGCCTTTGGTTAAATGAAAACGGCGCCTCGGGGCGCCGTTGTCGTTTGTGTGTGGTTGTCTACTACGCGGCTTTGGCCACACCCACCTGGGCCTGATAGTCTGCCAGCGTCGGCATCTTGCGCACCAGACCGTGGACCGCGAGTGCCGGCGTGACGGACAACATGCGTGCCAGTTCGGCGCGCAGGTCGTCGGCATTCACGGTGGAGATCGCCAGCAGTTCCTGCTGCAGATCCGGCACAACCAGCCCCTCGGCCATATAGTGCGAGGCGCGATCTGCGCGGCGGAAGTTCATGTCGTGGTTCATGCGCAGGTAGGCTGCGATCATGCCCTTGGCTTGCTGGAGTTCGTCAGAGCTGATGGAATTCTGTAATTCGGAGAGCACATCGACCATCACCGCAAACATTTCGCGGTTAGATTTCGAATGACCATTCAGGTCCAGGACCATCATTGCCTGGCCGAGGTGGTTGCTGGTCCAGGCGCAGACATCATAGGCAAGGCCGCGCTTCTCACGAACTTCCTGGAACAATCGCGAAGTTGGCCCGCCACCAATGATGTGCTGCAAAACTTCTGTGACCTGCTGCTGATGCAAGGTTGTGCATCGCATCGGGAAGCCCAGCATGATGCGGCCGTTCTCGCAGGGGCAGGGGAAATGCGCCTCACCACCGAAGAACTTGAGCGGTACCGCTTCAGCGCGCTCGCCTGCAGGCATCGCAGCGAAGTGGCGCTCAATCGACGCCTTGACCTCTTGCGGGTCAACGGCACCGGCGACCGAGATTGTCAGGTTGCCGCTGACATAGTTCTTCGAAGAGAATTCGCGAACAGCATCCAGCGTGAAGGCGCCGATGGATTCCTCTGTGCCGATGGTCGGACGCGTGATCGCATGCTCGTCATAGGCGCAGGCCCAGAAGCCTTCGTTCATCACCTCGCCTGAGCCCTTCCGCCCACGCAGTTCGTCCAGCACGATCTTCTTTTCGAGGTCGAGATCGTTCTGATCAAAGCTCGGGTTGGCCAGTAGCTTTGAGAAAATGCCAATGGTTGCATCGACATTCTCGCGTAGTCCGATCAGGTTGAACGATGTCGCGTCGAGGTCGGTGGTTGCATTCATATCGCTTCCCAGCTGCTGGAGCTGGTTCTGGACTTCGATCGAACTGGCAGACTGACTGCCGTGGAAGATCATGTGTTCGACGAAATGCGCCATGCCATGCTGGGCTTCGGTCTCATGCGCGGAGCCGGTCCGGATTGCTGCTTCGATAGCGACGGTTTCCAGACCTGGCATCGGGTCGACGACGATCTCGATACCATTGGCCAGCTTTGCCTGCAGAATTGTCATGCGCGCACCCCTATCAACGAAACTTCAATCTAGCTCATGACCATGAATTCGCGGTGAAGTCGCAAGGTTAACAGAGTGGGATGCTTCATAAGTTTCCGCCGTTTCCAGCACATCCGCCCTGATGGCACGACCGAAGTGACCGTCGCCGAAGAGCGGCTGCCGCTTGCAGGCGCGCTGCGCGCAGGTCTCGGAAAGGCCGTTGAAGCCTGCGAGGTCGGCGTACGCAACGCACTGACGGTCAGCCTCGCCTGCGCCATTGGCGGCATCATTGTTGGCGTTATCGGGCTGACGGGTCTCGGCTTGAAATTCTCGGCGCTGATGATGACCTTCTCCGGCGGCAACATCGTGCTGGCGCTGTTTGTGGTGCTGATTGCAAGCTTGATCCTGGGCTTCGGTCTGCCGGTGACGGCGAGCTACATCGTGCTGATCATTCTGGTCGGTCCGGCCATGAGCGCCGAATTCGGCATTCCGCTGCTGATCGTGCACCTTGTCGTGTTCTGGTATTCGCAGGACTCGAATGTCACACCACCATTGCGCTTGCGGGATTTGCGGCGGCGGCCATTGCCAAAAGCCCGCCCGTGGAGACCAGCGTTCAGGCGTGGAAGTTCGCCAAGGGGCTCTACATCATCCCGCTCTTCATGGTCTTCAATCCGGAGATCATCATGGGCGGGCCGGTCCCGATCGTGATCTGGAACGGCATACTCGCCTTCCTGACCTGTGTCGCGCTGGTTGCAGTGCTTGAGGGCTACATGTTCGCGCGCCTGAATCTGATCGAGCGGGCCATATTGCTGGCAAGCGGCATCGTGACCCTACAGCCAACGATGTGGATCGAGGCGGTCGGCGCCGTGGCAATCGTCGTGGTCCTGACCATCAACTTCTTCCATGGCCGCAATCGCGACCGCCTGGAGCGGGAGCAGGAAGCCATACCGGCGTAGAAGTTGGTCCAGGCTAGAGATAGAACGGCGCCCTCGGGCGCCGTTCTGCTATTCAGACCCTAGGCTTTCCCTAAGCGCGCGGCGGTCGACCTTGCCGTTGATGTTCAGCGGCATGGCATCCAGCAGGCGGATTTCGCCCGGCACCATGTATTCCGGCAGCGAGGCGCGCATGCGTGCGCGGATTTCCTGCGCGTCATGCGGGCTGCCGGTGCAGAAGCCGATCAGCCCCTCGGCCGAGCCAAGGCGGATTGGCCAGGCGATGGTCGCGACCGTGTCGCTTTCGGCTGCAGTGCGCAGATGCGCGTCGATTTCTTCCAGTTCGATGCGATTGCCCTTCACCTTCACCTGATTGTCGATGCGCCCAAGGTGATGGAAGATGCCGCTCTCGTCCTGCACACCCTGATCGCCGGTAAGGTACCAGCGCTGGCCATCGATGATGCGGAAGCGGTCGTCGGTTTGGCTCGGCGAACTGAAATAGCCGATACCGACCTGCGGTCCCGACAGCGCGATCTCGCCCGAAACCCCTTGCGTGACCGGCTTCTGGTTCTCGTCGAAGATCGCAACGGTCATGGTCTCATAGGGTGTGCCGATGGCCAGCGTGCCGCGCGAGGCGGTTTCTGCTGGTGGGTCAGTCAGGCTCTGGCGCATGCAGATGACAGTCGCTTCAGTCGGGCCGTA
>CAYZQP010000156.1:0-5855 GCA_964480545.1 uncultured Mesorhizobium sp. | reverse complement strand
TGTGCGACTGCGACCGGGAGCGGCTCGCCGCAGAAGATCGACAGCCTTAGCGACGGGAAAATGCCCGGCTTCAGCGCGCCAAGTTTCTTCATAGTCGCGGCTATTGTTGGCACCGAGAGCCAGACCGAAACCTCGTGGCCGCGCACGAAGCGGGCAGGGGCCATCAGGTCGAGGCTGGACATCAGGTGGAGCGATGAGCCTGCGCGCCAGGCGAGGAACATGTTGTGCACGGTCAGATCAAAGGTCACGTCGCAGCATTCGCCAACACGGTCGGCCTGCGTGAACTGCGTCCACGGCTCCGTCTGGTCGAGATAGTGCTGCAACGAGGCCGACGCGATGACCACCCCCTTGGGCGTTCCGGTCGTGCCTGAGGTAAAGATCACATAGGCCGGATGGTCAGGTGCGACGGGCACGGGTGCTGGGATGGTTTCATCGGGCAGGGCGTCCAGCGCAATGTCCCCGGCCTCACCGGTGCCTTCGGGAACGATGATCAGCTTTGGGCCGGCCGCACGCACAGCCGGGGTCAGCAGCTTCAGGCCGTTGCCATCGACCACCAGTGCGTCAAGGTCGAGCATGGTCAGCAGTTCAACCAGCCGCGCCTCGGGCCATTTCTGGTTCAGCGGCACATAGGTGGCACCCGACCACAGCGCACCGACAATGCCGAGATAGGCCTCGACGGAGCGGGTGGCCAGGATGCCAACACGCTGCGTGCGCTTGCTCCGGGCGAACAATGCCGCGAGCTTCGGTGCGCGTTCCGCCATCCAGCCATAGCTGTAGCTGGTATCGCCCACGACGATCGATGGCGCATCGGGCCATTTCAGCGACGACTGATAGAAGGAATGGGCTGCGTTCAGTTCCGCCTGCATGGACGCCTCAAGGTTGCTGTACCCGGGTGTTCTGGGGCGGAGTTCTCAATATTCAGTCGCCAGCGCCCACGATAACGAAAATGTCATCACAGCGTGATCGGTGATTAGGAGGAAATTCAATCTGACCGGGTTCTGGTTCAGCAGTGAAATACGGGGGATCAAAATGCGAAGTTTTCAGCCAATCGCCGATCTGATTTCAGAGAAACTGGCGGATCGTGGTGATACACGCCCGGTGACCGAAACGGATTCACTGTTCCTGACCGGTCGGCTCGATTCCATGGCCTCGATCGAGATCATCATGCTGCTGGAATCGGAGTACGGACTCGACCTCGCCGACGCCGATTTCGACATTACCAGGATCGACACCATTCGCGATCTGAAGGCGCTGACAGGCACCGCCTGATCACGCGCCTAACAGATACGTCAGAAATCCGGCCCGCTCTGCCAGAGTGGTCTGGGCGCTCTCGTCCGAGAAGATCTGGGCGACGATGAAGAAGCCAAGCACGGCGATGCGCGGTGTCACCTGATAGCGGATGAAGCCCATTTCCGGGCGCGGTTTGTGCCCGCGCAACTGGGATACGATCAGCGCAATCGTCAGCGCCAGCGCATAAACCACGTAAGAATCGAAGGTCCACAGCGCGTCGACAAAACTCTTCTCGGCAAAGAGATTGATCTGCGAGATGATCGAGAACAGCACATTGCCGACAAAAGCCGCGCAGAATGTTGCAAAGGCGATGCGCAGTTTCGGCTGCTTCTTGAAGAAGCGGACAAATGCCGGATAGAAAAAGAAGTCGACCAGCAATTCCTTGAAATAGAAGAAAAAGCGGTTCCAGAACTCGGCAATGGTGCGCGACGAGAAGGGCCGCGCCATGCCGCGCGGGATGCCGAAACCGCACATGCGGATAATCGCCACGACTGTGTGCAGTGCGGCTGCAAGCCAGAGTGCCGTCAGAATGAAGGTCTTGAACAGGATCAGCCAGGCCATGGCGATGCCTGGTTCGTTGCCATTGGCCGTGGCTGCAATGGCCTGCTGGAGGTTTGGAAGCCCGGCCCAGTCGTAACCCAGCATATTGCCGGCTTTGAGGGCCAGGGCAAGGATCGTCGCCCACAGAATGAGTTTCAGGCCGCGCCAGTGCAGGGCCGCCAGTTCGGCAGGTGTCTTTGCCTCAAACTTCCGGAAATAGGACGGTCCCTTCACCGGCATCGAGCCGCCACTCCAGAACGGGCGGATAAAGCCGGTGCGTTCCAGCGCAGTGATGCCGTCCTTGTTGCGTGCTTCCGACAGCATGTAGGCGAGGAAGAAGAACGAGGCGGCGAAGATGCACTGGATGGCCCAGATCAGGCCATGTGCCGCAGTGCCTGCAGGCAGCGCCATGCCGGCGGCCAGTCCGGTGCCGAGCAACAGAAGCAGCGTAAGCACAGGCCGTTTCGCCGGCCAGCTGTCAGCGCGCACCTGCACGAGGCGCACCGCCGCGTAGCCGGCAACCAGCACCAGCAGCGTCATTGGCAAATAGATAGGTACGCCCGGCAGGCCAGTGATCGCCCATTCCATCGGGTACACCCGTTCGACCAGCGCAATCTGCTGCTCTGTGCGGAACGGTCGGAGCAGGAAATAGAACGTCCCGGAAGCAGCCATGAAGGCAAGTTTGTGAGCCGGAAAAAACATGCAGCCGAGCAAAGTCAGCGTCACGAGCGCCACGACGACGGTTGAAACCTGCTGACCGAGCGCCAGTAGCGCGACGAAGGCAAGACATAATGCAGCCTTGCCGGCAGCGGTCTGGGCGAACGCCACGGCACGCGCATTCTTGTCGATTGCGAGCCAACTCTGGCGCAGGCCAAGCAGGGTGCCACCCAGGCTGACCGGTCGGGATTGTGTCGCTGTATCTGTCATTCTGCTAACCGTTGCATGACAGGGTCATACAGCGATTTGCTCGAATTTGGGTTAATCGCCGGCGCTTGCGTTTGCAGCATTGGCAGCCACGCTTGCCGCAACGAACTGCGCAAGAAAATCGCCGAGCGCCTGCCGCATGTCTTCCAGCGAGCGCGGGGCCTCTGCAACGTAACGTGCCAGATAGTGCCGGAAGATGCCATCGAGGCCGAGGTAGAGAGCCCTGGGACTTGCCCCGGTGAGGCCGTTCTTCTCGATAATGCGGCGGCAGATATCGATCAGTGTTTCCTCGATATGTTCCACAACCGGGCGAAAGGCGGGGTCGAACATCGACTGCGCGCTAATATCGTACCACAGCGTATGGGTTCCGCCATTATTGGCAACCGCACGCACCAGCCCTTCCACCAGGAGGCGGGCGGCTGCTTCGGGCGTATCACCGCGTTCGATCACGACCTCGAGGTCAGCCGCAAACTCTTCCTTGTACATCTGCACGCAGTAGAGAATGAGCTCGACCTTATCGTCGAAATAGTAGTGCAGCACGCCGACGGAGACGCCCGACTGTTCGGCAATATCGCGCAGACCTGTGCGGGCGTAGCCAAGTTGGCCGAGTGTGGTGATCGCGTGCCTGGCCAGTTCCCGCTTCTTCTCCGACCTCTTGCCTGACCGGCTGTCCGCCTCGTCCTTGAGACGGACCAGCTTGTTTGTCTTTGTCGAATTCATCCAGATTCCGCAAAAATGATCAGCCCATCAGGGCGTTCATGAATATGCGCGGCAGTTTGAACCAACTTGGCTTGTATTGGAAGTCGGTCAGAAGCTTGCCGACCTTATCCTGACGCTTGTTGGTGACGAACCATGGTGGACGTGGCAGCAGTGTCGGGCTGCCGTGCATGAGGCTCCGGGGGAAGGGTCGGAACGGCGCTTCCACCACCGAACGCTCGGGCCTGTCGAACATGAAAGAGTTATGGACCATGCCGATGCCACTCTGGACGTCGTCCAGTGTGTGGCCGGGGTATGCACCCCAGGTCGTCTGAACCATCAGGAAGCCAAGGCCTGTCCACGCGTTGATCGCGATTGAGCCATATCGGAACTCAGCGACAATCTCGTCGAAGCGCCTGCGGCCGATCTTCTTGATGGTTGAAGGGTGGATCAGAATATTGCCGCCCAGCGTGCCATGCAGAGTCTCGTTCGCGAACTTGATTGCCTCGATGAGATACTGCTCCTCATCTTTCCCTTCGATGCGGTGAACGTTCATTGCCGGGGCGAACACTTCATTATCGGCGTACCATTCCTGATCGCCCCTGCTGAAGGGTACAACCACGGTGTCCGGGCCACCGGGCCGGGAGACGCGTTTTACATTGTCAGCGGCGTGGTCTGTGAAGCTCTCGAGCCGCTGCTGGGCCCCCGGATAATAGAGCCCGCGTCCGGGTGTAACCTTGATGGTTTCCTCAACCTTGTTGAGCAGATTACCGGTCTCTTGCCAGTCTTCCGGCATCACAAGCACCTGGCAAGCAACGCAGTTAAATCCTTGATTGTGCAGCTTTTGGGAAACAATCTGTTCAGCCTGGAAGGAGATGTCAGCAGCACTCCAGGGACCCGGAACGACAATTGTCGGACATACAGCGCCAAGTTCCGAAGTGATTCTGCGCGTGTTGCGCGGCGTGCCTGCGCGCTTGTTACGTCGGCCTTCCTCGCCCACCCCCCAGACGATCGCGTCGTGCGAGGCGCCAGCGCCGGTGATATGGATGTCGGCCACTTCCGGGTGCTGGCAGAGATACTCGCCGACATCCGCACCGCCGCGCACCATGCGCAGCGCGCCAAAATCCACCAGCGGCTTGAGCGCCACATCGTAGAACTCAAGCAGATAATCGTTGACCGGGTTCATCTTCAGGATGACCACCTCGTGGTCGACGAAGAGTTTGTGGAAGCAGTCCAGCGGGGTGATCGCGGCAATGTTGCCAGCGCCCAGCACCAGCGCAACCGCGCCCTCGCGCTGATCAGGAGGGATGTCATAGGTAGACGCAGTGTTTGCCTTGAGGTTTTCGCGCGTCACACCCTTCTGCATCCAGACCTCGGCCTTGACGCCCGAAAGCAGCAGCCGGTCCCAGATCGAATGCGGCACGACTTCAACCGCAATCTGCCCGCCGGGAAGGTCGCGCACCGGCAGATGGTCGACAAATTTCTTGCCGTCCATTTCCGAGAGTGTCTGCATGAAGGCGTTACATGCTGCCATCACAGCATAGGGGCCAGAAATCCATTCCTCGCCAACGAGTGGCGAGTTTGCAGGGATCTGCTTTTTCTCAGCCGCCGTCAGGGCCCACTTTTCTGCAACCTGGCGGATGCCGTCCTTGATACGCGACAGGATGTTGATGCGCTCGGCAACGCTTGTGCGCGCCCATCGCTCCTTGTTGGCAACCAGCTCATCTATCTTTGCGTCAAGTTCGGCAAATGGAAATTGCTGCGCAGGCGCTGCGATATTCATGTCCGTCTCCTCCCTTGGACCCGATCATCAAACAACTGTTTTGAACGATTGTCCAGAATGCCGGGGTGGGCTTGGGAAACCATCGCCCGTGATCAACGTTAAAACGTGACCTGCGTCACAGCAAACTGCTTTGGCGCAGTGGTGTGGCGTGACAAGATGAAGAGGTACCAGGAGGCCAATTGCATGACCAACCGATTCTTTGTCACAGCCGACTGGCTGCAGGAGCGGCTGGGTCAGCCGGGTCTCTCGATTGTCGATGGCGCCTGGTATTTGCCAGCGCAAGGGAGGGACGCCCGAGCCGAGTACGAGCCGGGACACATTCCTGGTGCGGTTTTCTTCGATCATGATGCAGTCGTTGCGCCTGGCTCCACCCTGCCGCATACATTGCCGCCACCGGAAGTATTCGCGACCTACGCTGGCAGCATGGGGATATCGGTCACAGATACGATTGTCGTGTATGACGGTCCTGGTCTGTTTTCGTCGGCGCGAACATGGTGGATGTTCAGACTGTTCGGGGCAGAGAACGTCTTCATCCTGGAGGGTGGCCTGGATGGCTGGAAGCGTGAAGGCCGCCCACTGACGACCGAGATCACCAAAATCGCGCCGACCCTGTTCGATGTCG
>CAYZQP010000155.1:313-9140 GCA_964480545.1 uncultured Mesorhizobium sp. | reverse complement strand
CGCCGCTGTCATCGTCGAGCAGGTTCTGCTCCGAGACATAGGCGACGTATTCCGTCTCTGCATTTTCGGCCAGGAGGTGATAGAATGGCTGGTCCTTGCGCGGGCGTACGTCAGCGGGAATGGCGTCATACCACTCGTCAGTATTGGCAAACACCGGATCCACGTCGAAGATCACGCCACGAAACGGGAAGATACGGTGCCGGACCACTTGTCCGATGCGGAATTTTGCTGTCTTGGCTTCATTCATGGCGGTTACCCGGCCCATATCTGGAACAGCAATGCACCGATTTCAAGTAAACTTGTACCGAATGCCGGCTAGCTGATGTACGATCTGATTGGCCTTGTCTTCCCGTTTTTCGGGCTGATTTTTCTCGGGTTCGGTGTTGCGCGAATCACCCGCCAGCCGCTGGAAGCGCTTGGCTGGATGAACACGTTCATCATCTACGTTGCCTTGCCGGCGCTGTTCTTCCAGTTGTTGTCGAAGACGCCGATCGAGAAGCTGACCGAGTGGAGCTACATATTCGCGGCAGTGGCCTCCACCTACATCGTGTTCGCGTTGATGTTCGTCTCGTCCTACATCCTGTCGCGCGGCGAGATAAGGGAATCGACCATCAAGGCCCTGGCTTCAGCCTATGGCAACATCGGTTACATGGGGCCTGGCCTGGCTCTGCTGGCGTTTGGCGAGGCGGCTGCGGTGCCGGTGGCGCTCATCTTCTGCTTCGAGAACATTCTGCATTTCGCCGTGACGCCGACCATGATGGCACTCTCCGGTGGCAACAAGGTTGGCGCGGGCAAACTGGCGCTGGAGGTGGGCAGGAAGATACTGCTGCACCCGTTCATCATCGCAACGATTGTTGGCGTGCTCGGTGCATGGCTGCAGGTCAAACCGCCTGTGCCGGTGGAGCGCCTGCTCGACACGCTGGCGCGCGCTGCGGCTCCGTGCGCGCTGTTTGCGATGGGCGTGACGCTGGCGCTTCGCCCGCTGAAACGTGTGCCGGTGGAACTCGGACCGATTGCGATCCTGAAACTCGTGATCCATCCGGTCATCGCCTACGTGATGCTCTCGGTTGTCGGCAATTTCGATCCGGTCTGGGTGTACACGGCGGTGCTGCTGGCCGCTCTGCCGACTGCCACCAATGTCTTCGTGCTGGCGCAGCAATATGGCGTCTGGGTAGAGCGGGCCTCGGCCAGCGTGCTGATCACCACAGTGCTGTCTGTCGGTACGGTGACCTTGCTGCTCTACCTGATCCAGAGTGGCACGTTACCGCCGGATCTGTTCCCGTAGATCCTCGAACGCAGCCCTGAGCCCGCTGCCCGGGCGCAGGCCCTCGCGCATGAAAAAGGCGCGCAACGGCGAAACGCCGCCCAGCAGCCCGAGACCGGCACCGCGTGCCATCTGTGATGGCAAAAGGTCCGAGAGCAGTGACCGGTTCAACAGGTTCACAGCGGTGGAGCGCGCGAGAATATCGGGGCGGCGTTTTGCGTCATAGGCGCGTAGAATCTCTATGTTCCCAGGATCGCCTTCAGCTCGCCCAACAATTTCAACAAGATCGGCCACATCCCTGATGCCGAGATTGAGGCCCTGGGCGCCGATGGGCGGAAAGATATGCGCTGCCTCGCCAACCAGCGCGACGCGCTTTTCCGCGAAGCGGTCCGGCGTGGAGGCCGTCAGCGGATAGATTTGCCGGCCGGCCTCGACTGTGACGCGGCCGAGCATGGACTGCATCTGCGTCTCGATGCGTGCCGACAGAGCAACATCATCAAGCGCTGCCAGTTCCTCGGCCTGCTCGGGCTGCACCACCCAGACGAGGCTTGAGCGATCACCTTTCAGTGGCACCTGCGTGAACGGGCCGGTTTCGGTGTGAAACTCGGTCGAGATCGAGCCGTGCGGACGCGTATGGCCGAAGCTCACGACCAGAGCAGATTGCGGCAACCGGTTTTGCCGAACCTTTATGCCGGCAGCCTCACGTGCCGGCGAAAGGCGTCCATCGGCTGCAACGACGAGCTTTGCCGTGAGCACGCGGCCATCAGTCAGCGTCGCGCGGGCCAGGTTTTCGCCGAGGTCCCAGCCAGCGACGAGACTGTCACTCCAGGTGATCTCCGGCGTCGCCCGAACCTTCGCTTCGAGAGCAGCGTTCAGCGCGCGGTTCGGGATGTTCAGGCCGAACCACCGCTCGCCGATCTCGGCGGCGCGAAAGGTGACCACAGGGCTACGGATCAGGCGGCTCGTGGCATCAACGATGCGCATCGTTGCAAGCGGTGCGGTCTCGGAGCGGATCGCGTCCAGTACGTCCAGCTTCTCAAGAAACTCGATGGCCGGAACCATCAGCGCCGTCGTGCGCTGGTCCTTCGCGCCAATTGCAGGACCGACAAGTTGCACGCTCCGGCCCTGGTGTGCCAGGGCAAGTGCGGCGATCAATCCTGCGGGGCCGGTTCCGGCAACCAGTATGGCGTCTTGCATTCCGGCAAACTGCCATGCGCACTAGCTCATGGGAAGCATCAGCCGCGCGGCGTTTCGCCCCAATAATCCGGGGAACGCGGGTTATTGTGCTTGTTTGTCGTTGCTCGCCTGGCTTAAGTCGGGAAGAGTTCAGCATGGTTGGCGGCGGGACAGGTTGGCGCACGATTTGATCGATGCTTGCAATATGATCGGAACAGCGCGTGGCTGAGCCTACACGTCATCAAAAGCCTGGAAAGCGGGCTGCGGCGGCTGCAAGAAAGCTTGCAAGCAGCAAGCAGGGCCAGCGTGCGGCTGAAGCTGCGAAGAAGCTTGCAGCCAAGATCCCGAAGCCAAAGCAGAAGGTGACCTGGCCGCAACTGCGCGCCTTCTCGGTCCACATCCTGACGGCCTCCGGTTCTTTTCTCGCCTTCCTCTCCATCGTTGCTGCCAGCGAAGGCCGCTGGAACGAGATGTTCTGGTGGCTTGGCCTCGCACTGCTGGTCGATGGCATTGACGGGCCGATCGCGCGCAAGCTTCAGGTCAAGGAAGTGCTGCCGACATGGTCCGGCGAACTCCTCGACAACATCATCGACTACGTCACCTACGTGCTCATCCCCGCCTTCGCGCTCTACCAGAGCGGCTTCATGGGCGAGGGGCTGTCGTTCCTGTCGGCGGCGATCATCGTCGTCTCCAGCGCGATCTACTACGCCGACACCGGCATGAAGACGAAGGAGAACTTCTTCAAAGGCTTCCCTGTCGTCTGGAACATGGTGGTGTTCACGCTGTTCATCATCGAACCCGGTGAGTGGGTCGCCTTCGCCGTCGTGCTCCTGTGCGGCATCCTCACCTTCGTGCCGGTGAATTTCCTGCATCCGGTGCGCGTGCAGCGGCTGCGTCCGCTCAACATGGCGATGACGCTGGCCTGGTGCTTCTTTGGCGGACTCTACCTGCTGCAGGCCGCAGTGCGGCACTATTACGGGCTGACCGGTGCCGAGGAGGCCGAGCAGGCAACCTTCGCGCATTACCTCGATCTGTTCATCAAGGCCGGCATCACGGTGACAGGCATCTATCTTTTCGTCATCGGCGCGGTCATGCAGATTTTCCCGCAGCTTGGAGCGAAGCCCGCACAGACTGCGGCAACCAAAGGCTGACCGTTTTAGCACCGGGGGCGGTTTACATTTTGCCCCTTGCGCCTACCTTGCCGGACCGTCGCCCATTCTGGCCAACATTTACTCGTCCCGGAGCCATCATGCCTAAAGCTGTCCGTATCCACGCCCATGGCGGGCCTGAAGTCCTGAGCTATGAGGATGTCGAAATCGGCGTGCCCGGCGAAGGCCAGGCGCTGGTGCGCCAGACCGCCATCGGCCTGAACTTCATCGATGTCTATTACCGCACCGGCCTCTACGCAGCACCCGAGGGCCTGCCGGTCATTCCCGGCGGCGAAGGTGCTGGTGTCGTCGAAGCCGTGGGCGGGGGCGTCACTGTTGTGAAGCCGGGCGACCGTGTTGCCTATGCTGCGGGCCTTGGCGGCTATGCCGAGCAGCGCCTGATCCCGGCCGACCGGCTGGTGAAAATCCCCGACGGCATTTCCGACCAGCAGGCGGCCGGCATGATGCTGAAAGGCATGACCACCGAATATCTGGTGCGCCGCACCCATGCGATCAAACCAGGCGACACCGTGCTGTTTCATGCGGCAGCCGGCGGCGTCGGCCTGATCTTCGGCCAATGGGCGAAGGCGCTTGGTGCGCGTGTCATCGGCACTGCGAGTTCGCAGGACAAGATCGATCTCGCAAAGGCTCACGGCTTTGACGAGGTCATCAACTATCGCGAGACGCCCGACTTCGCCTCCGCCGTCAAGGAGCTGACCGGCGGCAAGCTCTGTGACGTCGTCTATGACGCGGTCGGCAAGGACACGTTCCCCGGCTCGCTGGATTGCCTGAAAGTGCGCGGCCTGTTCGTCAGTTTCGGCAATGCGTCGGGGCCTGTGCCGCCATTTCCGATGACGCTGCTGTCGCAGAAGGGTTCGCTCTTTGCCACCCGGCCCACGCTGTTCGGTTACATCGCCAGGCGCGAGGAGCTTGAGGAGGCAGCGCAGGCGCTGTTTGACGTCGTGCTGTCTGGCAAGGTCAAGATCAACGTCAACCAGACCTATGCGCTGAAGGATGTCGCGCAGGCACATACCGATCTGGAAGCGCGCAAAACCACCGGCGTCACGGTTTTGATCCCCTGATCCTTGTCCCCGAAAAATTTGACCGCTTGGTCGAATCCCTGTTGCGGCGCAAAAGCAAACGCCTAAGGTGCGGGCAATGCCCAACATAAGGGCAGGGGAACACACAGCAACAGGGTGACGGCAGGGCGTGACCAGTACCTCCCCGGCAAGGGACGCCGACTTACTTTCCGCGCGCGGTCTGACCAAGATTTTTGGCACATTGACCGCCTGCGATCATGTCGACCTCGAAATTCCGAAGGGCGAGATTCACGCACTTCTGGGTGAGAACGGGGCAGGGAAATCGACTCTCGTCAAAATGCTGTTCGGCTCGTTGCAGCCCAATGCCGGCGAAATCTGGTGGAAGGGCGAGGCGGTGCGCATCGCCAACCCGAACCAGGCGAAGGCGCTGGGCATCGGCATGGTGTTCCAGCATTTTTCGCTATTTGAGGCGCTGACAGCGGCGGAAAACATCGCGCTCTCGCTCGACAAGACCACGCCCATCAATGCCATCGCCGCAAAGGCGCGCGATCTCTCCAAACGCTACGGCCTGCCGGTCGATCCCGATGCGCTTGTCGGCGACCTGTCCGTCGGCGAGCGCCAGCGCATCGAGATCATCCGCTGCCTGTTGCAGGAGCCGGATCTGATCATCCTCGATGAGCCGACTTCGGTGCTGACCCCGCAAGAGGCTGAAAAGCTGTTCGAGACGCTGGAGCGCCTGCGCGCTGAGGGCAAGTCGATCCTCTACATTTCGCACCGCCTCGAAGAGGTGAAGCGCCTGTGCGACCGCGCCACCGTGATGCGTCACGGCAAGGTGGTTGGCCATTGCGACCCGCGCCAGGAAACCGCCGCCTCGCTCGCCCGCATGATGGTTGGCGCTGACGTAACGAGTGCGCATAGCGAGCCGATCAATCTCGATGGTGCGCAGGAACTGCTCGGCATTTGTGGTCTGAGCCGCAAGCCGGCCGGTCCGTTCTCGATCCCGCTCAAGAACATCTGGCTGTCGGTTCGCGCCGGCGAAGTGCTCGGCATTGCCGGCGTTGCCGGCAACGGGCAAGGCGAGTTCTTCGAGGCGGTGTCTGGCGAGGCGACACAGGACAACGCTGACCAGATCCGCATCCGCGGCCAGGCTGTTGGCAGGGTTGGCGTCACCGCGCGGCGCAAGCTGGGCGCTGCCTTCGTTCCGGAGGAACGTCTCGGCCATGGTGCGGCTCCACGCATGCGCCTGTCAGAGAACCTGTTGCTGTCGCGCCATGCCACCGACGGCAAGGCGCTGGTTGGGGCGCTTGGCTTTGTGAAATCCGGTGCGGTGCAGGCAGCGTCACAGCGCGTCATCCAGGAGATGGATGTGCGCAAGTCGGCACCTGACCCGGAAGCCGCGTCGCTCTCCGGCGGCAATCTGCAAAAGTTCATCATCGGCCGTGAACTGGATCGCCAGCCGACCGTGATGGTAGTCAACCAGCCGACCTGGGGCGTCGATGCAGGCGCTGCCGCGCGCATCCGCCAGTCGCTGATCGAGCT
The DNA here is from genome assembly GCA_964480545.1 of uncultured Mesorhizobium sp. GTDB lineage: Bacteria > Pseudomonadota > Alphaproteobacteria > Rhizobiales > Rhizobiaceae > Mesorhizobium_G. Next base: position 2,973 of record CAYZQP010000155.1, on the reverse strand, counting down.
CGCCCGTGGCGGCTCGGCCGTGCTGGTCATCTCGCAGGACCTCGACGAGTTGTTCGAAATTTCTGACGCCATTGCCGTGATGCACAATGGCGAACTGTCAAAGCCGATCCCGCGCGCGGAGGCGACCTATGAAAAGATTGGTCTGCTGATGGGCGGTGCTGAACCCGGCCACGTCGCGCCTCATCATCCCGAGGTGGCGTGATGGTGATCTTGAACAGCCCCCCCTCCGGCTCGCTGCGCTCGACACCTCCCCCCCACTTTGTGGGGATGGAGGATACGCGGTGGCAATCCTGGCTCCCATCCTCCACCTCGCGCAGCGGGGGGGAGGTGTCGAGCGAAGCGAGACGGAGGGGGGGTAGTCTTCCCCACCGCGCAGGAGCCACCCCATGCGCGTAGAACTCATCCGCCGCTCCGAGCAGTCAAAGCTCTTCTCGGCCCTCTCGCCCTTCATCGCGTTTGGGCTGACCATTATCGCCGGTGCGATCCTGTTTGCGCTGCTCGGCAAGAACCCGGTGACCGCGCTCTACACCTATTTCATCTCGCCGCTGACAGAGCTGTGGTCGGTCCACGAGTTGCTGATCAAGGCAACCCCGCTGATCATGATCGCGGTCGGGCTCTCCGTCTGTTTCACTTCGAACAACTGGAACATTGGGGCCGAAGGCCAGTTCACGATCGGCGCAATTGTTGGCGGCTCGATCCCCGTGTTGTTCCCCGCCTTCCAGAACGCCATGCTTTTGCCGATGATGCTGATTTTCGGCGCTATTGGCGGTGCTGCCTACGCCTTCATTCCGGCGATCCTGAAAGCCAGGTTCAACACCAACGAAATCCTCACCAGCCTCATGTTGGTCTATGTCGCGCAGCTGGTGCTCGACTGGCTGGTGCGCGGGCCGTGGCGCGACCCGGCGGCAATGAACTTTCCGCAGGCGCCGCGTTTTTCCGGCTATGCCGTTCTGCCCGAAATGATGCCCGCAGATGGCCGCGCCAACTGGGGCTTTGTGCTGGCGCTGGTCGCCGCACTCCTCGTGTGGCTGATGATGTCGAAAGCGCTGAAAGGCTTTGAGCTGCGTGTCATCGGGCAGGCGCCGCGGGCAGGACGCTTCGCCGGCTTCTCCACCACGAAGATGATCATCTTTTCCTTCCTGGTTTCGGGCGCGCTGGCCGGGCTGGCGGGCATTGTTGAAGTGTCGGGCGCGGTCGGTCGCCTGCAGCCACAGATATCGCCGGGCTACGGCTTTGCCGCGATCATCGTTGCCTTCCTCGGCCGTCTGAACCCGCTTGGCATTGTCGCCGCCGGCCTGATCCTCGCGCTGTCCTATCTCGGCGGCGAAGCCGCACAGATCGCGCTCGGTGTCACCGACAAGACGGTGCGCGCCTTTCAGGGCATCCTGCTGTTCTTCGTGCTCGCCTGCGACACGCTGATCCGCTACCGCGTGCGCGTCGTGTCCGCCAAAATCCAGACTGCGGAGGCTGCCAGTGGGAATGGCTGAGGCAATCCTCCTGACCATCGCAACAGCTGCCACGCCGCTGCTGATCGCAGCGCTTGGCGAACTGGTGGTGGAGCGCTCCGGCGTGTTGAACCTGGGCGTCGAGGGCATGATGCTGATGGGCGCAGTCACCGGCTTTGGCGTTGCCATCATGACCGGCTCGCCCTGGCTCGGCATGATTGCCGCGGTCATTGTCGGCGCGCTGTTTTCGCTGCTGTTCGGCTTTCTGGCGCTCACCATGGTGACCAACCAGGTGGCAACCGGCCTGGCACTGACGCTGCTCGGCATCGGTGTCTCCGGAATGATCGGCGAGGCCTTTGTCGGCATGCCCGGTGTGAAGCTGCAGAACATCTACATTCCCGGCCTGACCGAACTGCCCTTTGTCGGGCGGTTGCTGTTTGGCCAGGACCCGTTCTTCTACCTGTCGCTGCTGCTGCTGGCAGGCGTTTCGTGGTTCCTGTTTCGCACCCGCGCGGGCCTGACGCTGCGCTCGGTTGGCGATAGCGCAACTTCCGCCCACGCACTCGGCATCAGGGTCATCGCCATCCGCTACCTGGCGGTGATGTTCGGCGGGGCCTGTGCGGGCCTCGCGGGCGCGCAATTGTCGCTCGTCTACACGCCGCAGTGGATTGAAAACATGACGGCTGGCCGCGGCTGGATTGCACTGGCGCTGGTGGTGTTCGCCGCCTGGCGGCCGATGCGCGTGCTGGTCGGTGCCTACCTGTTCGGTGCCATCACCATCATCCAGCTGAACGTGCAGGGCTACAGCGTGGCCGAGCTTTCAGCGCTGTGGCCGCCGTTCAGCTATATCGGCGTCTGGCTGAAGGCGATGCCGTCGCAGTTCCTCTCGGCGCTGCCCTACCTTGCGACCATCGTCGTGCTTGTGCTGATCTCGCGAAACAAGAGACTGACGATGATGAACACGCCCGCGGCACTGGGGCAGGGCTTCGTTCCGGACAGATAACAACAAGACTACACGTACCAACCAACAGGGAAAATGAAACCATGAAAAAGATCATTATGGCGCTGGCGGCCTCGGCTGCCGTCCTGATGTCAGGGTCGATTGCCTCGGCCCAGGACAAGATGAAGGCCTGCTTCATTTATGTCGGCCCGATTGGCGATTTCTGCATGGCCAGTGCGCCCTGATGGTGCTGATAGGACCAGCCGAAATCGCCA
>CAYZQP010000155.1:0-303 GCA_964480545.1 uncultured Mesorhizobium sp. | reverse complement strand
TGCCGGAAGGTGCTGACGCCGAGCGCGCCATCGAGCGCTTCGCGCGCTCCGGCTGCAAGATCATCTTCACCACCTCGTTCGGCTTCATGGACGCCACCAATGCGGTCGCGGCGAAATTCCCGGACGTGAAGTTCGAGCACGCCACCGGCTTCAAGCGCGAGCATCCGAATGTCTCGACCTATAACTCCAAGTTTCATGAAGGCCGCTACGTACAGGGCGTGATCGCGGCCAAGATGAGCGCCAAGGGCGAGGCCGGCTATATTGCCTCCTTCCCGATCCCGGAAGTGGTAATGGGCATCAACG
>CAYZQP010000154.1:1653-9191 GCA_964480545.1 uncultured Mesorhizobium sp. | reverse complement strand
CTGGACTGTGACGCACCTGCCACAGTTTTAGGCGCTTTCACGAATTGATTAGTTTTTGACCAAAAGCACCGCATTCGTCCTTGACTTATGTGCGGCGCACAATAGCTTTGACCCCGGACAGTTTGTCCGCGCCCGCTTGGGCGTTTCCTCCCTAGACTTGACCGCACCGCGAACCGGTGCGGTTTTTTTTACTCTGCGGCAAGTGGCGGGCGGCCAAAACAATAGTCTGGCAGCGACATGAGATCGGCCGCGAACCGCGTCAGGTCCTCAGCCAACGCGGCGAAGCCCGCCGTCTTCTGCAACGTGCGCTCATCCATGTAGAGCCCGCGGTTGATCTCGATCTGGAGCGCGTGGAGGCCGCGCGCCGGCCGGCCATAGTGTTCCGTGATAAAACCTCCCGCGTACGGCTTGTTATGGGCCACCGTGTAGCCCCTCGCCTCCAGCAACTCGATGGCAGCTTCCGACAAGGCGCGCGATGCCGACACACCGAACCGGTCACCGATAATGAAATCGGGTCGCAAGACTCCGTCAGAAACGCGAATACTGCCTGGCATCGAATGGCAATCAACGAGCACGGCGTAGCCGAAACGCGCATGGGTGGCCATCATCAGACGGCGCAGCGTTTCATGATATGGCTTGTAGTAGGCTTCTATCCTGCTGCTGGCTTCTGCAAATGGCAGCTTGCCGCGGTAGATATCTGCACCCTCGCCGACAAGGCGCGGCACTGTGCCCAACCCTCCCGCAACGCGTGCTGAACGCGCGTTCACGAAAGGGGGTGTGGGGTCTGCAAACATTCTGGGATCCAGTTCCCAGGGCTCCCGGTTCACGTCGAGATAGGCGCGCGGAAAATTGGCCGCCAGCATTGGCGCGCCAAGCTGGACCGCGCCGGAGAAGAGGGAATCGACGTAACAATCCTCCGAGCGTCGGATAGCGTGCCCGTCCAGGCGGGACAGAGCGAGAAACCGTTCCGGATAGACTGACCCGCTATGCGGGGAGTTGAACACAAAAGGAACGCGCTGCTCGGCAGTGCGGTGTACCTGGAACGGCGCAATCGCTGAAAAATCATTCGCCGCTGGCATCAAATCTGTCCGTAAGTCCCGTCAACCCATCAGCTTCAGCCTGCCATCTGCGCAAGCGCGAGTCCAGCTTGGCGCTTCCACCCTTTCGCAGCCGGCACCACCGCGAGTTCACTTGATCTTTACCCTCACGCCTGCATATGAAGAATGGTTAATGTTCGGACTGGCAACGCCGGGCGACTATCTGCATGGACAAGGCTTAGATGACACGCATTCTGCTGGCGGAAGACGATGAGGACATGCGCCGCTTCCTGGTCAAGGCGCTGGAACGCGCCGGATACCAGGTTGCCGACTTCGACAATGGTGCAAGCGCCTATGAGCGGCTTCGCGAGGAGCCATTTTCCCTGCTCCTGACCGACATCGTGATGCCCGAGATGGACGGCATCGAGCTCGCGCGCCGCGCCACCGAAATTGATCCTGACCTGAAGGTGTTGTTCATCACCGGCTTTGCTGCGGTCGCCCTGAACCCTGATTCCAAGGCTCCGAAGGACGCCAAGGTGTTGTCTAAGCCATTTCATCTGCGCGACCTCGTGAACGAGGTAGAAAAGATGCTCCAGGCAGCCTGATTTGTCGGGCCTTGCCGCAAGGCCAGAACCACTATTGACGCGCCAGATCAAAAGTGGTGTATGCGCGGCTCGAATGGGCGTGTAGCTCAGCGGGAGAGCACTGCATTGACATTGCAGGGGTCACAGGTTCAATCCCTGTCACGCCCACCATTCGCCGGACCAACCTGAACTATCAATCCTGGGCGTCATCAGAGCACCCGGTTGCGCATTTTATCACTATCGGCGCAAGGGAAACCGGCTGCGATAGCGCTCGACAGCCTCCGCATTGCGGAGGTTCGCAGGCAACTCACCGTTCAGCACCTGAACCGCCTGTTCGGCCGCACCGACGCCCATGCGCATCATTGAGTCTTCCGTTATCCCCGCCATGTGCGGTGTGATGATCACGTTGTCGAACTGGAAATACGGATGATCCGGCGGTAGCGGTTGTTCAGTGAAGACATCCAGCGCTGCGCCGCGAATCCGATCCTTCTGCAGCGCCTCGATCAGAGCATCGTCAACGACCACAGGTCCGCGCGAGACATTTACAAGAACAGCGTCCTTGCGCATCAGTCCGATTAGCCGTGCGTCAATCAGGCCGCGTGTCTGCGCAGTTAATGGCACGCAAAGGACCACAATCCCCGCCCGGCTCACCAACTGATCCAGGGGGACAAACTCAACGCCTCCTTCACGCTTCGCCTGGCGCGCAAAGGCCAGCACATTCATGCCAAAACCCTCGCGGGCGATCCGGGCCACCTCGCGCCCGACATTGCCGTAGCCAACGATGCCGATGGTGGCCCCCGCAAGGTCAATGTTCCTGTCTGCATGCGCCCGGCCCGCAGTCCAGCCGGTGGCACGCAGATTGCGATCGACACGCCGAAACTGCCGGAACAACAGCAGTGCCGACATAAAAACGTGTTCAGCCACGGTCGGCGCATTTGCGCCCGGTACATTGGCAATCAGCACCCCGGCCCGGGTCGCCTCGTCATAGGGGATCATATCGATGCCCGCACCATGGCGGATGGCACAGCGCAGCTTCGGCGCATCGTCAAACAAAGCTGCAGGCAGTGGCGCGCGCACGATAATCACGTCCGCAACGCGCGCCTCGCGGATCTGGGTTTCAGCGTCGAGAGCTGACGCAACCTTCAACCGGCCAGCCTGTTGCAGCAGATCGGTTGCGACCGGATGCAGCGCCATGGAGGAATAGATCAACGGGCGCGTCATCCGGGTATCATCCTGACGCAACCGGATTGGCCATCGCTCAAGCCGCCGCTTCGTCAGACTTGCCGGTGATCAGGCCCTTCCAGTAGCTCTCGGCTCCTTGCAGATGCGCGCTCATCAGCGCCTGCGCCAGGTTGCCATCACGCCGCAGCAGTGCCTCGTAGATCTGCACATGCTCGGCATGTGAACGACGGCCTCGATCCGGGTCGGAGAAATAGATCGGCAAACGCTGTTCGCCCAGCACGTAGTAGACCGAGCAGACCTTGTGGAACACGCTGTTCTTGGTCGCGCTCAGCGTCTGAGCACGCGCGCACCACGCAGTGCGCGCCAGGCCTTCGCCACGGGCAAGGCTTTCCTCGGACTCCCGCAGAATTTCGCGCAGGCGCTCGTAATTATCTTCGGTCGCGCGGCTGCATGCCAGTTCGGCGGCCTTGATCTCGTGGATCTTGCGCAGTTCCACAGTCTCGTAAATCTGGATCGGGTCGAGTGGCACGCCTGCCTTGGCAAACAGAGCCAAAGCGTCGACGCTGGCATTGCGGGTGGTGAGATAGATGCCGGACTTTGCCCGGCGCTCGACGATCTGCATGGCCTCCAGGATCGCCAGCGCTACGCGGATCTGGCCGCGGCTGACGGTGAAATGTTCAGCCAGTTCGCGCTCGGAGGGGGTACGCCCACTCTCCGTATCGGAGTTGGCGAACAGGTATGCGGCGAGATCCGCCAGCAAGCTCTTTTCCGTCATGTCCCGTGCCCCTACCGTCGCGCTCTACCCGTCATGAACATGCGCCTTCAGAAACTTCTCATCAATTGTGAAGCCTAGCCCCGGTGCCGTCGGAATCGCAATCATGCCGTCTATAGCCTCCACGCGCTCTTCCACAAGGTCGTGGATCATCGGATTTGCACCCAGTGAGAACTCTATGATGAAACTTGCAGGTGACGCAGCATTCAGGTGCAGGCCCGCAAAGAAGCAGGGCGCGCCAGCCCACAGATGCGGCGCGAATCGCAGATTGAAGGCCGAGGCGATGGTGGCGATCTTCGCTGCCTCCGATATTCCGCCACAGAAGCCCGGATCCGGCTGGAAGATATCGGCTGCCCTCATCACTGCAAGGTCACGAAAATCGTAGCGCGTCTGCTCGCTCTCGCCTGCCGAGATGGGCACGCAACCGGCGGCGCGCACCTCTGCCATGCCGGATTTGTCATCGCCGATTACCGGCTCCTCAAACCATGCGAGATCGCAATCCTCCACGAGCTTGATGAAGCGCTTCGCCTCGGCCACCGTATAGGTCCCGTGTGCATCGACGGCAATTTCGACATCTGGCCCCAGAGCCTTGCGCGCGGCCCTCACCCGCGCGGCCGAAACGTGAGGAGCGCCATCCATCGCACCAACCCGCATCTTCACCGTCTTGAAGCCCCCACGCTCGATGTATGAGCCAAGCTGCTCGCCAATCTTGTCGGCAGAGGCCCAGCCGCCTGAGGCATAGGCGGGCAGACTGTCGGCCTTCTTGCCACCGAGCAGTTGCCAGACCGGTACGCCAAGCGACTTGCCCATAATGTCCCAGAGTGCAATGTCGATGGCGCTTATGGCCGCCACTGTCAGACCGCGTCGCGCCAGTTCCGGCATGGCGTGCCCTCCACGGGAAGCCTTGTCGGCACGCACCCCGTTGTAGAGAAACTCCCACATCCCGGAAATGTCGCGCGCATCCCGACCGATGATCCGGGGCGCAAGTTCGTCGTTGATCAGGGAAACCAGGGCGCCATACGAGCCGGCGCTGCCCGCAGCGTTCTTTCCCTCACCCCAGCCGACAGTTCCGTCATCCGTCTCCAGGCGCAGAATGGCCGCGTCGAAGGTCGCAAGCTGTCCGAAATCACTCGTGTGCTGCCGGCTCGATTCGATGGGGATGCGAACCCACCAGGCCTGGACCCGTGCTATTTTCATGATCGGCTACCTGCAGAGTGGAGGGCTGACTCCGCCGCGCCCCACAGCCCTTTGGAAGGGTTGCGGGTCCCCGGGGACACGGGCGCGCGGCGGAGACATTCAGTATGTCTCTTACCTGATCAGCGGCAGCAGGGTCTCTGCCGTGATCCGCATCTGGTCGGTGTAGAATTTTTCCGTGAGTACGGACGATCCGTGATCCTGGATGAACTTCAACTGCTCCGGCGAAATGTCGACCGGATTGCGCTCGACCATTTCCGGATAGCGGTTGGCCGGTGTGCGATCCACAGGGGCAACGAACTCGTTGGTCAGCGCGCCATCGTAGCCGATGTCCCTCAGCCAGCCGACAAGTTGCTTCCAGTTAATGGTACCCAGGCCCGCGGCAAAGCGGTTGTTGTCGGCGACGTGGAAATCAAACAGGCGCTTGCCAGCCTTCTGCAACGCTTCCTTCACGTCGAACTCTTCCATATGGATATGATAGGCATCAAGGCAGATGCCGCACTCGGGGCTGACGGCGTCGGCCAGTGCCATCGCCTGTTCGCCGCGGTTGAACAGGTAGGTCTCGAAGCGGTTCAACGGCTCGACCGCGATCCTGACGCCGACCTTCTTCGCATGGGTGAAGCACTCCCGGGTGGCGTCGACGACCCAGCCCCACTCCTCCTCCTCGGTACCGTCCGGAATGACCTTGCCAACCGTCGCCGGCACCAGTGTGATGATCTCTCCGTCGAGTTCGGAGACCATCGTCAGAACGTCCTTCACGTACTGGACAGAGCGCTCGCGCTGGCCCTGATCGCGTGCGGCAAGATTGCGCTCGCCCAGCATCAGCGTCACAGAGCCCCAGCACCGGATGCCATGCTCCTTGAGAGAGGCGCGCGTCTCCTTCGTCTTGTACTGTTCCGGCTCTCCCGAAATCTCGATGGATTCGTACCCGAACGCTTTGATCCGGCGCAGCGTCACATCCAGTGGCTCGGCGCGCATCCAGTTATGTGTTGAAAGGTGCATCTGTCTCTCCCTGACGAATTCTCAAAGTTGTTTCCCGTCACTGATTGTTTACGTGGCGCAGACTGACGCCACTCTTGCGGTCGAACATAGCGACCTTTCTGGGGTTCCACGCAAAGCGGACATCCTGGTCGATGGCGAGTTCGGTACGCGCTGGCACCGTGGCGCGAAGCGTCGTTTCGCCAGCCCGCAAGGTTACGATCTTCTCGACGCCATGATTCTCGACGTCATGCACGATGGCCGCAACAGGCCCGTCGTTCTCGATAACGACATCCTCGGGCCGAATGCCAAAGATCAGGGGCCGCGCCTCCAGTGGAGTGTCCGGTTTCACCCCGCCATCATACGGCAGTTCGAACGTCTTCGGTGCCATGATCGCACGGCTGCCGGCCAGGGTGCCTTCGATAAGGTTCATGGGCGGTGACCCCACAAAACTGGCGACAAACGTATCGCGCGGGTTGTCGTAGATCTCTTTCGGCGTGCCCACCTGCACCAGATGGCCGTGGTTCAGGACGCCTACCCTGTCACCCATCGACATCGCTTCGATCTGGTCATGCGTGACGAACAGGAAGGTCGCCCCAAGGCGCCGCTGCAGATCCTTCAGTTCTGTGCGAAGCGACTCGCGCAGCTTAGCGTCCAGCGCCGACAAAGGTTCGTCCATCAAAAACACGCGCGGCTTGCGCACAATCGCGCGACCGATGGAAACGCGTTGCATCTCGCCACCGGACAGCCGGTCGGTCTTGCGCTCCAGGAGATGTTCGATACGCAGCGTCTTTGCGGCCTTCGCGACGCGATCCTTGATCTCGTTGTCCGGCACACGCCGCAGCTTCGACTTCAGCGGGAACTCGAGATTTTCCCGCACCGTGTAGCGCGGGTACAGAGAGTACTGCTGCAGCACCAGCGCCACGTCACGCTCGGCGGCACCCCAGTCGGCCACATCGACTCCGTCGATGAACACCTGCCCCGAGGTCGGCTTTTCAAGACCGGCGATCAGCCGCAAGGTCGTCGTTTTGCCGGCACCGGTTTCGCCGAGCAGCACGAAGAATTGCCCATCCTGGATTTCAAGGTTCAGGTTCTTCAGCGCCCTGTGCTCGCCAAAGGTTTTCGTTATGTTGCGAAGCTCGATATGGGCCATGCTACAACCTCACCCCGAGACTCTGGCCGCTGGCCGTATCAAAGAAATGCGCCTGGGTCGGGTCGATCCGCGCGAAAATCTGTTCGCCCGCACCCGACACGAAGCCGGTCCGCGTGCGCGCTCGCAACATCTGTTCACCGAGCTTCAGATCAACAATGTCGTAGCTGCCGAGCGGTTCTATCAGATGGGTCTCTACCGGCACGTAACCCTCGCCGGCATGGTGCGCCAGCAGCACGCCCTCGGGCCGCACGCCGATCGCCAGCTTGCCCTTTTCCCCTTTGGCGGCCGAAAGCTGGTTGGCGAGATCTGCCGGAAACGCGAACCCCTTGCCGCCGCCCACGCCGACCTCCACGCCATTCTTCGTCTCACTGACATCAGCATCGGCAATGTTCATCACCGGGCTGCCGACAAACTGCGCCACGAAAAGGTTTGACGGGTATTGGTACACGTCCATTGGCGAGCCGACCTGCTGCAGCAGCCCCTCGTGCATGATGACGATACGGTCTGCCAGGCTCATCGCCTCGATCTGGTCGTGCGTGACATAGATGGTGGTCGAGCCCTGCTTTACATGCAGGCGCTTGATCTCGGCCCGCATTTCCTCGCGCAGCTTGGCGTCGAGCGCACCGATGGGCTCATCC
>CAYZQP010000154.1:0-1643 GCA_964480545.1 uncultured Mesorhizobium sp. | reverse complement strand
GCCTTGGGCTTGCGCACCAGCGCCCGCCCGATCGCGACGCGCTGCATGTCGCCGCCCGACAGCGCAGAGGGCCGCTTGTTCAACAAATGCGAGATTTGCAGTATCTTGGCGACCTCGCGCACCCGGCTATCGATCTCCTGTCCGGGCGTGCGGGTGGCGCGCAGCGGGAAGGCGATGTTCTCGAACACGATCATATGCGGGTAGAGCGAGAACGACTGGAACACCATCGCGATGTCACGGTCAGCTGCCTTCAGATGCTGCACCGGCGCCCCGTCGATCAGAATGTCGCCCTGGTCAATTGTCTCCAGTCCACCAATCGCCCGCAGCGTCGTCGTCTTGCCGCAACCGGATTGCCCGAGCAGCACGATGAACTCGCCGTCGGCGATGGCGAGGTTCATATCCTTGATGACCTGAACCGGACCGAAGAACTTCTGTACATCTCTGAGCTCGATGGAGGTCATGGCTGCAACTCCTCCTTCGTCTGCTCGTCATCGTCGGGCACGACAGCTGCCGCCGGCCCGCCAAACCAGTTGGTGAACATGAAGGTGACCAGGCCAATCAGGATGATCGTCACGCCGTAGCGATGCAGGAACAGGTTCCACGGCTGGCAGAGCGCGATGATGCCGAACACCATCACCACCTCTGCAATACGCTGGAGCTTTGCGGCAGGGATCATTTGCGGATCGCTCCAAAGGACATGCCACGCAGCAGATGGTTGCGGAGCAGGAAGGTGAAGATCGCAACCGGCACCAGGAACAGGAACGTGCCGGCAGCAATCACGGTCCAGTCCGGCAGGCCTGAGCCGACCTGCGACGGGATAAATGGCGGCGCAGTCTGCGCCCGGCGATTGGTCATGATCAGCGCGAAGGCATATTCATTCCAGGCGGTGATGAAACAGAATACGGCGGTCGCTGCGATGCCGGTCGCCGCCTCCGGCAGTACCACCTTGAAGAAGGCCTGCATGCGCGTGTAGCCATCGACCAGTGCGGCTTCCTCATACTCCTTCGGGATCTCGTCCATGAACCCTTTCATCAGCCACACCGAGAAGGAGAGGTTGAAAGCAGTATAGAGAATGATCAGGCCCCAATGCGTGTCGTTCAGGCCAACCGCGCGGTACATCAGGAACATCGGGATCGCCACCACGACTGGTGGCAACATGCGCGTCGAGAGGATGAAGAAGAGAAGGTCCCCCTCGCCCTTCACTTTGAATCTGGAGAAGCCATAGGCGGTGAATGTGCCCATGCCGACGGCCAGCACTGTCGAGACAATGGCAACGATGAGCGAGTTCATAAAGCGGTTCGGATAGCCGGAAAGCTGCACCTCGCCGCGGCCCGAACGAACGACCTTTTCGCCGCCATCCATGACGGTCTGCTCCCACCACGGCGCAGCATTGTACTCTTCAGGCGTCGGCTGCTCGCGCATCTGCGAACGCCGGGTGAAGAGCTTCACAAAGGGCGAAATCTCAGGCTGGAAGGTGATGGTGGGCGGCACCGTCGTCGACAGGTTCCGCGGCTTGAACGCCGTAGAGGCAATCCAGTAAATCGGCGCGAGGAAGATGATCGTGACCACGATCACCGCCGCGATGGCCAGCCGGTTCAGGTTGCGTTCGGTCTTTGTGGTGACAGCAGCCATGGCTCAGCGCT
>CAYZQP010000153.1:7657-9203 GCA_964480545.1 uncultured Mesorhizobium sp. | reverse complement strand
CCATGATGTTGGAGACAAGCACGCGCGCGCCGTTGCGCGCCATATAGACGCCCGAGCCTTTGCCCGGCGTGCCCTTCGGAAAATTGGCAGGGCGCAGGAAGCGGTCCTGGCGCGGCGCAAAGGTCAGTGCCTCGCGCTGGTCCCAGACGTGGTTGCCGGTGGTGACGACATCGGCGCCGGCGGCGAGCGTGTTGAGGTGGATCTCCTCGGTGATGCCGAAGCCGCCGGCCGCGTTCTCACCATTGACGATGACGAAGTCGAGCCTGAAGTCGGAGATCAGGCCGGGGAGCTTTTCCCAAACCGCAGTGCGGCCAGTGCGCCCGACCATGTCGCCAAGAAAGAGGAGTCTCATGGAATGCTAATAGACCTGCAAACAGCGCGGCGGCAAGCGGCTCGCAATATGCATCTTTACATGAAGCGTCGCAGGCCGCTTTCCGTCAGCAGTTCCGGCAGGATCATGTCGTGTGGCTCGTCGGGGACACGCGCAACCTCCTGGCAGTCGAAGGCGATGCCGATCAGGCGCGGGCTGATACCCCCGGCCTGCAGTTTCGCTATGGCGCGGTCATAATAGCCCGCGCCGTAGCCGATGCGATGGCCACGTTTGTCGAAAGCTGCCAATGGCACCAGCAGCAGCGCAGGGTCCAGCACTTCTGCGTCAGGCCCCGGGCCCATCGTGCCGAAACCCATGTCGATCATATCGGCGCCCCGCACGAGGTCACGGAACACGATGGTGGTCCTGTCGAGGATAGCTGGCAGGCAAAGCCGCGCGCCCCGTTCGCGCAGTGCCGACATGAGCGGGCGCACATCAACCTCCGAGCGCATGGGCCAGAAGCCGGAGACGACGGTTCCCGGCTCGAACTCGATCCGAGCCTCGGCCATTTTCAGCGACGCCTCGATACGCCACACCGGGTCCAGCGCATCGCGCCGGGCAAGCGCCTCGGTGCGTAGTTGCTTCTTCAAATCACGCGATTGCATGGGTCCACAATAGACCGACGGCGCAGAAATTGCAGTGGCGCAAAGCACAGCGCACGCCTATATTGGGGATGGCGTTCTGGGCTTCCCGGCAGGCGTAACACTTCCCCGGGGCCTTATTGATCCTTAGGGAGCTGTCCCTGTCCGGACCCGTGGGTTCGGGCACACGGCGCCCACCTACGTTGTAGGCACCCGGGATCAACCTCTCCACCGGTTGTCTGGATCGCCGCTTTCTTGCGCGGGAGGTGCGAATGTGCCTGGCACTTTGGTAGCGTAACAAACGCGGTGCCCGCGCGAATATCCGGATGCCAGCTCAAGCTGGCCAAGGAGAATAAAAATGGATGTACACACTTTCCCTGTGACCCGCACCGATGCCGAGTGGCGTGAAAAGCTGACGCCCGAGCAATATTACATCATGCGCGAGCATGGCACCGAGCGGCCAGGCAGTTGCGCGCTGCTGCATGAGAAGCGCGCCGGCGCATTTTCCTGCGCAGGCTGCGACACCTCGCTGTTCAAGAGCCATGAGAAGTTCGAGAGCGGTACCGGCTGGCCGAGCTTCTGGCAGCCGCTGGAG
>CAYZQP010000153.1:0-7647 GCA_964480545.1 uncultured Mesorhizobium sp. | reverse complement strand
CCGAGCTTCACGGACCCCGAACCCGGCTCGGTGGAGACGACGACTGACCGCAGTTACGGCATGGTGCGCACCGAGGTGCATTGCGCGACCTGCGGCAGCCATCTCGGTCATGTCTTCCCGGACGGCCCGCCGCCAAGCGGGTTGCGCTATTGCATCAATGGCGTCGCGCTGAACTTCCAGCCGGCGTGATCACGCGTAATAGCTGCGTTCGGGCTGGCCATCGGAGCCGGTCCGGCGCTCTACAGCACGATAGAAATCGGTGAGCGTGCGGCCACGCTCCGGCTTGAAGCTGCGACCGGAACCGCTGACCGAGGCAATGCGGTCAATGCGAAAGGTGCGGAAGTCGTCGCGCATCTCGCACCAGGCAACCAGCGTCCAGACGCGACCCCAGAACCACAACCCCAGAGGGCGCACATCGCGCGCTGACGGGTCGCCGGTCTCGGTCTTGTAGTCGAGCGTGAGGATCTTGCGCTCTTCCACTGCACGCTCCAGCGCATCAATGGTCTGTCGGTCGGCGTCGGAGACGACCCATTTCGGCGAGTGGATTTCGGTGCGGTTGATGCGGGCGCGCTCCTCGTCGGGCAGCACCGAGCCGATCTTGACCAAAGCTTCCTCGGCCGCACGTGCCATCGCTGCACCACCGAAAGCGCGCACCATGCGGGCGCCCGCCACGAGCGCGACGATCTCGTCGCGCGTGAACATCAGCGGCGGCAGTTCAAAGCCCTCGCGCATGATGTAGCCGACGCCGGCCTCGCCATCGATTGGCACGCCGGAGGATTGCAGGTCGGCGATATCGCGATAAACCGTGCGCTCGGAGACTTCGAGCCAGTCGCTGAGCTTCCGGGCGGTGACCAGACGGCCGCCGCGCAGGTATTGTACGATCTGGAACAGGCGATCAGCGCGGCGCATCAGACAAGACCCTCCGCGCGGCGACGGCCGACAATGAAATCTCTGCCGAAGGAGAGTTTCTGCGTCGTCGGCGAAGCTTCGTTCAGTACGCGCCAGAACGGCGTGACCTCCTCGACCTGCTGGCCGCGCTCAAGCGCCTCCCAGGCGGCCTCGGCGACGGTGCGCAGATGATAGCCGGTGTAGACCGGGCAGGTGACCTCGGCGCCATGCTCCAGCGCCATCGCGGTGCGCAGCGCCCGCACGTCCATCTCAACACCGGGCGGGATGGAGCGAATGAAATCGTCCACCTGCCGCGCGGTTGGCACCAGCATGGGTTGGCCTTCGACCACATCGCCAATGGTGCGCGGGGTGGGCTTCACCACGGGCTGGCCGCTGTCGAGCTTGTCGGTCCAGGTTTTCATCGCGCGTATGCTATCTCTGAATGGACCGGCACACTAGCGCAAGGCTCCTGACAGCATGTTGTCAGGAGGGTTGGCGGATCTGCTGTCTGATAACAGTTGTGTGCGCGGCAACAGGGTCAGCTGCTCCGGCTGGCGGTCAGCGCCAGGACAGCATCAGCGTTCCACGGCCGTTCGATGGGCGACAATGGGGCAATGGCAGTTGTATCGACGGGCCAGCCGATATCCTTGCGGATGTCCTCTGGCAGTGCATTCAGAAACCGGCGGGTGCGGGCTTCCATGCGGCGGTGCCGGTAAGTGGCGAGCCAGGCCTCGACCTTGTCGATCAGGGAAAACAGGGCGTTCATGATCGTTCTCCTTGTTGGGGGAGGACTCTCGCACAAGCCTGCTGACAGCCTGTCGTCAGGAGAACGGAGGTCGAACGGAATAAGTTTGGCCGCGGGTTGTGCGCGGCCTATATTGAGGGCATGAACAGCCACGCAAAGCACATCACTGACGTCCGGGCGCCGCGCTTCGAAAGCACCTATGCGGACCTGCCGGAGCGTTTCTTCGAGCATCCGCAGGCGAGCCCGGTTTCGGCACCCAGACTGATCAGGATCAACACGGCGCTGGCCGGGGCGCTCGGGCTGGATGTTGCCTGGCTGGCCAGTGACGACGGTGTGGCGATGCTGGCCGGCAACCGGTTTCCGGAGGGCGCAAGGCCGCTGGCGCAGGCCTATGCAGCGCACCAGTTCGGCAATTTCGTGCCGCAACTTGGCGACGGCCGTGCGCTGCTGATCGGCGAGATCATCAGCCGCGATGGCCAGCGCCGCGATCTCCAGCTCAAAGGCTCGGGGCCGACGCGCTTCTCGCGCAATGGCGACGGGCGGGCGGCGTTAGGGCCGGTGCTGCGCGAGTATATTGTGAGCGAGGCGATGGCCGCGCTCGGCGTGCCCACGACGCGGACGCTGGCGGCTGTGGCCACCGGCGATCAGGTCTATCGCGAAACGAAGCTGCCCGGCGCTGTGTTGGCACGGGTTGCCGCCAGCCATCTGCGCATCGGCACGTTCCAGTTTTTTGCCGCGCGTGGCGATGTCGAGGGGCTGAAGGTGCTGGCGGATTACGCCATCGCGCGGCACTATCCGGAAGCTGCGCAGGCGGAGCGGCCTGCGCTGGCGCTTCTGGAAAGAGTCGTCGCGGCACAGGCGCGGCTGGTGGCGAAATGGATGCAGATTGGCTTCATCCACGGCGTCATGAACACCGACAACATGACGATTTCAGGCGAGACGATCGACTACGGTCCCTGCGCTTTCATGGACGTCTATCATCCGGCCACCGTGTTCTCCTCCATCGACCAGTTTGGCCGCTACGCCTATTCGAAACAGCCGGGCATAGCGGTGTGGAACCTGGCGCGGCTGGCCGAGGCGCTGCTGCCTTTGATTGATACCGATGAGGACAAGGCGGTTGAGCTCGCGCAGCGCACGCTGGCTGGATTCCAGGGCGCCTATGAGACGGCGTTCCATGGCGGGTTGCGCGAAAAGCTCGGTCTGACCACTGCGCAGGACGATGACGTCTCGCTGCTGGTCGAGCTGTTCGACGCGATGGCAAGAGGCGAGGCGGATTTCACGCTCACGTTTCGTGGTCTGGCAGGCGAGATCGAAGGGCAGGGCGCAACGCGCGAGCTGTTTGCCGACCCTGCGTTGTTTGATGCCTGGGCGGAGCGCTGGCGCGCAAGACTGGCGCAGGAGCCGGAACCTGCGGCGAGCCGCAAAGCCCGCATGCTCGCGGTCAATCCCAAATACATCCCGCGCAATCACCGCGTGGAGGAGGTCATCCGTGCTGCGGTGGATCACGGCGACTTTGCGCCGTTCGAGCGGCTGCTGGCGATCAGCGGCAGGCCGTTTGAAGAGCAGCCTGAGTCGGAGGCTTACGCGACACCGCCACGTGACGACGAGCGCGTGCTGCAGACATTTTGCGGGACGTGAGTTCAGGCGTCGTCGGCTACAGGGACCGTGTAGTTCAGGGCCAGCCGCCCGCCATCGGCATAAAGGGTTTGCCCCGTGATATAGCTGGCATCGTCTGATGCCAGGAAAGCTGCAATCGCGGCAATCTCTGCGGGTTCGCCGATGCGCCCGAGCGGCGTGCGCGACAGCAGGCGATGACGTGCATCAGGATTTGTGGCGGAGAGCATGTCCGTCTGGACTGAGCCGGGGCCGATGGCGTTGACGCGGATGTTGTAGGGCGCGAGCGCGAGCGCCATGACCTTGGTCAACTGGTCCATGCCGCCCTTCGACACCGAGTACGGAACCTGGGTCGGAATGGCGACCTTGGCGTTAATCGAGGACATGTTGACGATAGCGCCGGGCGCGCCACCCTTTTCCACGCGCTCGACCAGATAGCGCGCGACCGCCTGCCCGGCGAGAAACGCCCCCTTCAGATTGACAGCGAGCACACGGTCGAAATCCGCTTCGGTAACGTCCAGAAATTCGGCCGCATGCACGATGCCGGCATTGTTGATGAGAATATCGAGATCGCCGAAATGTTCGATGGCGGCAGCAATCAGATTGTGGACATCGAGGCGGCGCGACACATCGGCCTTCTGGAACTGCACTTTTCCCAGACTGGAGAGGTCTCTTTCGATGGCTTCACCACGTTTGTGGTCAATATCGGCGATGATGACGGTTGCACCCTCGCGCAGGAAGCGCTCGGCAATGGCGCGGCCAATGCCGCCCGCGCCGCCGGTGATGATTGCCGTCTTGCCTGTGAACCGCATGTTCTTGAATCGCCTTCTTGACCTCGGCGATCCAGACCGCAACTCTGCGTCCCGGTCAACCGGGAGGACTTCATGACCGATCTGCCGCTTGTCATCAGCGCGCCGCAACCGCGCTCGCTCGACCTGATCTTTTCCGATACCGCCCGGCGGGAGCTGAACAGCCGCTATCGCCTGCTCGAGATCGAACCGGAGGAGGCTGACAAGCTGCCGGCAGATGTGCTTCGCGAGGCGCGCTATGTGCTCGGGCAGCCGCCGCTGGCGCGCAAGACGCTTGAGCAGATGAGCGCGCTCAAGGCGGTGCTGAATGTCGAGAGCAACCTCTTCCTCAACATGCCCTACGAGTATTTGTTCGAGCGGGGCATTCATGTGGTGACGACAGGTGCGGTGTTTGCCGAACCTGTGGCGGAGCTCGGGCTGGCGATGGCGCTCAACCTTGCGCGCGGTGTGGTCGACGCTGACCTGGCGTTTCGCGAAGGTAAAGAGCTGTGGGGCGGCGATGGCAACGCCTCGGCACGCCTGCTCTCGGGCTCGGAGATCGGCATTGTCGGCTTTGGCGACCTTGGCCGCGCGCTGAACCGGGTGCTTGCGGGCTTCCGTGCGCGCATCCGTGTCTTTGACCCCTGGCTGCCGCCTTCCATTCTGCGCGAGCAGGGCGTTGAGCCGGCATCGCTGGCCGAAATTCTGGCGAACAGCGACTTCGTGTTTGTCGTGGCCTCGGTGACCTCGGAGAACAAGGGTTTCCTCGGCGCGCAGGAATTTGCGTCGATGCGCAAGGGCGCGGCCTTCATCCTGCTCAGCCGGGCCGATGTGGTGGATTTCGAGGCGTTGATGGCTGCGGTGCGCCGTGGGCATATCGTGGCAGCGAGCGATGTCTATCCGCAGGAGCCACTGGCCCCGGATCATCCGGTGCGCAAGCTGCCCGGCTTTTTGCGATCAGCGCATCGCGCCGGCGCGCTCGACATCGCGTTCAAGCGGATGGGTGACATGGTGCTGGAAGATATGGCGCTGATGGATCGCGGCTTGCCGCCCATGCGCTGCAAACGGGCAGAGCGCGAGACGGTGATGCGGATGCGTTCAAAGCCGGTGGAAAAGAACTGAGGCGCCGCGCGGACGCGACGCCTCGTCTCAAGATTTGCAGGACGCCTACTGGGCAGCTTCGATCTTGCCGCCTTCCCACTTGTACATGGAGAAGGCTGGCGAGGTGAGGTCGCCGGTCTCGCCGTAGCTGAGGTCGCCGATGGCGGTCTTGATCGGTCCCGCCGCGCGGATGCCGGCGGCAACGGCTGCAGAATCATCGGCACTGCCGGCCTTCTCGATGCCGGCTTTCAGAACCTGCACTGCGGCATAGGCGTTGAGCGTGAAGGCTTCCGGCGGAATGTTGGCTGCCTCCAGCGCCTTGATGGCATCGGCCGAATTCGGGTTCTTTGTCGCGTCGACCGCATTGGTGAACAGCGTGCCAGCTGCCGCTTCCGTGCCAATGGCCCAGAACTCTGTGTTGGACAGGCCCTCACCGCCGATGATGACGGCATTCACGCCGGAATCCTTGAGCTGGCGCGCAATCAGCCCACCCTCTGGATGATAGCCGCCGAAATAGATCACCTCGGCACCGGCCTCCTTCAGACGGGTGATAACCGCGCTGTAGTCGCGCTCGCCCGGATTGATCGACTGGGCGTCGATCTCGGTGACGCCGCCAGCGTTGAGTGCTGTCTTGAACGCGCGCGCCAGACCAGCGCCATAGGCGCCCTTGTCATCGATGATTGCGATCTTCTTGTCCTTGAGATTTGCCAGCACATAGGCAGCCGCCACCTCGGCCTGCTGGTCGTCGCGGCCACAGGTGCGGAACACGTTGGTGTAGCTGCGGGTTGTCAGTTCCGGCGTTGTCGCTGTCGGCGTCACCATGACGATGGCGTTCTCGGCGAAGATATCAGAGGCCGGCATCGCCACGCCTGACGTCACCGGGCCGACGACATATTTGATGCCATCGCCAACGAGCGTGTTGGCCGCCGACACGCCCTGCTTGGGATCACCGGCGTCGTCGGCCAGCTTCAGCACAACCTGCTGTCCGAGGATGCCACCGGCAGCATTGATGTCCTTCACGGCCGCTTCCGCACCGTTTTTCACCTGCTCGCCATAGGCTGCAACCGGGCCGGTGAGCGGGGCGACGAGGCCGATGGTGATATCCGCCCAGGCGGCAGAGGCCGACAACAGACTGGCAAAGGCCGCAAGGCCGAAGAGTTTCGTGAGTTTCATTGGTCTTCTCCCGAATGTGGGTGGCTGCCCCAACGCAGCCGTCAGGCCGCTAGTCGTAGTGCTCAAAATTCAGGCAGGCAAACCGCAAGCCTCGGCACAGCCGCACATTGTATTGATCCACGCGTGATCGCCCGGATGTCAGCTGCCGGGATTCACCACTCGATGGGCTCCTGCACGAGATCGACGCCGAAGCGAGCTTTCACGCCGCTGCGGATATTCTCGCGCAGTTCTGAAATCTCGGCGTGGGTCGCGCCGCCATTGTTGACGAGCACCAGCGCGTGGCTGGGATGCACACCGGCCGCGCCATGTTGCACGCCCTTGAAGCCGCTCTGGTCGATCAGCCAGCCAGCGCTGAGTTTCACGCGGCCGTCGGCCTGCGGATAGCGCGGGGCCCCCTCAAGGGCTGCGGCCTTGTCGGCAGAGACGACCGGGTTGTGGAAGAACGAGCCGGCATTGCCGGTGACGCGCCAGTCTGGCAGCTTTGACTGACGCGTTGCCATAACCAGATGCATGACATCTGGTGCGGCAGCGTTTGGCGGCAGCTTGTCGAGCCCGGCATAGGTCAGCACCGGCTGCCAGGGCCTGGGCAAAGCAAAGGTCACCGAGAGGATGACGTAGCGCCCGGGCTCTGTCTTGAAGCGGCTGTTGCGATAGGCGAAGGCACAGTCGTCACGCAAGAAGGTGCGGCGTTTGCTGTCGGCCAGGTCCCAGGCTTCCAGGGAATAGAAGCGATCCGCGAGCTCGACGCCGTAAGCGCCGATGTTCTGCACCGGCGCAGCACCCACTGTGCCGGGGATGAGGGCGAGGTTTTCCAGCCCCCACATGCCCTGGTTCACGGTCCACTCGACAAAGGCGTGCCAGTCTTCGCCTGCCTGCGCCGTCACCAGCGTCTTGTGGTCATCGGCGCTGACAATCTCGCGGCCCTTGATATCCATGACGCCGACGACGGCGTCGATGTTTTCGCGCAGCAGCAGATTGCTGCCGCCACCGACGATGAGCAATGGCAGGCCTTTTTCCTGCGCGGCCTGGGCGAGCAACGGCACCGTTTCGGCATGCGGGATCAGCGCGCCGAAGCGCGCATGCGACGACAGGCCGAACGTGTTGTGGCCGGTCAGGTCGAAATTCTCGATCAGGGTAAGTGGTGCGGCCCTGGCCGGACCGGTGCTCGTGCCCAATTGCAGCCCCACATATGGAATGTCGGGTGCTAGTGACGCTTATTGCGCGGGAAGTAAAGGGCGGCCACCGGGCCTATGCACCGATGCCCTTCTCCTTGAAGGCATCGCCGATTTCGTCGAGGATCGCGGGATCGTCGATGGTCGCCGGCATTTTCCAGTCTTC
>CAYZQP010000152.1:1259-9208 GCA_964480545.1 uncultured Mesorhizobium sp. | reverse complement strand
CAGGAACGCGACTTCAAGATCGAAGAAGATGAACAGGATCGACACCAGATAGAAGCGCACGTCGAACTTCATGCGCGCATCATCAAACGAGTTGAAGCCGCACTCGTAAGCCGAGAGTTTTTCCGGGTCAGGGTTTCGATAGGCGACAAGGAAAGGCGCGACGATCAGGGCCAGGCCCACGATCAGGGCGACGCCGATGAAAATGATGATCGGCAGATAATTACTGAGAAGTTCGCTCATGTATCCGACTTTCCGCCATTGCCAGCCGAAACGCCAGCAACAGCAATGTCGCACCAGCGGATGAGAACCGTTGTTGCGTTGCAGCGACGGTTACCCCAGCCGATGGGGGGACGCAAGCCGAACCTTGACCGAAAGGTGGCAGATTCATCCCAACCCACCCCTTTGATTTCTATACTTTTTTAGTCAGGTATTTGTCTCCTGACACACCTCGGGAACGGGTCTGCTAGGGTACAGCCCGCACTGAGTCTCAAACCGGTTCAAATGACGACAGAAACCATCACGCTCGCCCAGGCCCGCCGCAGCGCCCTCGCCGCTCAGGGGTTCGCCGAGCCGCGACCTTCTGGCGCAATTACGCGCAGCCATCTGAACCGCACGCTGGCGCGTACGCAATTGCTGCAGATTGACTCGGTCAGCGCCGTGGTACGGGCGCATTACATGCCGCTGTTTTCGCGCCTTGGCCCCTACCCCATGGACCTGCTCGAAAATGCGATGCAGGGCCGCAAGCGCCACTTCTTCGAGTATTGGGCGCATGAAGCGTCATTGCTGCCGCTGGAGCTCTGGCCGCTGATGCAGTGGCGGATGCGCCGCGCCCGCGAGAACGACGAGAGCATCATGTACAAGGGGCTGGCGCGTTGGGCGGCGCAGAATCAGCCCTTCATCGAAGAAGTCTATCGGGAGATCGCCGCGCGCGGGCCCATGCCTGCCGGTGCAATCGAGGGTCACAAGTCGAAAGGCGGATGGTGGGGCTGGTCGGATGCCATGGCGGCGTTCGAATGGCTGTTCTGGGCCGAGCGCATCACCACGCACTCCCGCCGAGGCTTCGAGCGGCAGTACGATCTGCCGGAGCGCTGCCTGCCCGCGCATATTGTCAACGCACCCGTCCCGTCAGACGCGGAAGCCAACCGCCAGTTGCTGCGGCTCGCCGCGCAGGCGCATGGCGTTGGAACCGCACAGTGCCTGCGCGACTATTTTCGCCAGAACCCCGAGGATATTGCCGAGCGCCTGCCCGAACTGGTCGAGGCTGGCGACCTGATCCCGGTGCGCATCGAAAGCTGGCACCGCCCCGGCTATCTCTGGAAGGATGCGCGGCGTCCCCGCAAGGTGAAGGCACGCGCCCTGCTCGCGCCGTTTGACCCGCTGGTCTTCGAGCGCACCCGCACGGAAAAGCTGTTCGATTTCCACTACCGCATTGAAATCTACACGCCCGAACACAAGCGCCAGTTCGGCTACTACGTGCTGCCGTTTCTGCTCGGTGAACGCATCGTCGCCCGTGTCGACCTGCGCGCTGACCGGCCCAAAGGCGTGTTCCGCGTGCTGGCCGGCTATGCCGAGCCCGGCGCACCACCCGAAACCGCAGAGGAACTGATGGCTGAGCTGAAGCTCATGCAGCGCTGGCTCGGGCTGGAGCGCATGGAGGTGACAGCCAAGGGGGATCTGGGGGAGAAGCTCGTCCATCTGGCATGATAGACTGCGCTTGCTGGCAAGCGAATTGTCAGAGAAAGATGGCTGTCTACCCGCAGGACTTCCAACAATGGACATCTATTCCGCCCTCATGGCTTTCACCGCAGCTGCGGTGATCCTGACGATCACGCCAGGGCTGGACACCGCGCTGGTGCTGCGGACCGCCGCTGTCGAAGGTCCGCGCCCGGCCTTCGCCGCCGGTGCAGGCGTCTGTCTGGGCTCGCTGACGTGGGGAGTCATCACCGCGCTTGGGCTCGGCGCGCTGCTCGCCGTGTCGGAAACGGCCTATACAATTCTGAAGATCGCCGGCGCTGCCTATCTGTTTTATCTCGGTGGCAAGCTGCTCATCGCGGCTTTCCGGCCCTCGCCGGCGCCGATCCAGGACATCGGCCTGCCTGTGCGCAAAAGCGGCTGGTTCCGGCGCGGGCTGCTCACCAACCTGCTCAACCCGAAGGTTGGCGCGTTCTATGTCAGCTTCATGCCGCAGTTCATTCCGGCTGGTGCAAGTGTCTTCGGCATGAGCGTGGCGATGGCGGCGATTCACGCCGTGCTCGGCCTGATCTGGTTTGCCATCCTGATCGCCGCCACCCACCCGATGGCCAATTTTCTGCGCAGGCCGCAGGTCACCCGCGCCTTTGACGGGCTGACCGGTGCGATCCTTGTCGCCTTCGGTGTGCGCCTGCTGTTCGACCGGCGCAGCTGAGCCATTTCCGAATCGATCTGCAGCCGTCTATACCTTCCCTGCCCTGCCGGGCGTGGAGCTAGCATGACGGCCCTCACGACCAAGTCGATCAAAGGCGATATTGCGATTGCGGTCGCGTTTTTCACGCGTATTCCGCTGCCGCTGTTTGACCTGCCGGACCGCAAGCTTGGCCACGCGATCTGGGCCGCACCCGTCGCCGGGCTGGTGGTAGCGCTGATCGGTGCGGCGGTCTTCACGTTCTGCGACATTATCGGGATGACATCGGCGCTTGCCGCCGGTTTCGCCCTTGCGTCAATGATGCTGACCACCGGCTGCCTGCACGAGGACGGGTTGGCCGACACGGCTGACGCGTTTGGCGGCGGCAAGACGATCGAGCGCAAGCTCGAGATCATGCATGACAGCCGCATCGGCACGTTTGGCGCGGCGGCGCTGATGTCGTCGATGTTGATCCGCTGGGCGGCAATGGCATCGATCTTCAGCGGCGTCGATATCGTCTGCGCGCTGATTGCATCGCAGGTTGGTTCGCGCGCCATATTTGGCGAGTTGATCCGCCGCACGCCGCAGGCGCGCGATTCCGGACTGGCGGCCAGCGTCGGGCCAGTTTCCAGAGAAACGGCCATTGCGGCGCTGCTGATCGGCGGCGTTTCCCTGTTCCTGATCGGCGTGATCGGGGCTATTCTCGCGGGAATACTCGGCGCACTCGCGGTCTATGCGTTCCGCCAGTTCACAATCCGCCAGATCGGTGGGGTCACCGGCGACACGCTGGGCGCGTCCCAGCAAGTCGCAGAGATCGTCATTCTGTCTGTGGCAAGCGCCATGTTTTCCTGATTCCCTCCAGTTGGTCGAGTGCCCCATGTCTTTTTTGTCGATTGAAGATATCCGCGCTGCCTGCCTCGATCTGCCATCAGGTGACAAGGCTTCCGCAAACGCCGCTGCGGCCAGGCAGGACACGCTGACCAAGCCGCAGGGCTCGCTTGGACGGCTTGAGTCTCTGGCGATCTGGCTGGCGCGCTGGCAAGGCCGAGACCTGCCGCAGCTCGACCGGGTCAAGGTGATCGTATTTGCCGGTTCGCATGGCGTCACAGCGCAGAACGTCTCGGCCTTTCCGGCAGAAGTGACCGGGCAGATGGTGGCGAACTTCGCTGCCGGCGGCGCTGCCATCAATCAGTTGGCGAAACTCGCCGGTGCGGAACTGCAGGTCATTCCGCTGGATGTCGGGACGCCGACAGGCGACTTCACGCAAACGGTGGCGATGGATAAGGCGGCATTTTTGGCAGCGGTCAACACCGGTTACGCGGCGGTCGACGACCATCTCGATTTGCTGTCAATCGGCGAAATGGGCATCGGCAATACCACGGCTTCGGCGGCAATCGCGGCAGCGCTGTTCGGCCCGGAACCCCGGCAATGGGTCGGGCGCGGCACCGGCGTTGATGATGACGGACTGTTCCGCAAGATCACAGCCATCGAAAAGGCGCTGGCCCTGCACAGTGAGATTCTCGACGATCCACTGAAGGTCGCAGCTGCCCTTGGCGGGCGCGAGCTTGCGGCAATGCTGGGTGCAGCGCTTGCCGCCCGCCACAAGGGCGTGCCGCTTCTGCTCGACGGGTTTGTCACCACTGCCGCAGTCGCTCCCCTCTTCCGGCTCAATCCGCGCGCGCTTGATCACGCGATCGCCGGACATTGCTCGGCCGAAGCCGGACACCGCGTGCTGCTCTCGTCACTCGGCCTGGACCCCATCCTGAACCTCGGAATGCGCCTTGGCGAGGGCTCCGGCGCGGCTGTGGCCATCAACATTTTGCGGGCTTCAATCGCCTGTCACATTGGCATGGCAAGTTTCGCATCGGCTCGGATCACGAACAAATGAGCCGGCAAATGCACAGCTGTTCAATTCGGGTTGATTTCAAACGAATTTCCTCGCACTGTATCTGAAAGCCGACGGGGCAAAGAGGAATGCCCGCAAACAAAAGGCGGCTCAGGGAGAACGATTTATGACTATCCGCAATCTCGCGCTGGCGACGTCTGTCGCCATTGGATCGCTGTGGGCTTCAGGCTCCGCCTACGCACTCACGCTGTACTGCTCGGCTGACGAAGCCTGGTGCCAGCAGCTCAAGACCGGCTTTGAAGCGGAAACAGGCATCCGCGTCGACATGACCCGCAAAAGCTCGGGCGAAACCTTCGCTCAGGTGAAGGCCGAATCGTCCAACCCCAAGGGCGATATCTGGTGGGGTGGTACGGGCGACCCGCACCTGCAGGCGGCTGCGGAGGGCCTGACCGAGGCTTATGCCGAATCGCCACGCCGTGCGGAACTCTACGATTGGGCGATCAAGCAGTCCGACGCTGCAGGCGGCAAGACCATCGGCGTCTATTCCGGCGCGCTGGGCTTCGGCTACAACAAGGACCTGCTCGCCAAAAACAACCTGCCAGAGCCAAAGTGCTGGGCCGACCTGATCAAGCCCGAGTTCAAGGGCCACATCCAGGTTGCCAACCCGAACTCATCGGGCACCGCCTAC
Organism: uncultured Mesorhizobium sp.; assembly: GCA_964480545.1. Classification (GTDB taxonomy): domain Bacteria; phylum Pseudomonadota; class Alphaproteobacteria; order Rhizobiales; family Rhizobiaceae; genus Mesorhizobium_G. The sequence goes on along the minus strand of CAYZQP010000152.1, from coordinate 4,294 downwards.
ACGCTTTTGGCGACGCTGGTGCAGTTGATGGGCGAAGACAAGGCTTTCGAATATCTCAAGGCGCTGCACAAGAACGTCAACCAGTACACCAAGTCGGGTTCGGCACCGATCAAGGCTGCCGGCACGGGCGAAACCACGGTCGGCATCGTGTTCCTGCATGACGCCGTGGCGCAGGTCGTCGCTGGCTACCCGGTCGTGCCGGTCGCGCCATGCGAGGGCACTGGCTACGAGATCGGCTCCATGTCGATCATCAAGGGTGCGCGCAACGAAGACGAGGCCAAGAAGTTCTATGACTGGGTGCTGCAGGCCTCGGTTCAGGAAAAGGCTGTCGAGGTGAACTCGTTCCAGATCCCGTCCAACAAGAGCGCCAAGCTCTCGGACAAGATCCCGGACATCTCGCAGATCAAGCTGATCGACTATGACTTTGTGAAGTACGGCTCGAGCGATGAGCGCAAGCGTCTGCTGGGCAAGTGGGATTCCGACGTCGGCAGCCAGCCGCAATAGGTCGAGATCGCCGCTCTCACCCGGCCAGGTTCGGGTGAGAGCACTTTTTTCGCATATGCGAGGGGACCCGCATGCGCGCTTCCGCTGCCACCAAATCCATCGCCGGCTTTGAGCCCGCACTCGCCCTCTGGCTGATCCTCGGCTGGGTCGGCTTCGCGCTGATCCCCTGGTACGGGCTGGACTCAAATTTCTTCTCATTAAGCTGGCTGTTTGCCGGCTGGCCGGCTGCTGACAAGGTCGCGCCGGGCCTCTCGCTCATCCTGCAAGGCAAGAAGCTCTGGCTCGTGCCGTTCCTCATTCTGCTTGTGCTGCCGTTTCTGCTCTATGGGCGCAGGAAGTCTGACCCATTTTTCAGCCGGTTGCTGGTCTGGGTTGGTGCCATCGGCATCGCCTGGTTCTTCATCGAAGGTTACGCCATTGGCCTGCGTGGCTGGCGCTACGAGTGGCTGAACGCCCTGTTCGGCGAGCTTGGCGACCGGCAATTCGGCATGGGCTATGGCGCAATGCTGACCGCCTGCGCCTTCCTGTTCCTGATGTGCCTTGGCATTGCAGCGCGCGGCGCCGTGGGCGGTGACGTGTTTGTCGTCTCCGCCATCGGCTTTGTGGTCGCAACCGTTGGCCTGTTCATCTTCATCCCTGTGCTGCAGATGCTGGCAAATGCCTTCATCACGCCCGAGGGCTCCTATTCAATCACGAGTTTCTTTAGCAAAGTGTTCTCGGCACGGCTCTGGAGCCTTGGCTGTCTCTACGCCAATACCAGTTGTGGCGTGGCGATCAACTCGCTGTTCCTCGCCATTCTGGTCGGCGTGCTTACCACCCTGCTCGGCCTGGTGTTTGCGCTGGTGCTGACGCGCACCAGCTTCGGCCACCGTCACTCCAAGGCGCTACGCGCACTGACCGTGCTGCCGATCATCACCCCACCCTTCGTTATTGGCCTCGCAATCATTCTGCTGTTCGGCCTGTCGGGCATGGTGACGCAGTTCTTCGCCGAACTGTTCGGCATCCAGCCGACGCGCTGGGTCTACGGCCTGCCGGGCCTCTTGATGGCGCAGCTTCTGGCCTTCACGCCCATCGCCTTCCTGGTTCTGATCGGCGTGGTGGAAGGCGTATCGCCATCCATGGAAGAGGCCTCGCAGACATTGCGTGCCAACCGCTGGCAGACATTCTGGACCGTATCGCTGCCACTGATGCGCCCCGGTCTCGCCAATGCCTTCCTGCTCGGCTTCATCGAATCGATGGCCGATTTCGGCAACCCGCTGGTGCTCGGCGGCAATTTTGACGTGCTCTCGACGGAAATCTTCTTCGCCATTGTCGGCGCACAGAATGACCCGGCGCAGGCGGCGGTGCTCGCCATCGTGCTGTTGATCTTCACGCTAGGTGCCTTCTACGCGCAGCGCTTCTGGCTCGGCAAAAAGAGCTACACGACGATGACCGGCAAGGGCGATGCAGGCGTTCACCCGCGCCTGCCCTCGGGCGTCGAGAACGGCATCCTTTTGACCGCCATCGGCTGGGCCGCTTTCACGATCTTTGTCTATGTGATGATCGTTTATGCCAGCTTCGTCACGCGTTGGGGCGTCAACGACACACTGACTTTCCACCACTATATCCAGGCCTTCTCGATTGGCTGGACCGATCACGGCCTGCACTGGTCGGGCTCGGCCTGGTCGTCCTTCTGGACAACCATCCAGATCGCGCTGATCTCTGCGCCGCTGACTGCTGCACTCGGGCTGATCACGGCCTACCTGCTGGTGCGCCAGAATTTCTGGGGCAAACCAAGCTTCGAGTTCGGCACGATGCTGTCCTTCGCGATCCCCGGTACGGTTATCGGCGTCGCCTACATCATCGCCTTCAATGTGCCGCCTATCGAACTCACCGGCACCGGCGTGATCCTCGTCATCGCCTTCATCTTCCGCAACATGCCGGTCGGTGTGCGCGCCGGCGTTGCCTCGATGTCGCAGATCGACAAAAGCCTGGATGAGTCGTCGCTGACGCTTGGCGCAAACTCCTGGCAGACGTTCCGCCGGGTGATCCTGCCGCTGCTGCGTCCTGCAATCCTCGCCGCACTGGTCTATTCGTTCGTGCGGGCGATGACCGCGATCAGCGCGATTATCTTCCTTGTCTCGGCGCGCTATGACCTGTCGACCAGCTACATTGTCGGCCGGGTCGAGAACAACGAATACGGCGTCGCCATCGCCTATTCGACCATGCTGATCTTCGTCATGCTGCTGGTCATCGGCATCATGCAGTTGCTGGTCGGCTCGCGCAAAATCGGCCGGCGCGGGGTCGAGAGCGACCAGGCTCAATCAAGAACAAATGTCGCGCCGGGAACTGTCTCTGCGGGAGGCGGATAATGGCACCAGGCTACCCAGATATCCAGGAAAGTCACACCTGATGGACAAGATCAAATCCAACGCCGCATCGGTCAGGTTCGACCACGTCGTCAAGCGCTACGGCAGTTTCACCGCCGTCAACGATGTCTCGTTTGATATCGAGCCCGGCCAGTTGGTCACGCTGCTCGGGCCATCCGGCTG
>CAYZQP010000152.1:477-1249 GCA_964480545.1 uncultured Mesorhizobium sp. | reverse complement strand
ACCTATTCCTTCATTGTGACGCTGACCGGAACAGTGATGTTCATCGTCGTCAGCCATTTTCCGGAGTAGGCCCGTGGCAGAGATCGTCATACGGAACCTGCGCAAGCAATTCGACAATTTCGTCGCCGTGCAGGATTCGAATTTTACCGTGGCCGATGGTGAGTTCTTCATGCTCCTCGGGCCTTCCGGCTGCGGCAAGACGACAACGCTGCGCATGATCGCGGGCCTCGAAATGGCCACCGAAGGCCGTATCTCCATCGGCGGCAAGGACGTCACCTCCCTGCCCGCAACCGACCGCGACGTGTCAATGGTGTTCCAGTCCTACGCGCTGTTCCCGCATATGACGGTGACCGAAAATGTCGAGTACGGCCTGAAGTTTTCGGGCGTGCCGAAGAACCAGATCGCCGCCAAGGCGCAGGCCGGCCTCGACCTTGTTGGTCTCGCCAAGTTCGGCCACCGTCTGCCCTCCGAGCTCTCGGGCGGCCAGCAGCAGCGTGTTGCGATTGCCCGCGCGCTGGTGCTCGAACCTCAGGTGCTGCTGTTCGACGAGCCGCTCTCCAACCTCGATGCCAAGCTGCGCCGGCATGTGCGCGAGGAAATCCGCGAGATCCAGCAGAATCTCGGCCTGACCGTTGTTTACGTGACCCACGATCAGGAGGAGGCGCTGGCTGTCTCGGACCGCATCATCGTGATGAACAATTCGGTCATCGCGCAGGATGGCACGCCACGCTCGCTCTACGAGGCGCCGGCCAACGCCTTCGTTGCCGACTTC
>CAYZQP010000152.1:0-467 GCA_964480545.1 uncultured Mesorhizobium sp. | reverse complement strand
CCAACGAGATCGCGACCGTGAAGGTCGGCCCGGTGACGCTGAAGCTGCCCGCACGTGGCCGCACACCCGGTGCCGCGAAGCTCGCCGCCCGCCCGCGCCGCATCGAATTGCACAAGGCCGGCACCGCCAACACCCTGCCCGGCACGGTGGCGAAATCCACCTATGTCGGCAGCCATGCCGAATATGACATCGCGACCGAGGCCGGAAACATTTTCGTCATCTCGCAGGATGTCGACCATGTGCATCCGGCGGATGCGAAGATCGGGGTGGGCTTCCCGGCCAGCGGCCCGGTGCTGATCGGGGCCTAGGCACTGGGGTCCGGACGGCGCGCAACTGCGCCTGGCACTGTTACCCTCCCCTGGAGGGGGAGGTCGCGAACGGAGTGAGCGGGGTGGGGTGATTTTCGCCTGATGCTTTGCCACCCCACTTGCCACGCCACTTGCCACCCCACGCCGGCGCTGCGCGCC
>CAYZQP010000151.1:0-9275 GCA_964480545.1 uncultured Mesorhizobium sp. | reverse complement strand
ACACTATCGCAACGCAGCACCCATCTCGGGTGCGGCCAGCTATGCCGAGGTGGAGTTCGGCTTCGATATGAAGGTGACGCGGGTGGCTGAACATCCGCGCATCACCAAGCCGTTTTCCGAGGAGAGCTGGGCGGCGCTCGACGTGCTGGGCGCGAAGGTCGACACGGTGCTCAAGGAGAATGATGTCAGGCTGACGATGGGCGGCGAGCCGACCTTCGTGACTATCGATGATTTTGAATCTGCCGAGTGGAATACGGATGCGGTGGGGCCGACCAAGCGCGGGCTGGCCGATCAGCTGATCCGGCGTCTACGGGAAAAATTTGCGCCGACCGGCTTCCTGCATCACGGGCAGGGCAAGTGGTATCCCGGCGAGAGCCTGCCGCGCTGGACATTTTCGCTGTTCTGGCGGCGCGACGGCAAGCCGATCTGGAATGACGCATCGCTGATCGCCGAGGAGAATGGCTCGGGCAAGGCACCCACGGTTGAGGATGCGGGGCGGCTGCTCAAGGCGATTGCCAAGGAGCTGTCGCTGAATGCGGATTATGTCGTGCCGGCGTTTGAAGACCCAGGCGAGTGGATCCTGAAAGAGGCAAAGCTGCCGGAAAACGTGACGCCGGAAAACTCGAAACTGAAGGACCCTGAGGAGCGCAACCGCTTCGCCAAAGTGTTTGAGCGCGGGCTGAATTCGCCGTCCGGCTATGTGCTGCCGATCCAGCGCTGGCAGGCCAAGGCTGCGGGTGCGTGGTACTCGGAAAAATGGAAGCTTAGGCGCAGCCATCTGTTCCTGGCGCCCGGCGACAGCCCGGTCGGGTTCCGCCTGCCGCTGGGCGCGCTGAAGCATATTCCGGAAGCGTCGTTTCCCTTCATCCACCCGGCTGATCCGACCGAGGAAAAGGGCGAGTTGCCGGATCCCGCTACCGGGCCAGAGGTAGCGGCCGAGCGTCAGCAACCGGTGACGGCAGTGGCTGCGGCCGAGGGCGAGGCGCAGACGATTATCGAGCAGGAGCTCGGCATTGGTGGCGCAGTGCGTACCGCAATGGCGGTCGAGCCGCGCGATGGTCGGCTTTGCATCTTCATGCCGCCGGTCGAGAAGATCGAGGATTATCTCGACCTGCTGGCGGCGATCGAGCGCGCGGCCAAACGCGAAAAGCTGCCGGTGCATATCGAGGGCTATTCGCCGCCACATGACCCGCGCATCAATGTCATTCGTGTCGCCCCGGACCCCGGCGTGATCGAGGTGAATATCCATCCGGCCTCGAACTGGGGCGAGTGCGTGGCCACTAGCGAGACGATTTACGAAGAGGCGCGGCAGACGCGGCTTGGCGCTGACAAGTTCATGATCGACGGGCGGCATACTGGCACGGGCGGCGGCAACCATGTCGTCGTTGGCGGGCAGACGCCGCTGGACAGTCCGTTCCTGCGGCGGCCCGATCTGTTGCGCAGCCTGATCCTGCAATGGCAGCGGCACCCGAGCCTATCCTACCTGTTCTCAGGGCTGTTCATCGGGCCGACCAGTCAAGCCCCGCGCCTCGATGAAGCGCGGCATGACGGGCTCTACGAGATGGAGACGGCGCTCGAACAAATTCCGCCGCCGGGCAAGGGCGCTGCACCGCTGCCCTGGCTGGTGGACCGGCTGCTGCGCAACCTGCTGGTCGATGTCACCGGCAACACGCATCGCTCGGAGATCTGCATCGACAAGCTCTATTCGCCGGATGGGCCGACAGGGCGGCTGGGGCTGGTGGAGTTTCGGGGCTTCGAGATGCCGCCGAACCCGCGCATGAGCCTCGCGCAGCAGTTGCTGATCCGCGCAATCATCGCGCACAGGTGGGTGGAGCCGCTGACTGGACCACTCACACGCTGGGGAACAACTCTGCATGACCGCTTCATGCTGCCGCACTTTTTGTGGCAAGATTTTCTCGAGGTGCTGGGGGACCTGAAACGATTCGGCTTTGACATGCGGGCGGAGTGGTATGAGGCGCAGGCCGAGTTCCGCTTCCCGTTCTGCGGCGAGGTCGAGTATGAGGGCGTCGGTCTGGAGATCAGGCAGGCTCTGGAGCCCTGGCATGTGCTGGGGGAGACCGGGGCGATTGGGGGTACAGTGCGTTATACCGACAGCTCGGTTGAGAGATTGCAGGTGAAGCTGACGGCACCCGATGCCGAGCGCTATGCTGTGACCTGCAATCAGCGGCCGGTACCGCTGAAGGCTGAAGGCAGCGTGTCGGTGGCGGGCGTGCGTTACAAGGCGTGGCAGCCGTCGATGGCGCTGCATCCGGTGCTGCCGGTCAATGCGCCGCTGACCTTTGACATCTACGACAAGTGGAGCGGGCGCGCGCTGGGCGGCTGTGTCTATCATGTCGCGCATCCCGGCGGGCGCAGTTACGACGTGTTTCCGGTGAATTCGAACGAGGCCGAAGCGCGGCGTCTCACGCGGTTTGTGCCGTCGGGCCACACGACCGGCGGATATGAGGCGCGGGCCGAGACGCCTTCGCGCGAGTTCCCGCTGACGCTCGATCTGCGCCGGCAGGCAGGGCTTTGATGGGCCGGGCGACCAACCGGGACCGGGAAGCATCGACGGCGATTGCCGCCGGCTATGAACCGTTGCCGGGTGTGCCTGATGAGTTGATGGCGGCGGATGGCTCGATCCGTCCGGTCTGGTTGCCGTTCATAGAGCATCTGTCGTCGGCGTCGCCGGAATCGCTGACGATGAACTTTGCGCGCGGCGACCAGTATCTGCGCGATGCCGGTGTCTATTTCCGCCACTACGGGCAGAAGGGCGCGCTGGATCGCGCCTGGCCGCTCAGCCATATGCCGGTGATCCTGCATGAGGATGAATGGCAGCAGATTGCCACCGGGCTGACGCAGCGCGCCGACCTCTTGGAGAACATTGTCGCTGACCTCTATGGCGACAACCGGCTCGTGGCCGATGGTGTGCTGCCGCCGGAGATCGTCGCGGGCAATCCCGAATGGTTGAGACCCATGGTGGGCGTAAAGCCCGCGAGCGGCAATTTCCTGCATTTCGTCGCGTTCGATATCGGGCGCGGACCGTCGGGACAGTGGTGGGTGCTGGAGGATCGCGTGCAGGCACCGTCGGGCTCCGGCTTTGCGCTGGAGAACCGGGTGGCCACGGCGCGCACCTTCTCGGAGTTTTACTCGGATGCGCATGTGCATCGCCTGGCAGGTTTCTTCAAAGGGTTCCGCGAAGCGCTGACCAACATGAAGGACGGTGACGAAACCGGGCTGGCGATCCTGTCGCCGGGCCCGATGACCGACACCTATTATGAGCATGCCTATATTGCGCGCTATCTCGGCCTGACCCTGCTGGAAGGCGAGGACCTGACCGTCGAGAACGGGCGGGTGATGGTGCGCAGTGTCGCGGGCAACCGGCCGCTCAGCGTGTTGTGGCGGCGCATGGATTCCAGCTTTGCCGACCCGCTGGAACTGGATGGCAGTTCGCGGCTAGGCACCGCCGGGTTGGTGGAAACGGTGCGGCGCGGCAATGTCTCGATCGTCAACGCGCTGGGAGCGGGCGTGCTGGAGTCGCGGGCAATGCTGGCCTTCCTGCCGCGCATCAGCGAGGTGCTGAGTGGCGGGCCGTTGGCTATGCCGAATGTCGCGACCTGGTGGTGCGGCAATGAGGGTGCGCGCGCCTATGTGCAGGCCAACCGCGAGCGCATGGTGGTGAGCCGCGCAATGCCGCCATCGCCAACCGCGACGAGGCCGGACTTCGGCATTGATGACAAGAAGTTTGCGCTGAGCGAGATGAACGGCAGGCACTTTGTCGGCCAGGAACAGGTGACGTTGTCGACCACGCCGACCTGGGAAGAGGGGCGGCTGGTGGCGCGGCCGCTGTCGCTGCGGGTGTTCTTGGCGCGCACCCGCGACGGCTGGGTGACGATGCCGGGCGGGTTCGCGCGCGTCGGGCATTCCAACGACCCCAAGGCTGTGGCGATGCAGAGCGGCGGGTCTGTGGCGGATGTCTGGGTGATGGCGGATCGCAAGGTTGCAACTGACACGATGGTGCCGACCCTGACGACGCCTTATGTGCGGCCGCGTCAGGGCGCGCTGCCCAGCCGCGCTGCCGACAATCTGTTCTGGCTCGGCCGTTACGTCGAGCGGGCGGAGGGCACGATGCGTCTGCTGCGTGCCTATTTCGCGCGGTTGTCAGATGCCGGCGAGGCAGAGAACCCGCTGCTGGCGCTGGTGCGCACCTATCTTGAGGACCTCGATATCGATCCCGATGAGGCGGTGCCGCAGGCGCTGCGCAACATGTTCTCGGCGTCGATTGGCAGCGCCGGCAAGGTGCGCGACCGCTTCTCGGTGGATGGCTGGCTGGCGCTGAACGATCTTGCTGACAGCGCCGAGCGCATCGCCAAAACTTCTAAAGTAGGCGATGACAGCGCCCGCGCCATGGGTGTACTGCTGCGCAAGATCACCGGCTTCTCCGGCCTCGTGCATGAGAATATGTATCGCTTCACCGGCTGGCGTTTCCTGAGCCTCGGGCGTTCGCTGGAGCGGGCGATTGCCATGTCGTCACTGCTGGCGGTGATGACGGCTGAGGACGCGCCGGAAGGCGCGCTGGATTTTGTCGTCGAGGTTGGTGACAGCACGCTGTCGCACCGCCGCCGCTATACGGTGCGGACGTCGCGCCCGACGGTGATCGATCTGCTGGCGCTCGACAATATGAACCCGCGCTCGGTTGCCTATCAGCTCAACGAGATCAAGTCACAGATCGACCTTTTGCCCGGCGCGATCCAGCATGGGCAGCTTGCTCCTCTGTCCAAGGCGGTGCTGTGGCTGCAGACGGATATCGCGATCCGCGAGCCGGAGGATATCGATGCCGAGGTGCTGAACACTTATGGCTCCGAGATTTCCGCGCTGTCCGACCTGATCACCGAGGTCTATCTGAAATAGCATGCTCTACGAGATTCAGCTCAAGACCAAATGCGAATATGGCCGGCCGGCAGCGGGCCGGCAGTTGCTGCGCGTGCTGCCCTCCGAGTCGCTGTCGGCGCAGCGGCTGGTCGCGGGGTCCATCGAGATCAAGCCACGCCCGGCGGAACGCTCGGACCGTTACGACTTCTTCGTCAACCGGGTGACGGAGATCGCGTTCTCCAAGCCGGTGGAGCAGTTTGAGGTGATCATGCGGGCGCGGGTGGACCGCTTTGCCGAACCACCGAAGCGTGACCTGTCGCCTGATCTTGCGGGGCTGCGCCGCGACATCGCAGCGGCGATGTCGGTCGAGAGCGGCTCGCCGCAGCACTATCTCGACACTTCGCCGATGGTGGGGCCGAGCGCTGCGATTTCGGCCTATGCGCGCGATGTGACCAAGGGTGCGACCGTGCTGGAAATGGTCAATGCGCTGAATGAGGCGATCTACCGCGACATGACTTATGACGGCGATGCGACCGAGGTCGATACACCGCTGGAAGAGGCCTTCGCGAAGCGGCGCGGCGTGTGCCAGGACTTCACCCACATTATGATCGCCTGCCTGCGCGATCTCGGCATTCCGGCAGGCTATGTCAGTGGCTTCCTGCGCACTGAGCCGCCGAAGGGCAAACCGCGTCTTGAGGGTGCCGACGCGATGCATGCCTGGGTGCAGGTGTGGTGCGGGCGCGAGGCCGGCTGGGTTGATTTCGACCCGACCAACAAGATGATGGCGGGTCTGTCGCATATCGTGGCGGCGCGCGGCCGCGACTATACCGACGTGCCGCCGCTGCGCGGGTTGCTGCGCACAGCGGGTAATCAGGAAATCTCGCAGGCCGTGGACGTGGTGCCAGTGTAGGGTTCTGCCCGTCATCTCCCAATTCGCGCCATCATCTCGCTCATCGGCACTGCATAATCGCGCGATGTTTCGAGACACGCATCGTCATTATCGCGAGCTGACTGCGCCGCCGCCGGGTATGGCATTCGACTATACGCAGCCTGCCGGTGAACCGGCGCTGGTGGCGGCGGATTCGATCACATGGCGGGTGTTCAAGAACCCGGTGGCGCAGTTCATTGGTGGGGCGGCTGCGGTGATATTGCAGCTTGCCGAGCCGTCGGTGCGGACAGGGGTGTGGGACCACAGCACATTTCGCAGCGATGCGATCCTGCGGATGCGGCGCACTGCGGCAGCGGCGATGATGGTGGTCTATGGTCCGCGCAGTGCAGCTGAAAAGATGATCGCGCGGGTGGTGCGCATGCATGAGCGCGTGAGCGGCGAGACGCCTGCCGGGGAAGCATACCACGCCAACGATCCGCGATTGCTGAACTGGGTGCAGGCGACCGCGAGCTACGGGTTTGGCGAGGCCTATTCGCGCTTCGTGCGCCGCTTGAGCGGGAGCGAGCGCACGTTGCTCCTGCAGGAGAGCCTCACGGCGGCGCGGTTGTTCGGGGCGACTGACGTGCCTAGAAGTCCCCATGAATGGGAGGCGTTTTACCGCGAGACCGAACCGCGCCTTGAGCGCTCTGACATCGTGTTCGAGTTTCTGGACATCCTGAACACGGCACCGATTGCGCCCGCGCCATTTCGCGGGACGCAGCGGCTGCTGGTGCGGGCGGCGGTCGATACGATACCGACAGACCTGCGCGAGAGGCTCGGGTTGATGTCAGCCGGACTTACGCCCTTCCAGCGGATGCAGGTGCGCGTGCTGGCCAGGATTGCAGACCACGTTCCGGACCTGCAGGCACCACCAGCGAAAGCCTCGATCCGCATGGGGCACCGGCCGACATTTCTTTACTACTGAAGGCGCTACTTTCCTTTCAACGCGGCGCGCGCTTCCTGTTCCGACTCGTGGATGTGCGGGGCGGCACCTCGTGATTCCAAAAGGTCGCCGAGCTTTGCGCGCATGAATGCGCTCGTCGTGAAGCGCGTCGCCGAGAGGTAGAAGCGTTTCGACAGGTCATCGACGCCTGCCTTGTAGGCGTCCTCCAGTTCGGGATCGAGCTGGAAGCCGTCATAGTTGATGATCATGTGGACCCTGCGCTTCAGCGGCTCGATGATGGACTCGATTTTGGCCACGCATTTGTCGATCAGCGCCTGCGAGTTGATCTTGAGCTCGGAGAAATTGAGGAACAGGATGTTCTGCTCCTTGTCGTATGCGAAGCGCGCGTTGAACGGCAGCTTCAGCATCTCGTCGCGCAGGCCCATCGGCTCGGCGGCAAAGATGCGCGGGTCCATCTCGACCGGCTTCTTTACGATGGGCGCAAAATCCATCTGGCCGAGAATGTCGCGCTTGATGTCGATGCCTGGCGCGACCTCGATCAGTTCCAGGCCCTTGCGGGTCAGTTTGAACACACAGCGCTCGGTGACATAGAGCACCTCCTTGCCGTTGGCGGCGGCATGCTCGCCGGAGAAGGTACGCTGCTCGACCTCTTTCACGAACTTGCGCGCCTTGCCTTCGCGCAGGATTTTCAGCTTGCCATCCTCGACGGCGATTTCGAGATCGCCGGCGGTGAAGGTGCCGACGAAGACGACGCGCTTGGCGTTCTGGCTGATATTGATGAAGCCGCCGGCACCGGCGAGCTTCGGCCCGAATTTCGAGACGTTGAGATTGCCCCGGGAATCGCATTGGGCGAGGCCGAGGAAGGCGGCGTCCAGCCCACCGCCGTCGTAGAAATCGAACTGATAGCCCTGATCAATGATCGCCTGCGGGTTCGTCGCCGCGCCGAAGTCGAGCCCGCCCGCGGGCACGCCGCCAATAACGCCGGGTTCGGCGGTCAGCGTCATCAGGTCGGAGATTTTCTCCTCGCCGGCAACTGCCGCCACGCCTTCGGGCATGCCGATGCCCAGGTTGACGACGCTCTTGGGCTGCAACTCCATTGCCGCGCGGCGCGCGATGATCTTGCGCTCGCTCATCGGCATCGGCTTGATCGAGGTCAGCGGCACACGGATTTCCGAGGCGAAGGCGGGCTTGAACGGCGTCCCGAAGGTCTGCATGTGCAGCTCGGGCCTGGACACCACGATGCAATCGACAAGCGCGCCGGGGATTTTCACCTGGCGCGGGTTCAGCGTGCCGGTCTCGGCGATACGCTCGACCTGCACGATGACCAGCCCGCCGGAATTGTGTGCGGCCATCGCCATGGACAGCGAATCCAGCGTCAGCGCCTCGCGCTCGAGCGTCACGTTGCCATCGGCGTCTGCTGTGGTACCGCGCAGGATGGCGACATTGATCGGAAAGGCCTTGAAGAAGAGGTACTCCTTGCCGCCGACCTTCAACACCTCGACGATGTTTTCGGTGGTGCGGGAATTGACCTTGCCGCCGCCGAAGCGCGGATCGACAAAGGTGCCGAGACCTATACGTGACAGGTGGCCCGGCTTTTCCGAGGCAATGTCGCGGAAGAGATGCGAGATCACGCCCTGCGGCAGGTTGTAGGCTTCGATCTCGCCAGCGACGGCCAGCTTGCCGAGCTTGGGTGCCGCGCCGAAATGCCCGCCGATGGCGCGCTTCACCAGGCCCGGATGGGCAAGACGGTTCAGCCCGCGCGTGGCAAAATCGCCCTGACCGGCGGCGAAGACGATGGTGAGGTTTTTCGGCTTGGGCAGCGTGCCGTCATCCTCTTCGAGGAAGACCGCTTCCAGCTCATTGCAGACCTCCTCGGCGAACCCTATGCCGGCAAACCCGCCGGTCGCAACCGTGTCGCCGTCGCGGATCAAGCGAACTGCCTCACGCGCCGTTACGATTTTGCCTGCGTCGCGTGACCACGCTGCGCCGTTGCCGGTGCCTGCCATAGATATCCTCCCCTAAGCCCAGCGAGCCGGGCATGCCTCCGGCAAGCAGACTACAGCGATTGCAAGCTTAGCCAAGCGGTTTTGCGTGTCCACATGGCTTGATCTGCCGACCGAAGCTTGCGGCTGAACGCTGTTGTCAGATAAATCAATTGAGGGAGAACAGTATGTCGGCATACAAAACAGATATCGAGATTGCCCGCGCGGCAAAGAAAAGGCCGATCACGGAGATTGGTGCGAGGCTCGACATTCCGCCTGAATTCCTGATCCCGTATGGTCATGACAAGGCGAAGATTTCGGCTGAGTTCATAGCGGCGCGGCGCAAGGACAAGGACGGCAAGCTGATCCTGGTGACTGCAGTCAACCCGACGCCGGCGGGCGAGGGCAAGACGACCACGACGGTTGGTCTCGGCGACGGGCTGAACCGCATCGGCAAGAAGGCGGTCGTGTGCATTCGCGAGGCGTCGCTCGGGCCAAACTTCGGGATCAAGGGTGGAGCTGCAGGCGGCGGTCACGCTCAGGTGGTGCCGATGGAGGATATGAACCTCCACTTTACCGGCGATTTTCA
>CAYZQP010000150.1:0-9435 GCA_964480545.1 uncultured Mesorhizobium sp. | reverse complement strand
CCGACATGATGAAGGCGATGGGCGGCAAGGGCAAAGGTTCCGGCATGATGCGCTCTATGATGGGCGGCCTCGCGTCGAAGATGGGCCTCGGCGGCATGATGCCGGGCATGGGTGGTATGCCTGACCTCTCAAAGATGGATCCCAAACAGTTGGAAGCCCTCCAGAAGCAGGCTGAGGCAGCCGGCATGAAGATGCCCGGTGGCATTGGCGGTCTGCCCAAGGGTCTGCCGGGTGGTTTCCCCGGGGGCGGACTTCCCGGGCTGGGCGGCCCGAAGCTCCCGGGTCTTGGCGGGCTGCCAGGTTTGGGTAAAAAGAAATGAGCCACGAAGCCAACGCCGAAGAAATCGAACGCGCAAAAATTCTGCTGAAGGACCTCCGCGGCTCCATCGACCGCATCGATGCGGCGATTGTCTACATGCTGGCCGAGCGCTTCCGCTGCACGGAAGCCGTCAGTCGCCTGAAGGCCGAACACGCATTGCCGCCCGCCGACAAGGCGCGCGAGGAATGGCAGATCGAACGTCTGCGCAAGCTGGCGGAAGACGCCAGTTTCAACCCCGATTTCGCGGTGAAGTTTTTGAACTTCATCATCACGGAAGTCATCCGGCACCACGAGGCGGTCAATGAAGGCCGCACCGATGCCGACACGATTAAAACCTAACCGAATTCAGAGCATTCCCAGGAGATATCAATGGCACTGAAAATCAGACTGTCGCGCGCCGGCGCGAAGAAGCGTCCTTACTACCACATCGTCATCGCCGACGTGCGCTCGCCGCGCGACGGCCGTTTCATCGAAGCCGTTGGCTCGTGGAACCCGACACTGGCCAAGGACGCAGAGCGCGTGAAGCTCGACGCCGACAAGGTCAAGGAATGGCTGGGCAAGGGCGCCCTGCCGACCGACCGCGTCGCGCGCTTCCTCGACCAGGCCGGCATCACCAAGCGTGAAGCCCGCAACAACCCGAACAAGGCAGCCCCCGGCAAGAAGGCCGTCGAGCGCGCCGCGCTGAAGAAGCAGGCTGAGGAAGCTGCAGCCGCCGCTGCCGCTGCCCCCGCTGAAGAAGCGCCAGCCGAAGAGGTAGCAGCCGGCTGATTCGGCCGACGCAACTCACAATAGAAAAGGCGGTCCTCACGGGCCGCCTTTTTCACTGGAGCATGCTCCAGTCGCGGCACGGTAGGCCCTGCGACACATCCGTACTGTTTCAATTCTACGGCAGCCGACCCATATTCACATGGATTCGAGGGACCGACGAATGCCGCCAGTCGACGCATCCGGGTTGAACGCCGCCGACGCGGCAAAACTTGCCGCACTAAACCGCACCAAGATGGTCGCCACCGGCGCGCTGGTCGTCTCCTTCTGCGTGTTCGTGCTGGCCAAGTATTTCGAATCCAGTTGGCCCTGGCTTGGCTTCATCGCAGCCATCGCCGAGGCTGCGACCATCGGCGGCCTGGCTGACTGGTATGCGGTTGTTGCCCTGTTCAAGCATCCGATGGGCGTACCCATACCGCACACCGCCATCATCCCGGAGAATCAGAGCCGTATCGCCGACAATCTTGGGAAATTCATCGAGCAGAATTTCCTGGGCAGGAACCAGGTGCGGGAGAAGCTGAAAGAGGTCGACTTTTCCAAACTCGTCTCGGACTGGCTGGCTGACCGCGAGCGCGCCGAAGGCCTGTCCCGCTTCGTTGCCCGGCTGGTACCCCAGACCCTCGCCGCCATCGATCAGTCCGGCCTGCGCGGCTTCGTCACCAAACGCGTGCTCGACCAGGTCGACAAGGTGCAGATCGCGCCGATTGCCGCCGAGCTCCTGACTGCCTTTACCGAAGACAATCGCCACCAGAAAATGTTCGACGAGCTGACGCGGGTCATCGCGCGCTTCCTCCAGGACGAGACTGCCATGGAAACAATGCGGCTCAAGATCCGCGAAGAACTGCCCTCGCTGTTCAACCTGTTCCGCGCCGATGCCTACCTGCTGAAGCGCATTATTGCCTCTGCCGGCACGCTGCTGGACGAGGCCCGCGACAACCCCGATCACCCGATGCGCGGCGAGTTCGATCAGTTCGTGCGCAATTTCGTCGAGCGGCTGCGCCATTCCGAGGAATATGCGCGGCGCGCCGAGAAGATGAAGCAGGATCTTCTGGCGCGGCCCGAACTGCGCGATCTCGCGGAAGACATGTGGCAAAGCCTGCGCGTCTATCTCGAGCAGGATTCGCTCAGTGAAAACTCGATGATCCAGAAACATCTGGCGCAGATGTTCGTGGAGGTTGGCAAACATCTGGCGAGCGATCCCGCTGTCCGCGCTGACATGAACCAGGGCTTTGTCGTCGCACTCGGCTCCTTCGTGGAGAATCAGAAGGGCAGCGTCTCGACCTTCATCGCCGAGCAGGTCAAGCGCTGGGATCTGGCGCAACTTACCCGCATCATCGAGATCAATGTCGGCCGCGACCTGCAGTTCATCCGCTTCAACGGCATGGCGATCGGCGGACTGGCGGGGCTCATCCTCTATTGTGTCGAGCGCTTCCTCCTCAATTGACGACGCCCGGCATTAGCATATTGTCGCCAGAGCATCGAATATCGGGAGGAAAACGATGGCCAAGAACGACGACAAATCCGGCATTCCGGGCGCAGAATCCTTCATGGATATGTTCTCGCAGTTCGGGAAAAACCTGAACGTTCCAAAGGTCGATGTGGAATCGATCCTGTCGCATCATCGCAGGAACCTCGAAGCTCTGCAGAAGGCAGCCTCAGCCAATGCTTCTGGCGCAAACGAGATCATGGCGAAGCAGCGTGCAGCGCTGCAGGAAGGTCTGCAGGAGATCACCGAGATGGCGCAGAACTTCCGCGCTGGCGGTGGCAACGCGCAGGACGTCATTGCCAAACAGGCAGACTTTGCGCGCAAGAGCTTCGAAACGGCCGTGAAGAATGCCGGCGAGGTCGGTGAGATCATGCGCAAGACCGGCTCCGAATCGGTCGAGATTCTGCGTGACCGCATCAAGACTGCGATGGAGGAAATCCGCGACGTCTATGAAAAGAAAAGCTGACACGCAGCTGTTCGAACTGGCCAGGAAGGCGCGCGCCTTCCTCGAGCCGCACTGGATGAAATGGCACGACCTGGCCGGCGAACCTCCGCCGGCCATACTGTCGGCGGGCGTCTGCGGACGCTCAAGTCTGTTCCTGCAACGGGCTCTCTGTTCTGAGGGATTCGACGCAATGTGGCGCAGCGGCGCGCCCTCGACCGCGAAGCCAGGCGCAGGCTTTCTCGGATCAGACGGATGGATCGGCCACGCCTGGGTTGAGTGCGACGGCTCCATCCTGGACATCACGGCCGATCAGTTCGGGCTCGCGCCCGTGCTGATCACGCCGTCCGGCGATCCGCGCTACCAGGCCGGAGATGACGTGGCGTTCGCAGATGCTGTCACGCGGCGCAAGACGGCAGTCGCAGCGATCTGGCCGCATTGGTTGAACGCCCGAACCGGGGCGACTCACTACCCGTAGACATCTGGCGCCGACCCGCAACCTTGGGTGATCTGAAACAAGTTTGCTTGAATCAACAGGTTTGCCGTGCCAGCAGGAGCAAGACACGGAACGACCACATGACTCCCGCAAGCCTGCCACGCGCCGCCATTTCCTTCACCGTCCTCGCCGCCATCGTCTGGTGGACATGGTACTTGTCGGTCGACCCGGCCAACCGCACGATGGTCTTCTCGTTGGTCACCGGTACCACGCTCGGCATCGTGCTGCAGCGCTCACGCTTCTGCTTCCTGTGCAACCTGCGTGATTTCATCACCACGCGCGACCCGCGCGGCGTCATCGCCATCCTGATCGCACTGATCGTCGGATCCCTGCTCTACACCGCGATCATTATGGCCTGGGTGCCGATCCCGCAGCCTGATCGCCTGCCGCCCAACGCCCATGTCGGACCTGTGAGTTCGGTGCTGGTCATCGGCTCGTTTGTCTTCGGGTTGGGCATGGCGATTTCCGGCTCCTGCCTGTCGGCGCATTTTTACCGGCTGGGCGAGGGGTCAGCGACCTCGCCCTTCGCCCTGATTGGTGCTGCCGCCGGATTCCTGCTCGGCTTCATCACCTGGAACCCGCTCTACCTGTGGAGCGTATCTGAAAGTCGCGCGACCTGGCTGCCACACCAGATCGGCTATGCCGGCACGCTGACGCTGACAGTGGTCATCCTGACGGCGCTCATTGTTGTGCTCGTCGCCATCGGCAGATGGACGCCGGCGCAACGCCTCTCACCAGGTCTACCCGCCCTGGCGCAGGCCGTGTTTCGGGATCGCTGGCCTGCCGCCGTCGGCGGCGTTGCG
This sequence comes from uncultured Mesorhizobium sp., assembly GCA_964480545.1. Taxonomy (GTDB): domain Bacteria; phylum Pseudomonadota; class Alphaproteobacteria; order Rhizobiales; family Rhizobiaceae; genus Mesorhizobium_G. The sequence continues at coordinate 5,124 of CAYZQP010000150.1, read as the reverse complement.
GTTGGAGTCATCTCTGCGATCTATTTCTTCCGCGTCGCACCACTCGGTGTCACCGCCGAGTTCGGCAGCCTGGTACGCACCGGGGCGGCGGGCAACGGTCTCATCCCCGAAACTCTGCTGGGCCTCGACGGCTTGCGCGGTTGTGCAACCGTGGTGAAAGAGGCGCTCCTCTCCAACAACGGCCTGCTGGTCATCGGTATAATCGCCGGTTCTTTCGCCGCGGCGCTGGTCGCCGGGCAGTTCACCCCTGCCCTGCCCACGCGGGCGCAGATCATCAAGGGCCTGACCGGTGGCGTTTTGCTCGGCTGGGGCGCGATGACCTCGCTCGGCTGCACCGTTGGCGTATTGTTGTCGGGCATCCACGCCGGCGCGCTGTCCGGCTGGGTGTTCCTCGTCTTCTGTTCGCTCGGCATCTGGCTGGGCGTAAAGACCATGACGCGGCTCGGGTGGTAAAGCTCTGATCGCCCCGCACTGGCAATTCTGGCTGTCTTGCGCCATATAGCGGCATAAGCAACAGCTCAGCAGGCTCGCATGACCGCCCCGGCGCAATTCGCCAAGATGAACGGGCTCGGCAACGACATCATCGTCGCCGACATGCGCAAGCGTGCGGACAAGATCACGCCGGCAGCGGCGATTGCGCTGAATGCGGACCCGGCGACAAAGTTCGATCAGATCATGGCGATCCATGACCCGAAGACGCCGGGCACAGCAAACTATGTGCTGATCTACAACTCGGATGGCACGATGGCGCAGGCTTGCGGCAATGGAATGCGCTGCGTAGTGCAGGCGCTGGCGGCTGAGACCGGGCAGAAGCGCTTCACCTTCGAGACGGTGGCGGGAATTCTGACGGCGGAAGAACATGCCGACGGAACGATCTCCGTCGACATGGGCACGCCGAAGTTTGGCTGGGAGGAGATCCCGCTTTCCGAAGAGTTTCGTGACACCAGAATGATCGAGCTGCAGGTCGGGCCAATTGATGACCCGATCCTGCATTCGCCCTCGGTTGCCTCGATGGGCAACCCGCATGCGATCTTCTGGGTCGATGACGATGTCTGGAACTATGGGCTCGACCGCATCGGACCGATCCTGGAAAACCATCCGCTGTTTCCCGAGCGCGCCAACATCACCTGCGCAATGGTGATGTTGGCGCGAGACGATGACGATCCGCACCTGGGAGCGCGGCGCTGGTCTGACGCTGGCCTGCGGCTCGGCGACATGTGCCGCTGCCGTTTCTGCTGCACGGACGCGCCGCACAGGCCGTAACGTCACCGTAACGGTTCCGAGCGGCGGGCAGCTGCATATCGAATGGCGCGACGACGACCATGTCGTGATGACCGGTCCGGCTGAATGGGAATTTTCCGGCACGTTTGATCCGGCGGCGGGCACCTGGACCCGTGAACTGGAGCCCACGACCTGATGGGCGTTGACGTCGTCACCTTTGGCTGCCGGCTCAATACCTATGAGTCGGAGGTGATCCGGCGCGAGGCGGAAGCTGCGGGCCTGGCCGAACTCAAAAATGGCGCGATCATCTTCAACACCTGTGCGGTGACAGGCGAGGCCGTGCGGCAGGCCAAACAATCCATCCGCAAGGCGCGGCGCGAGAACCCGGGCGCGCGCATTATCGTGACCGGCTGCGCGGCGCAGACCGAGCCCGGCAATTTTGTCGAGATGGATGAGGTCGATCTCGTGCTCGGCAATGAGGAAAAGCTGAAGAGCCACTCCTATCGCGCGCTGCCGGATTTCGGCGTGAACCTGTTTGAGAAGGCGAGGGTCAACGACATCATGTCGGTGACCGAGACGGCCTCGCATATGGTCGATGCCATTGAGGGACGGGCGCGGGCCTTCGTGCAGGTGCAGAATGGCTGCGACCATCGCTGCACCTTCTGCATCATCCCGTTTGGCCGGGGCAATTCGCGTTCGGTGCCGATGGGTGCCGTGGTTGAGCAGATCAAGCGTCTCGCTGGTAATGGCTACAACGAGGTCGTGCTGTCGGGCGTCGACCTGACCAGCTACGGGCCGGACCTTCCGGGTGTGCCAAAACTCGGCAAGCTGGTGAAGACGATCCTGCGGCAGGTGCCTGATCTGGCGCGGCTCAGGCTCTCCTCGATTGACTCGATCGAGGCCGATGAAGAGCTGATGGATGTCATCGCGAATGAGCGGCGATTGATGCCGCATCTGCATCTATCGCTACAGTCTGGCGACAACATGATTTTGAAGCGCATGAAGCGCCGGCACAACCGCGACGATTCGATCCGCTTCTGCAACGATGTGCGGAAACTGCGTCCTGACGTGGTGTTCGGGGCTGACATTATTGCCGGCTTCCCGACCGAGACAGATGAGATGTTCGAGAACTCGATCCGCATTGTCGGGGAGTGCGGGCTGACGCATCTGCATGTGTTCCCCTACAGCCCGCGCGAAGGTACGCCGGCGGCACGCATGCCGCAGGTGGACCGGCGTGTTATCAAGGATCGCGCCGCCCGCCTGCGCCATGCGGGCGATGCCGCCTATGCGCACCACCTCACCGCGATGAACGGCACGCGGCAGGCGCTGCTGATCGAGAAGGATGGCATTGGCCGCACCGAGGGTTTCACGCTGGCAGCGATCTCTGCTGGTCAACCCGGCCAGATCGTCGACGCAATTATCACCGGCAATGATGGCGAGAAACTCGCTGCTGCCCCCCTGACAGCCAAGGCAGCCTGATGGCCGGTTTTCTCAAGAAGATTTTCTCCTTCGGCAAGAAGGAGGTGGTGGAAGGCCCGAGCGAGACGCCGGGCCTGCGCACCGATGGCGATGAGCTGAAGCCAATCAACTGGGCGGCACTGAAGGACCTCACGAAAGAGGATGATTCAGCGGCGGAGGCTGCTGCCAAGGCTGAACGTGAGGCCGCTGAGGCGAAAGCCGTGGCAGAGGCCAAGGCAGCGGAAGATGCAGCACGTGCCGCTGAGCTGGCCGCGCGAGAGGCAGCAGAAAAGGCAGAGCGCGAGGCGGAAGCCGCCAAGGCTGCAGAAGAAGCCGCGCGCAAGCTGGCCGATGAAAAGGCTGCCCGCGAAGCCGAGGAACTGGCTAGCCGTGAAGCAGCTGCGCGAGACGCGGCACAACGTGCTGCTGATGAGAAAGCTGCGCGCGAAGCTGCAGAGCTGAAAGCTGCAGAGGATGCGGCGCGCCGGGCGACCGAACAGGCCGAGGCAAAGGCTGCTCAGGAAAAGGCAGAGCGCGAGGCTGCTGAAGCCCGGGCTGCGGCGGAGGCAGCGCTGCGCGCTGCTGAAGCTGCTGCCACCGAGGAGGCCAGACAGGCAGCCCTTGAGGCCAAGGCGCAGGCGGACGCTGCTGCCGAAGCTGCGGCTGCGCGTGAAGCTGAAGAGCGCGCGGCCCGCGAAGCTGCCGAGGCCAAAGCTGCCGAGGATGCCGCTCGCCGGGCTACCGAGGAGCAGGCTGCGAGAGACGCTGCGGAAAGTGCTGCGCGTGAGACGGAAGCATTGGCAGTGCGCGAAGCCGAGGAACGCGCCGCGCGTGAGGCAGAAGAAGCTGAAGAGCGCGCTGCGGTAGAGGCCGAAGCACGAGTTGCGGCGGAGAAGGCTGCGCAGGCCAAGGCTGCGGCAGAGCGCGCAGCGGCTGAAAAAGCAGCTGCCGAGAAGGCGGCCGCCGAGGCGCGCTACAGTGTGGGCTTGCGCACCGGCGGTGAGGAGCTCGCCGCACCGGCCTGGATGCAGCAGCCGGCCAAGCCGGCACCTGAACCCGAGCCGGAACCGGAAGACGACGATCCGACCAACAAGGTCACGGTGGGCAAGACGGTCGAGGCCAAGCAGGCCAGGGTCGCACCTGCGCCAGAGGTCAAGCTGCCATGGTTCCAGCGCTTGCAGGTCGGCATGCGCCGCTCGGCCAAGGAGCTGTCGAACAACATTTCCGGTGTGTTCACCAAGCGCAAGCTGGACGAGGATACGCTGCAGGATCTGGAAGACGTGCTGCTGCGCGCCGACCTCGGCATGGAAACCGCGATGCGGGTGACCGATACGCTTTCTGCCACGCGTCACGGGCGCGAGGTGACTGACCTCGAAGTGCGCGCTGTGATGGGCGCGGAAATCGAGAAGGTGCTGACGCCGGTGGCCAAACCGCTGGAGCTTGACCTCTCGCACAAGCCGCATGTCATCCTCGTCGTCGGCGTCAATGGCACCGGCAAGACCACGACCATCGGCAAGCTCGCAGCCAAGCTGAAGGATGGCGGGCTCTCGGTCATGCTGGCGGCGGGCGACACGTTCCGTGCGGCTGCCATCGAGCAGCTGAAGATTTGGGGCGAGCGCACGGGTTCGCCGGTGATTTCGTCAAAGCTCGGTGCTGATGCGGCGGGCCTTGCCTATGACGCGTTCGAGCAGGCCAGGGAAGCTGGCTCCGATGTGTTGATCATCGATACGGCGGGCCGTTTGCAGAACAAGGCCGAGCTGATGGCGGAGCTCGAAAAGATCGTGCGCGTGCTCGGCAAGCTCGATCCGGAAGCCCCGCACACTGTGTTGCAGACGATTGATGCGACGACCGGTCAGAACGCCCTTAATCAGGTCGAAATTTTCCGCAATGTAGCGGGCGTCAACGGGCTGGTGCTGACCAAGCTGGACGGCACGGCGCGCGGCGGTATTCTTGTAGCGATTGCCGCCAAGCACAAGCTGCCGGTCTATTTCATCGGCGTCGGCGAGCAGGTTGACGATCTGGAGCCATTCGTTGCCGGCGATTTCGCCAAGGCGATTGCGGGCGTGGGTTAGAAGGTAGCGATATGAGCGACCAGACAAAGGCCGTTGAGGCCAAGGGCATGGACAAGCTTTCGCCGGGGCTGAAGCTGGCACTCGAGCTTGGGCCGCTGCTGGTGTTCTTCTTTGCCAATGCGCGCGGCGAATGGCTGGTGCAGAAGTTCCCGGCGCTGGGCGCAATGGGCGGGCCGATCTTTGTGGCCACCGGGCTGTTCATGATCGCCACGATCATCTCGCTGGCGGTGTCGTGGATCCTGACGCGCTCGTTGCCGATCATGCCGATGGTGTCGGGCGTGGTGGTCATGGTGTTCGGCGCGCTGACGCTCTATTTGCAAGACGATCACTTCATAAAGATGAAGCCGACTATCGTGAACACGCTGTTCGGGGT
>CAYZQP010000149.1:8923-9526 GCA_964480545.1 uncultured Mesorhizobium sp. | reverse complement strand
ATGGCGACATCGATACGCTGTCGCCATCGGTCATGTCGGCGCGGCGCACCTGCTCGGCCATGTAGTTCTCATCGACATGACCGCGCCGCGCGAGGTCGAAATAGACCGAGGCGATGATGTCGGCATGCTGCGCCGGCGCAATCTTGCGGTAGTCCGGCAGCGCGCAGGCCTCCCACAGAAGTTCGACGCGCTTTGGCGTCGTGGCAAGCGACTTCACCTCGCCATCCTGCGACAGGTTTTCCAGCGCCTGCTGGTCAACGGCTGGCAGCGCCCGCGCCAGCCCCTCGACGGGCGCATTGGTTTCGAGCGAGCGCTTCAGCGCATCGATGCTGGCGAAGTCGAACTGGGCGGTGCGCCATTGCAGCACCTTCACCGGCTCGAAATCATGTGCCTCGATCTTCTGGATCAGTTCCTCGTCGAGCGGATCGACGCGGGCTGTCACGCCAAATGTGCCATCACGCAGATGCCTGCCGGCGCGTCCGGCAATCTGGCCCATCTCGGCTGCGCTCAGGTTGCGATACTGGAAGCCGTCAAACTTGCGGTTCTGCGCGAAGGCGACGTGGTCGATGTAGCCGGAGACGCGCGGCCTCACCTCGACCGATT
>CAYZQP010000149.1:8456-8913 GCA_964480545.1 uncultured Mesorhizobium sp. | reverse complement strand
AGGTTCAGACCCATGCCGATGGCGTCGGTGGCGACGATATAGTCGACATCGCCATTCTGGTAGAGCTCGACCTGCGCGTTACGGGTGCGGGGGCTGAGCGCGCCAAGCACGACGGCGGCACCGCCCTGCTGGCGGCGGATCAACTCGGCGATGCCGTAAACCTCATCGCCGGAGAAGGCGACGATGGCCGAACGGCGCGGCAGGCGGGTGAGCTTCTTGGAACCGGCATAGGCGAGGTTGGACAGGCGCGGGCGGGTCAGCACCGAGACGCCGCGCAGCAGCTTTTCCAGAATGCCGCGCATGGAGGCTGCACCCAACAACAGTGTCTCCTGCCGCCCGCGCAGATGCAAAATGCGATCCGTGAAGATGTGCCCGCGCTCGAGATCGTTGGCGAGTTGTACCTCGTCGATGGCGACGAAGGCCGCATCGGTCTGGCGCGGCATCGCCTCGACCGTGC
>CAYZQP010000149.1:0-8446 GCA_964480545.1 uncultured Mesorhizobium sp. | reverse complement strand
CTTCTCGCAAACGCGGGTATAGACCTCGCGCGCCAGCAGGCGCAGCGGCAGGCCGATGACGCCACTTTCATGCGCCACCATGCGCTCGATGGCGAGATGCGTCTTGCCGGTATTGGTCGGCCCGAGCACGGCGGTGACATCGCGGCCGGTCAGCACAAGGGGTTCAGTCTGGCGGGGTGCGTTCATATCCGGATGGAGATACCGGTGGGGGCGCGCAGGGCGCGCTTGCAGGCCTCCACACATAAGGATTCACAGGCCCGCGTGAAAGCCCATAATTTCGCTTGGGGTTACCGGCTGGATTAACCCTTGGAACGAGTCTGGAACGAATCAGCGACGAATCACTGACCTGAGCCAGTTCTGTTTTTGTTCGCCACAAGATGTAGTGTTTTCGGACCCCTGCCCGACCACATAGCTCCCAGCGCTTTTTTCGCGGGCCCAAAATCGGAGCCGCGCTGTTAACTTTTAGCCGGGGCTCGCGCGAAGTCTGAGCACCCCACAACCCAGAGGCGATTTAACCCATTGATCCATAATGCATTTCTTAACGGAAATTAACTGTTCTCAAGGCCCTGGAGGGCATTTCTGTTAACACTCTGGCCAAAGCCGGAACGAATCGGCGACGAATCAGAGATCGCGACCCTTTCCCGTTTTGTTCACCGCTAGATGTTGTGTCGGCCCGAAGATATCCACCGACATTACACAGCTTTTCCACAGGCCCGGGGAGGAAAGTTCGGCGCAAAGGTTAATATTGCGGCTGAGTTCCACTCAGCGCAGGCGGGTTGAGCCCCGGGTCATTGCCATCGGACCGCCGTCGAAGACAACCTCGGCCTGAAGCTTCCCGTTGCGCACCTGCCATTGCAAGCGCGCATCCTCTTCATCCTTCGAGGCGTCAACCGGCAGACATTGCAGATAGACCCGTTGCGCAGAGCGTTGCGCCTGCTTGCGTGCAGGCACCAGACGGCTGGCGCATTGTTCCATTGTCTCGAATACGGTGTCAGGCGGCGGTATCTCCCGGCAATCCTTCAGATCGCCCGAGCAGCCAATCACCAGAAGCAAGGCAGCGATGTGTTCCATAACGCATCTCCCTGACACAATAACTCCATCACAGCCGGTGAGTTCCTGCAAGCCCGCCCGAAAGCAACGCTGAAGACATGGCACGACGTTTGCTTGGACATCTGCGACGACGGTTGATCAACCAGGGCCTGTGCCAAAGCTGAACACCCGTCCAGACGGCGAGTCACAACGAAAGAAGGATGGGACCATGCTTTCGCGGACACAGGTCGACCTCTATGTGTCGGAACACACAGGGCCAGCAGTTGATGGTGCAGCAGGATGGTATGCGCGCCATGCCACAATGATCGGCGCTGCCGTGCTGTCGCTCTACATCCTTGCCTGTGCGGTCATGGCCTTCTCGCGGCCTGACGCAAACTGGGACATCCTGCCCTATATCGCGGTCGCCGAAGAGAGCAATTTCCAGACCCCGCAGGAGGTCCATGCGTTCACCTACGCGACCGTGAAGGATGGCCTGAGCGCGCATGAATATCGCATGTTGTCGGATGACGGCGGCGGCTATCGCAGCCATATGGCCGCGAATGCCGATGACTTCGCGTCCATGCTGCCGATGTATCGCGTCAAATTCTTCTATGCGGAGATGATTTCTACGCTGAGCAATGTGATGCCGCCGATCCGCGCGCTCCACACCATCTCCGCGTTTTCGATCCTGCTGATTGGCGCAGTCACCTTGTTGTGGCTGCGCTGGGCCAATGCTCTGGCGCTCGGACCGGTCATTGCCGGTGTGCTGATGATGACGGAGTTCAGTGCAATGGGACGCGCCGGCACCCCGGATCTGCTTTGTGCCGGCCTGATGCTCGCTGGCCTCTATGCATTCATGCGCCAGAGAGAGATCCCCGCCGCAATCCTGCTCTTCCTTGCCTTCCTGGTCAGGCCCGACAGTGTCATTCCGCTGGCCGTGCTGGCTGTGATGGTCATGGCCTGCAACGTCAGGTCGCCCGGCGTGCTTCTGGGCTTCGTTGCTTCGGCCATCGCCTATTTCGTTATCTCCGCCTGGTCAGGGCATCCCGGCTGGTGGCCGCATCTCTACTTCTCCAGCATTGAGCCGCAACTGAATATGAACGGCTTCAATCCGGACTTCTCGGTGATGCTCTATCTCAAGACCGTGCTTCGTGCCGTGGTCTACACGCTCTGGTACAACACCTGGCTCGGCGGCGTAGTGCTGGCGGTTGCCGTCTGGTTCGGCCTGCATCGGGCCGGATACAGGCTGGACCGCCGGGCAGGTGTGCTGTTTGCCGCAATCCTGCTGGGCCTTGCAGCAAAGTTCGTCGCCTTCCCGATCCACGATACCCGCATCTACTTTCCGACGATGATGCCGCTGTTCCTGCTGCTGGCGCCGGTTCTCCTCGCCTTCTGGAACAACGCCAGCGCGGTCAGAATGCGCCGCAACTTCGTGGACATCCCTGCGCGTTTGCAAATGCCAGGATCGAACCGCTAAGCGAGGTAGCGGTGGCTGAAGTCAGCCGCGCCGTACACGCGGGCCGGGATAGGGCAACATTGCCGTCATCCTCAGCCCGAAAATGCCAAGCACCGTGAGGATCCAGACCGGATCATCACGGCCGAGCCAGAATTTCTCGAGTGTTGAGTTCAGCCCGGAGAAGATAACAATCATCGCAAACAAATCCGCCAGTTGCCTGTTGGCGAGGTCTGCTCCGGCGCGCAGGTAGAAGTAGAGTGGTCTGACGATGAAGGCCAGCGAGAACAGGATGCCTGCGGGAATGCCCAGCGCCAGCATGATGTCGATGAAATTGTTGTGCCCATGGACAACTGTACGGAAATCCCATTCGGCATCGAACCCGAGCGAACTATAGGCTGCCGTGGGGCTCTGCCAGAAGCCGTTGAAGCCGTAACCGACCCAGGGGCTTCTTGCCAGCCATTCAAAAGCAAAGACCCAGATGGACGTTCGCCCGGTGTAGGTCGGATCAGACTGGATCGCCTCGGCGGCCTCCGCCATCGGCTTGAAGAGTACGCTGCCGAGCGTCAGGGCCAGCACCATCGAAATCAGCACAATGGCAGCCAGCACAGCGATCCAGCGCTGTTTGATAGCAGTTGAGAACAGCACCAGAAAAATGACGATCGGCATGAACCCGATGGTTGTCTTCGAGCCGGTCTTCACCACGAACAGTGCGCCCAGAACAACCATCGCGAAACCAACAAAGCGTGGGCCTGCACGCATGAAATAAATGCCGAAGAACACAAGCATGGCCATCACCGGCCCTGAAATGTTCTTGTGGCTGAAATTCCCCTTCCACAGGCCCGCATGCACATCGCCGAACCCGTCTGTCTGGTGGGTTGCGACCGAGGGAAGGAACATCACCCCGAAGTAGGACAGGAACATCACCAGCACGCTTGCCATCAGCAGCGTACGCCGCATTTCATCTGCGGTGCGCGGGATAGTCACCACTGCAACGCAACACATCACCACAATCAGCGTAAAGGCGAGCGACTTGAATGACGCGAACGGATCCCAGGTATTGGTCGTGGAGTAAAGAAGGATTGGCACCAGCAACAATAGCCAGAACGGGTCAAGAGCGACCTTCGCGCGCTCTGGTCGCCCGAACATCAGCACTACCGCAAGCGAGATGACGCCCAGCGCGGTATAGCCGATCTGGTTTACGGCATCGCCACTCGGCGCGTCAGCCGCAGTGACATCAAGCGAACTGAACGGCGAGAATGTCACCAGCAGCACGCAGAAGATCAGGCCCGGCAGAAGCCCACCAAACCTGTCGACGAGGTCAGGTGAGACAATGTCCTGACTTTGATAATGAGAGGAGCTTGCTGTGCTGTCGGTCATGACTGGCGCCGATGTCATGCATGGCGCACGACGTCATCGCACCTGACAGGGTCGTGGTTAATTCCAGGTTAAACCCGGCCTGCCTGATGAAGACAAGGTTCCGCCGGGCGCGTCCTTTCGGAACGTACCCGGCGGCCACTGACTTGCCGCTTGAGGGAAACGACGGGTCAGTTGTTGTGGCAGATCAGGCGCGTCTGACGAGGCTGGCAATCAATGAAATCGCCAGGAATGCCAGGAAGATGTAAAACAGGATCTGCGCAATACCGGCCGACGCTCCGGCTATTCCACCGAAGCCGAGAACGCCGGCGATGATCGCAACGACGAGAAATACCAGAGCCCAATAAAGCATGATCTAACTCCTGAACCAGACTGCCCTGTTAACGCGTGGTGGACTGGTTTGTTCCAGGGGCTTTAGGCTGCTTTGGCCTGCCGATCAAAGAAAAGTGCCTGGCCGATAAGTGCCTGCACCATGTCCGGCATGAAGGGCTTGGTCACCAGATAGGTCGGCTCGGGCCGCTCGCCGGTCAGCAGTCGCTCGGGAAACGCGGTGATGAAAATCACCGGGACCGGCGTATTGCGAACGATATCGTTGATCGCATCGATCCCCGAGCTACCGTCGGCCAACTGGATATCGGCCAGCACCAGCCCTGGTCGGGACTTCGCAAACAGCGTGGTCGCCTCGGCCCGTGTACGGGCAATGCCGACGACGCGATGACCGAGTTCCTCCACCACCTGCTCCAGATCCATGGCGATCATCGGTTCGTCCTCGATGATCATCACGTCCGTCGAAATCTGCCGGGAAATTTCACGGCTGGCATCAGCCAGCAACTCATCGAATTCTTCCTCGCTGACATTCAGCACTTCCGCCGCCTCGGCTTTCGCAAAGCCCTCGACCGCGACCAGCAGGAATGCCTGGCGTTGTGGCGACGCGAGCGCCCCGAGGTTTGCGGCCGCGCGGCGCTCCCAGGCGGGTTGCCCCGATGCTGGGGACAAACGGTCGGCTATTGGTGTGTAGAGCCTTGCAAACAGCTGGTAGAGCGCAACCTTGTCACTCGAAGCTGTCGGAAAAATTGACGTGTCCGCGACGATCGCCTCCAGCACGGCCGCTACCATTGCATCCCCACTCTCCTGAGCGCCGGAGACTGCTCTGGCATAGCGGCGCAACAGTGGGAGATGCGGTGCGATCGCGGCGGTGAGTTTACCCATGACTTTCCCTCAATCATCTACTCAAGGTGCATTCAGCCTTGATCGGCTGGCGACATTTTGGGCAGAATTGGTATCAACGCGCAAACTTGAATCAGGTTCCATGGAACCAATATCTTTTTTCTGCGTTTCCAGTCGTCAAAAATCAGAGGGGCGGTTTACTCAAAATGGCCAGTAAGGGTGGCAGGGACAGTCCGGTGATACAGAATAGTCAAGAATCCCTGTCGGGACGAAAAGGAGCAAAGTCAGCTCTCGGTGCCAACGCCGAGATCGGGCGCAAGCTCAAGCAGTACTACGACTCGATCCTCACGGAAGAGGTTCCGGATCGTTTCTCGGATCTGCTGGGCCAGCTCGAGGAGGCCGAGAAATCGGCCAAAGATTGAGCTGATGACGCAACCTCCGAGCTTCCGCACAGATCTGCTCGCGGCAATCCCGAGCCTGCGCGCTTTTGGTGTATCACTCACACAGAATGCTGACCGCGCCGATGATCTCGTTCAGGAAACACTGGTCAAGGCCTGGGACAAGCAGGACAGCTTCCAGCCAGGCACAAATTTGAAGGGCTGGCTTTTCACCATCCTGCGCAACGAATTTTATTCGCAGATGCGCAAGCGCGGGCGCGAGGTCCAGGACAGCGAAGGTCTGCTGACCGAACGCATGGCCGTTCATCCCGGTCAGGATGGCGCGATGGACCTCGAGGATTTCCGGTCTGCCCTCACCAGACTGCCCGAAGACCAGCGCGAGGCCATCATTCTGATCGGCGCGTCAGGCTTCTCCTATGAGGAAGCTGCCGAGATCTGCGGCTGTGCCGTTGGCACGATAAAGAGCCGGGTCAGCCGGGCGCGGGCAAGGCTGCAGGAAATCCTGAAGATCAGTGGCGAGGAGGAATTCGGCCCCGACGCAATTGCCACCCATGTGATCTCCACGGGTCCCGTCTGAGCAGTTAGATGTCATTACCACGGAGGTTGTCCGTCCGAGGCTTGGGTGCGAGGTTGTGATTGTCACAACGCAACCCTTTGCCCGGGAGCCTCGGATGGACAACCTCCGTGGTAATGACATCTAGAGCGACGGACCTCTGCCCAGCGCCTTTGCAACAACAGTACGGAAATCTGTCAGCGTAAACGGCTTCAGGATCACGTCGACAATGATGTTGTCGAGTTCCTCTGCGCGCTCTCGCTGGTCAGCATAACCTGTCATCAAAACGATGCGGATGCCCGGGAACCGGCGCGCCGCCTCTTTCGACATCTCGATCCCGTCCATCTCGGGCATGCGTATATCCGAGACGACGAGATCATACCCGGCGTCGACCGCCTCGATCATCTCAAGCCCTTGCGCGCCGTCGGCGGCCTGTTCGACCTCGTAGCCCGCCGATTGCAGTGCGCGGGTGACCAGCGCACGTACGGAATCATCGTCCTCAACAACTAGAATTCTGGTCATGGCCGCACCGGCAAATTTGACGATGTCTGAACGTCTTTCCCGGCAGCGTCAACCACACAATCGGGTGTTGTGATGCAGTGCAAGTCCAGTCGACAGCTTGTCATGCAGCGATGACGAACCGCCAAACCTGAAGCTGCCTATCCCCGCTCCACCAGGAAGCGGTGGCCGCCTTCAACGGCTTCGCTTGTCACCAGGCGATGGCCGCTCTCCTGACAGAAGGCGGGAATGTCGATAACCGCCAGCGGGTCGGTGGTTTCGAGCCAGAGCCGGGCGCCAACAGGCATGTCCGAGAGGCGACGTTTTGCCTTGAGGACGGGAAGCGGGCAGTTCAACCCCTTCAGGTCGTAGGTTTCGGCCTCAAACGACAAACCGTCCACAGGTCAGCCGCCAATCAGCGCGCCAAGACGACGGCGGGCATTGCCGACGATGCCCTCCTGTGCAGGCGCAGGTTGTTCGATGACAGGCGCAGGAGGCATCTGCTGCGCGCCCGCGTCAACTGGTTGCACCTCGGCAACGGGCGGTGCAGCCGCTGCGGCCCTGGCGGCTTCCTTTTCGGCTGCGGCGCGGGCTTTGGCTTCATCCTTCAGACGCTTTTCTTCGGCCTCGGCAGCGGCTTTGGCTTCCGCCTCGCGCTTCTTCGCGGCCTCCTCGGCCTCAAGTGCCGCCATGCGGCGGCCAGCCTCGCTATTGGCACGTCCCATGCGCGACCCGGTGGTCACCGAGCCGTCAGGATTAAGCGTGGGCGGATCCATCGAAATGCGCTCGCCCCGCGCCCGGCGCTTCGTCCAGTCCTTGACCAGTTCGGCTTCCTTGATGCCCTGGATAGAAGGCTTTGGCGGCTTGACATCCTTGCCACCGGCGGCGGCAGCAAAGGCGGCGCTCTGGCCCGTATCAGCCTGGAAGGCTGCCACCTGCGCTCCGACCGAGGCCGGGCAGGCGGCGGTGGCGCTGGTTCCGGCAGGCAGCGCCTGGTTGAACACGTAGCGCTTGCCGCAAACATCGACTTTCGGCTGCGTCTTTGTCAGCTCGAACGCGTCGTAGCCTTCCTTGAGGTTGCGCCAGAACGGCATGTTCACATCATTCGCATAGCGCGCCATGTTGGTGGCGGTCATCCGGAATGGGTAAGCCTGTATCTGGAACTCGGTCTGGCCGCCCTTGAAGCTCTCGCGCGCCACTGCGTAGATTTCGGTCATCGGGCCGTCATTCATCGAGTAGCAGCCCGATGACGAGCAGGCACCATGCACCATCAGATTGGCGCCGGTGCGGTTGTTGGCGCGGTCAAACTTGTTTGGATATCCCATGTCGAAAGACAGATGGTACTTCGACTGCGGGTTCATCTGGGCCGGGCGTACGGAATAAAAGCCCTCCGGCGCCTGACGGTCCCCCTCGGTATATTTCGGTCCGAGCTTGCCGGAATATTTGCAGATGTCGTAGCTCGCCAGCAGGCCGAAGCGCCCGTTTGACTTCTGCTTCCAGATCTCGACCTTGTTCTCTTCCTTGAAAACGCGGGCTAGCACCGGCGAGCCGACCGGCATGCCCTGCTTTGCCATCTCTGTCTTCAGACGGTTCGGAATATGCGCGTTGGCGTCACCCTTGTAGTAGGTAGGGCCGCCGGACTGGTTGGTGCACGCTGCAATCGAACCGAACGCTGCGACCATCACGGCGGCGCGCAACGCTTTTCCCGTAATTGCTGGCCCCGTTATTGTTGGCAAAGCTGATACTGGCAAGCTAACCGTCCCCACGGAACAAACAGGCCCCACATTGCAAGGCCAATGATGCACAGCCTTGGCAATATTAAGGCGCGATACGGCGTCTCAGAGCTGACGCCCCATTGCCAGGAACTTCTCGCGACGCTCCTCGCGGAAATCCCCGTTCGACGCGATCATCTCATTCAGCGCCTTGTCGATCTGCTTGCCGGTGTCCTTGACCACCTTCTCGCGCGCCCGT
>CAYZQP010000148.1:0-9571 GCA_964480545.1 uncultured Mesorhizobium sp. | reverse complement strand
GGCTCGTCGCGTGACTGGGCTGCCAAGGGCACCAACCTGCTGGGCGTGCGCGCCGTGATCGCCCAGTCTTTCGAGCGTATCCATCGCTCGAACCTGGTCGGCATGGGCATCATCCCCTTCACCTTCGAGGATGGCCTGACCTGGGCCTCGCTTGGCCTGAAGGGCGACGAAACCGTGGAGATCGACGGCGTCGAGACGATCAAGCCGCGCCAGAAGATGGTGGCCAAGGTGACCTTCGCTGACGGAACCGTGAAGAACGTGCCGGTCCTCTGCCGCATCGATACGCTGGACGAGCTCGACTACTACAAAAACGGCGGCATCCTGCAGTACGTGCTGCGCGATCTGGCTGCGTAGGAACTGAAACTCGGAGACAGGCCCGCCTCGTGCGGGCCTTTTTCGTTTGGGACGATGATGAGTAACAAACAGAAAGACCGTGCAATCGGCGCGCTGGTGGGTCTCGCCATCGGCGATGCTGTCGGCACGACCGTGGAGTTCCGGTCGCGGGACAGTTTTCAACCACTGACCGACATGGTCGGAGGCGGACCGTTCAACCTGAAACCGGGCGAATGGACAGACGACACCTCAATGGCGCTTTGCCTGGCGCAGTCGCTCCAGCATAGCGGCGGGAGGCTGGACCCGCGCGATCTGCTTGCGCGCTTTTCCAACTGGTATCGCCACGGCCTCAACTCGGTAACCGGCGAGTGTTTTGACATTGGCAATGCCACGCGCGCCGCCGTCGAGCGGTTTGAGCGCACCGGATCACTGGTCAACAATGACGATGAGAGCATGCAGGCCAATGGCTCGATCATGCGACTGGCACCGGCAGTGATCTGCGCGGCCAGCGAGGAAAGGGCCGTCGAACTGGCACGGGCGCAAGGGCGCACGACCCATGCGGCGAATGGGCCTGATCAATGTTGCGCCGCGTTGGCCAGCGACCTCTGGACCATCATTGAAACCGGCAGGTTGCCGGAGAGCGTGACCGCAAGCTCCGGCAAGTCCCGCGCAAGCATTGTCAGCAGCGGGCACGCTCCCGCAACGCTTGAAGCTGCACGCTGGGCCGTGGCCACGACGGGCAGCTTCAGGGATGCCGTTCTGGCAGCAGTCAATCTGGGTGATGACGCCGACACTGTAGGCGCGGTTGCCGGGCAGATTGCCGGCGCGCTCTATGGCGTGAGCGGCATACCATCCGGATGGATGGCGACGCTTGCCTGGCGGGAACAGATCGAGGAACTGGCCGGGGCGCTCTGGAGATTGCGGCGTTGATCGTTCGTTGGCGAAACCGCACATAGATCGGGCGGCTCCCGCATAGTCGCCTATACAGGGCCGCCCGTCAGTTGCGTCAGTTGTTTGCCGGAGCAGGCGGGGTCGCCGG
Source organism: uncultured Mesorhizobium sp. (assembly GCA_964480545.1). Classification (GTDB taxonomy): domain Bacteria; phylum Pseudomonadota; class Alphaproteobacteria; order Rhizobiales; family Rhizobiaceae; genus Mesorhizobium_G. The sequence continues at coordinate 8,199 of CAYZQP010000148.1, read as the reverse complement.
TGCTGGAACAGGTTCTGCCGGAGCTGGCGCCGGGGCCACCGGCTCGGTCGTAGCTGTTGGTGCGGGCGCTGGCGTTTCAGCCGGTGTCGGTGCCAGCAGCAGATACGCGAGAAGCGCGAGGACCGCTATGCCGCCGACAATCATAAGACTGCCGCCCATACCGCTGCGGCGTTCTCCGAGGCGCTCGAAATCATTGTTCGCCGGTTCAAACGGGCGCTCTTCATGCGGTCTTGCTGGCGAAATCTTCGGATCCGAAAAGCGCGGATCGGTGTCCTGAAACTCAGGTAGTTTTCGGGCTGGATCAGCCATGGCTGCTCTCCTTCCGTCGGTTGCAACTGGAAAGGGAACGTCTGTCAGGCGGATGGGTTCCGACAAAAATGCCGCTGCGCTGGTCGGCGCAACGGCAAAACTCTGAATGCTAGAACTAGTCCTGCTGTTCGACGACGGGCGTATCACTTGCCGTCGCATCGGTCAGCGCAGCCTTGGTCCTGGGTTCCACAGTTACACTGGCAGTTGTGGTCGGGTCCGGCTTGGACATCGCCACATGCTTGTCGCTGCAGCCGGCGTAAGCAACCGAAGTTGCAAACACGATGGCCGCAGTCGCGCCGATCAGTTTGATCATGACACTCTCCTGTTCAGGTTGTGCAAGCAAAACCTATCAACGGCTGCGCTAAAGACAAATCACGCTTTTCGTGAAGCCTCGCAGGCACCGGCGTCGCGGACTGAGGAGCAGATGCCGCCCAAGCGCCTTTGTGAGAAGCACTGAACGCTTGCAACGTCTGCGCCAGTCCGCGATAGGATGGAGCCAAATCGGGGCTTTCAAATGCGTTTGGCAGCGATAGATCTGGCGGGCGAACGCGGCGGAGAGACTGTGTTCTCCGGGGTGAACTTCGTCGTGACGGCTGGCAGTGCTCTCGTTGTTACCGGCGCGAACGGGTCTGGCAAATCGACACTGCTGCGGATCATCGCCGGCCTGCTGCCGGCTTCCGCCGGGCAGATCGATTATCGTGGTGATGACACATTCCCCGAGTCTGGCACGGCCATTCACTATCTCGGCCATCAGAACGCAATGAAGACGGCCCTCACAGTGGAGGAAAACCTGCGCTTCTGGCAGAGCCAGATGGGCAAGCCACATCTCAATATCCCCGAGGCGCTGGACACCGTTGGTCTTGCCGAGGTCCGACGCCTGCCTTTCGGCTACCTCTCGACCGGGCAGAAGCGGCGCATCTCAATTGCAAGGCTGCTGGTCTCGTTTCGCCCGATCTGGCTGCTGGACGAACCGACGGCCGGCCTCGACAAGGCTTCCGGAGAGCAGTTCACCGAACTCATGAAGGCCCAGACAGATCTCGGCGGCATCATCATTGCAGCAACGCACATCCCGCTGGGGATCGAGGCGCAGGGGCTGGAGATGGGAGAGGCATGACCCGCCCGGCGAAGCTCCACGGGCCCATGGCAGCACTTTATCTGCGCGAACTGAAGCTCGGGGTGCGGGCTGGCGGCGGCGCGCTGACCGGTGTGCTGTTCTTTCTGGCTGTCATCGCCACCATCCCCTTCGCGGTCGGGCCCGATCTCAACCTCCTGTCGCGCATTGGCGCTGCAATCCTCTGGATCGGCGCGCTGCTGGCAAGCCTGCTCGGACTGGACCGCCTGTTTCAGGCCGACCGGGAAGATGGCTCGCTCGACCTTCTGCTCGTGGGTGCCGACTGGCTCGACCGGGCACGGGTGGTGTTCATCAAATGCATAGCCCACTGGACGGCGTCCGTCTTGCCGCTGGTGATTGCAGCGCCGCTCCTGGGGCTGTTCATGAATATGGAACTGGCAGCCATCGGCGCAACCACGCTGACGCTGCTGGTCGGCACGCCCGCTATCGCCTTTGTCGGCGCGGTTGGCGCAGCCGTGGCGGTGGCTTTGCCACGCGGCGGCTTGTTGATCTCCGTGCTGGTGCTGCCGCTGGTGATCCCGGTGCTCATCTTCGGGGTGTCAGCAGCCTATGCCGCGGTCAACGATCCCGCGCCGTTTCTGCCGCCTTTCCTGCTGCTCTGCGCAACAACCCTGTTCATGGCAGTGATTGGCCCGCTTGCGGCTGGCGCAGCACTGAAGTGGAGCGGCGACTGAAGCATGTCGCGCGATCGCGACGCGCTAAGCCCGGTGGTAGGGATGACCCGACAGGATCGTCGCTGCCCGGTAAAGCTGTTCCGCCAGCATAATGCGCACGAGTTGATGTGGCCACGTCAGGGCACCGAACGAAAGCACCAGATCGGCGCGTGCACGGATCGAGTTATCCAGTCCATCCGGTCCACCAATCATCAGCGCGGCGACCTTCTGACCCTGATCGCGCAGGATCCCCAGACGCGCCGAGAAATCCTCTGATCCGATATTCTTGCCGCGTTCATCGAGCGCTACGATAGCAGACCCGACCGGCAGCGCGGCGAGCAGGCGCTCAGCCTCGTCGCGACGGCGTTCGTCCACACCTTGCGCTCGACTTTCGACGATCTCCTGGACACCGCTGAATTCCAGGCCAAGTGACTGGCCGGCCCTGGAGAAGCGCTCCAGATAGCGGTCCGCAAGTTCCTTCTCGGGGCCGGCTTTCATCCGGCCCACAGCTAGAACGCCAATCTTCATCGCCTCACCTGACTACCGGATGCCGGCCATCAGTTTTCCGGTCAATGCAGCGTCTCATCATCGAGATCAGGAGCCTGCCACATCTTCTCGATGTTGTAGAACTCCCGAATTTCCGGGCGGAACACATGCACGATAATGTCACCGGCGTCGACCAGCACCCAATCCGCGCTCTGCATACCCTCGACACGCGCGTTGCCGTAGCCCGCGTCCTTCAGCGCCTGCAGCAGATGTTCGGCTACGGCTGCAACGTGACGGTGCGATCGGCCCGACGCGACGACCATGTAGTCGCCGAGTGAGGATTTCCCGCGTATGTCGATGGAGACGATGTCTTCCGCCTTGGAATCTTCCAGGCTGGCGATGACAGTTTCAAGGGCGCGGGCGTCAGCATCAATCTCGCTTTGCACGGCCGGCGAAGGCACGATGTCGGCCTTCTTCCTCAATGCTGTTCTCAGTGTCTTTCCTTTCGCGACAAGAACAACCAAGCCACTCCTTCAAGTGACACCTCAAAGATAGGCTCAGTTCCTTAACGGTTTCAAGACATGCAATTGAAACCTTGATCGATTCCTGTCGAATCCGTGGCGGTTGACAGTCTGGTCTATTCCAGTGACACTCAATTCAGGGAACACAAAGAGCCTGCTACGGGCGATACAGGCTCCGACTTGGTGGCGTTAATGGCCAACAGGGCAAGCGAAGACAGAATCCGGCAGACGCTCGACCAGATATACGAGGCGGCGATCGACCCTGCGCGCTGGCAAGACAGCGTCGAGAGTATCCGCAGCCTGTTTGCTGGATCGCGCACCTGCTTTGCCAAGTTCGACCCTGTAACCCGGGCCTTCGAACATGTCAGCACCGAGCCCGACCCCGAATCGGTGCGCCAGCTCAAGCAGTTCAAACGCAATGTCATGCTGGAGACTGCCTGTGACGCTCCTCTCGGCGAGATTTACAACGATCAGGCGAAGATCGGCCGGGAGCGGCTGAAGCGGTCGGCGTTCTGGAATGACTGGGCCCGTCCGCGCGACATGTACGGGTCGCTCACGACAAAGATCCATGTCGATGCCTCGACCTTCTGGTTCCTTGATTTGCAGCGAGGGCGTAACTGCGAGGAATTCGCGGCCGAAGATGTCGAACTGCTTGGCAAACTCGTGCCACACATTCTGCGCGCCGGTCGTATGAGCCGTAACTATCAGGCGCAACAGTCCGTCGGTGCGTTGTTCAGCTCTCTGCCTTTCGGCATGTTCATCGTTGACCGCGAACGCAATGTTCTGGCCAGCAACCAGGTCGCGGAAACATTGCTGGCTGATAGTCCCGGTGGCTTGCAACTGCGCAGCAAACAACTCCGGTCGGTCGATCCGGTAGAGGATGCGCGTATGGCGGAGCTCGTTGGCAAGGCCTGCACTCTCAAGCCGGACGGCCTTCGCCACACAGGAGGCGACATGTTTCTGGCCGCCAGGGGCGAGGAGAGACGCTCTTTCGCCTTGTCGGTCGGTCCGCTGAACAGCACGACCATGTTTGGCACGAGCTTTCAGTCCTGTGCGGCCATTTTCGTGAAGGAAGTGCGCATGCTCCTTCCCGAGTCGTTTGCGGGTTATCTTCAGGCCAGCTTTGACCTTTCGCCCAGCGAGGCGCGGCTCGCGGCGGCGATTGCCAATGGCCAGTCACTCAAGGAAGTGTCCGCCGGCACGGGCATTCAGCTGAAGACTGCGCGAACCTATCTGGATCGTGTTTTCCGCAAGACAAACACCCACCAGCAAAGCCAGCTGGTGGCTCTTTTGCGCGGCGCTGTTCCCTACGGAATGGTCTGAGCCGTTTGCGGCTTAACGCCAGCCAAGCGCCGGAGCGACCTGCTTGAGGATCGTCTCGATCAGATGCGCGTTGTACTCGACCCCAAGCTGGTTGGGCACAGTCAGAAGCAACGTATCCGCCTCTGCGATGGCGCTGTCCTCCCTGAGCTGCTCGATGAGGACATCCGGCTCGGCCGCATAGGAGCGTCCGAACACCGCGCGTTTCTCCGGCTCGATATAGCCAAAATGATCCTGACTGTCGTTGCCGCCAAAATACGTGCGGTCCTGGTCATTGGTGATCGCAAAGATCGAGCGGCTGACCGACACGCGCGGCTTGCGCGTATGTCCGGCAGCTTCCCAAGCCGTCCTGTAGGCACGAATCTGCTCGGCCTGTTGCACATGAAATGGCTTGCCGCTTTCGTCAAAAACGAGGGTCGAGCTTTGCAGGTTTACGCCGATCTTTCCTGCCCACTCTGCTGTGGGCGTGGTTGCCGCACCCCACCAGATACGATCGCGCAGACCCTCCGAGTAGGGCTCGAGACGAAGCTTTCCAGGCGGGTTCGGGAACATCGGCCGGGGATTCGGCTCGGCAAAACCCTTGCCCTGAATCACCTCAAGGAACACCTCTGCGTGCTGGCGCGCCATGTCGGCATCGGTCATACCTTCCGGCGGATTGTACCCAAAGTAGCGGAAGCCATCGATGACCTGCTCGGGCGAACCGCGGCTGATGCCGAGTTGCAGGCGGCCACTCGCAATCAGATCAGCGGCGCCCGCGTCCTCTGCCATATAGAGCGGGTTCTCGTAGCGCATATCGATGACCGCAGTACCCAGCTCGATCTTGCTGGTGCGCGCGCCTGCCGCCGCCAACAGCGGGAACGGCGACCCGAGTTGACGGGCGAAATGATGGACGCGGAAATAGGCACCGTCTGCGCCAACCTCTTCAGCCGCGACTGCCAGATCGATGGACTGCAGCAGCGCATCAGATGCCGAGCGCGTGCCGGATTGCGGCGACGGGTTCCAGTGACCGAAGGAGAGAAAGCCGATCTTTTTCATAAGCGCGCCCGGAGTGATGACTGCGGCACATCTAGTCAAACTGCAGGGGCAATGCCAGACACGCACCGTCAACACCGGTTTGACAGCCCAGATCAGTCCTTCCCGGCTTCATCGAAATCCGGATGGAAGATGGGGCCTTCGACATTCTCGGCACCATAGATTTGCCTGAGCGCTTCGGCGATTCGTTCGCCCCGCGGCCGGATCGAGCCGAAAACTGCGTCATACTCGTCTTCGCCGAGCTTGGCATTGAACCAGCGCCGGTAGTCATTTTCCCACTGCCTGATCTCGCTGGCCAGCGTCGGCGTGAATTCTGCATCGATGTCGATAACCTCCTCGCTGACACTGTCGGTGATCGGCCCATCACCTGAGCCAAGGGCAAGCCGCACCCGGCGTTGCTTTACAGCCGGTGCCTGCTGGTCAGCCGGATCGAAGGTCCCCCGCTCAGCGGTTTCTTGAGGTTTCCGGCGCAGTCCCGTGATCAGCCATCCCGCCAGGACAGCTGCGGTCAGCGCCGTCATCAACAGCGGTGCCGGCTCGTCCCAGCGGCGCAACTGCCCCTCCGTATCCAGCCAGATCACAAAGGCCGTTGCTGCCGCATAGATCATCGTGGCGTTGCGTGCGCGTTGGCGGCCGAGGTCATCGTCGGGCGATTGCGTGCCAGCGAGCATCCAGCCGAGCTGCACAAACAGGTTCAGGACAAAAATTGGCAGCGCCAGACTGCTCAGGAAGGCGAGCGCGACACCGCCAGCGCCCGTCAGCACGCCCATCAGACCGAGGATAGGCGTTCGAAGATTGCCGATAGCCGTGCGTCGTCTTGCTTCAATCGCTGCAATGGCGCCCGTCAGCACATGATCCATCTGCACGCCGCGAATGATCACCAGCCCGCCCAGCGCATAGAACGCACCAAGGCCAATCGCAAGGAACTGCACGATCCCCACTACGGGCGCTCCGGAACGAGTTCCGCCCTCGCGCGAAAATCCGGATCTGAAACACTCCAGTAAATGCGGCTGGCACGGCCGATGACATTCGCCAGGGGAACCGTACCAACTTCGAACCGGCTGTCACTGGAGTTGTCGCGATTGTCTCCGAGCACGAACATCTGGCCGGCCGGGACATTGAACTCCGCCGTATCGTCGCTGAAAGTCCCGTCCCGCATATTGGTGAGCAGATAATGCGCGCCGTCGGGAAGGGTCTCGACCTGCACTTGCACAACCTGGTCATCGATCTGCCTTTCAACGCCTGCAGGTTTCAGATCCACTGGCTTGCCATTGAGATGCAGGACGCCCGCCTGCATCTGGACTTTGTCACCTGGTAGCCCGACAAGCCGCATCACGTAGAGCACAGGCGCGGTCGGGTGCTGGAACACCACTATGTCCCCACGCTGTGGATGCTGGCCGTTCGCATATGCCCGCTTGTCGACGAAGAAGTAGTCGCCCTCGCGCAGGGTCGGATCCATCGACGAGGATGGCGTCGAGAACGGCTGGATCACATAGGTTCTGATGTACCAGGCGGTGCCCAACGATACGACCATCATCAACACCAATGCTGTGACGAGGGGCATGCCCCGCTCAAGCCAGTGCGCCGGCCGTGACCGTTCGCGCAGCGGCAGGACGACAAGAAGGGCGAGCACCGCCAGGCCGATCCATGCGTAATAGGAACCGACGAAGAACGGCCCGAGCAGGCCGGTCCACGCGTCACCGGCATAGGCGCGCCAGAGCATCAGCATCGCGAAGGCAAGCATCGCAATGTAAGCGACCAGCCCGGCACGCCATCGCCCGATCCACCACAATCCGCCCGGCAGACCGAGCAGCGCAGATACGGCAATGGCAGAAAAAAGCCCGCGCGGTGGCGGGCTTGATACAGTCAGCGAGGTGGCATCACCGCTCATGCGGCGATTGCGTTCTCAAGTGTCGTCAGATGCGACAGGAATTGCTCGGCCTTGGTGCGCGATGCATCATCCTTGGCGTCGCCCACATCCTCCCGCGCATTCTGGATGCGCCTGGCGAGCTGCTCACGGTTGATGTCCTGCACCGGCACGGCCTCTTCGGCCAGCAACGTGCAACCCGACGGCAGGATGTCGGCGAAACCGCCGAACACCACGTATTTCTGCTCGGGCCCGGCGACCGACTTCACCGTGACAACACCCGGCTTGATCGTGGTCATGACCGGCGAGTGGTTCGCCATCACCGTCATCTCACCCTCGGTACCCGGGATGATGACGGACTCAACGTCTTCCGAAACCAGAAGGCGCTCAGGCGAGACGAGATCAAATTTGAAAGCAGCCATACGTTTCAGTGAATGGAGAATGGTGAATGGTGAATGGTTGCAATCAACCCATCAGCCAGACCGCATTTCCCGATTTCACCCTCCATTCACCATTCACAATTGACCATTCACCGCGCAGCTTAAGCCGCTTCAGCAGCCAGACGCTGGGCCTTCTCGACCGCTTCCTCGATGGAGCCAACCATGTAGAACGCCGGCTCCGGCAGGTGGTCGTACTTGCCTTCGACCAGACCCTTGAAGCCCTTGATTGTGTCTTCGAGTGCAACCTGCTTGCCCGGCGAACCGGTGAACACCTGCGCAACGTCGAACGGCTGCGACATGAATCGCTCGATCTTGCGGGCCCGGGCAACCGTCAGCTTGTCCTCTTCGGAAAGCTCGTCCATGCCGAGAATGGCGATGATGTCCTGCAGCGACTTGTAGCGCTGCAGCGTCGACTGCACAGCACGCGCCACCTGGTAGT
>CAYZQP010000147.1:8147-9642 GCA_964480545.1 uncultured Mesorhizobium sp. | reverse complement strand
CGATCTCGAAGATTTCCTCGACCAGCTGCGGCGCCAGCCCCATCGATGGCTCGTCGAGCAGGATCCTCTTCGGCTTCGACATCAGCGCCCGGCCAATCGCCGTCATCTGCTGCTCGCCGCCGGACGTGTAGCCCGCCTGGCTGGTGCGGCGAACCTTCAGCCGTGGAAAATACTCATAGACCATTTCAAGGTCGTGATTGATCGCGGCTTTGCCATCGCGCCTGGTAAAGGCGCCGGTCATCAGATTGTCCTCGACTGACAGGTGGCCGAAACAATGCCGCCCCTCCATCACCTGAATGCAACCACGCCGCACCAGTTCGTTGGGCGACAGCGACTGCACCTGGTTGCCCTCGAATATGATGGAGCCTTTGGTGACGTCGCCGCGCTCCGCCCGCAGCAGATTGGAGATAGCTTTGAGCGTTGTCGTCTTGCCGGCGCCATTCGCCCCGAGGATCGCCGTGATGCCGCCCTTGGGCACGGACAGCGAGACGCCCTTCAGCACGAGGATCACGTGATCGTAGATCACCTCGATATTGTTCACCGACAGGATCGGCGGCGCGGCTTCCACTGCGGTTTCGACTTCAACTGCGACTTCGGACATTCCTGGCTCCGTTGTGGAGGCCGGCGTCTCTCTCCCCGTTTACGGAGAGAGATGTCCGGCAGAACAGTGAGGGGCTGCGCCAACAGACTAAGTTTGTGCCGCCCTTCACCCGTCACTTCGTGACACCTTCTCCCCTTTGAACGGGGAGAAGAGAGAGGTCATCACTGGCAGGTCTGCGTTGCCCATGGCTGGTTGGCGTCGGCGTACTTCTTCGCCTCGGCGGCAGCCAGCGCATCGATGGAGGCGCGATCTGCCTGGTGGACGGTATCACTCGTCTTCACGAACTTCGCACCATCCCATTCCAGAATCCACGCACCACCATTGCCGGTGTGGTTTGCGCAGCTGGTCGAGAACGGCACGACCATGCCATCCAGCCCGAGCTCGGTGATGCGCTCCGGCGTGAACTTGACGTTCTCAAGCCCCCAGCGGAACTGCTCGGCGTCGATAGCCTTGGTGTTGAAATGCGCCTGTGCTGCAGCCGCAGCCTCCACCTGGATCGCGGCAAGCACCACACCACGCTGGTAGAACACCGTCTCAAGCTCGCCGCCTGCAACATCAGCCTTGGTCTTGCTGGTGTCGATCACGTGCTTCTTGATGTCCTGCATGACCTTGGACTCGGAGTTCGGGAAGCTGAAGGACACTGTGCGGTAGCCCTTGCCCTTCTCTCCAACCAGCTTCAGGTCGGCGTCATGCCCGGACCACCAGATGCCCAGGAACTGGTTCATCGGATAGCCGGTCTTGGCGGCCTCGGTCAGCGCACCGCCATTCATCGCCCCCCAACCCCACATCAGCACGAAATCCGGGCGCTCGCGACGGATCTGCAGCCACTGCGCGGACTGGTTCTGCATCTGCGCCACGCCAACCGGGATCGGCAGCAGCGTGAAGCCATGCTTC
>CAYZQP010000147.1:0-8137 GCA_964480545.1 uncultured Mesorhizobium sp. | reverse complement strand
CAGCAGCGGGATCGGCTCCTTGCCATACGGTGCATCAAGGTGCAGCAGCGCGACCTTCTTGCCCTTCAGATTGTCGAGATTGCCATCGGCAATGCCATTCAGCAGGATCGACGCGCCATCCCAGTAGGAAGACGGCGGGTTGAAGGCCCATGGGAAGGTCGTGCCATCCTGCATCGCCGAGAAGCCGTAGCCCGCAGCAAAGATCGGACGCTTGTCGACAGACGCTTTCGGCAGAACCTGAAGCGTGATGCCGGTCGACCAGGGCTGCGTCACCAGCGAGCTGCCCTTGGTCTTCTCGTAGCACTCGACACCCTTTTCGGTGTTGTAGCCGGTTTCGCACTCATCGCCATTGAGCTTGACGCCGTTCAGGCCGCCATCGCGCTCATTCAGCATGGTCAGATAGTCGATCTGGCCATTGGCAATCGGAACGCCGCTGGTGGCAAACGGTCCGGTGCGGTAGCTCAGGTTGGTCAGGTTGATGGAATCCTGCGCAAAGGCAGGTGCAGCCAGAGCAACACCCGCTCCAAGCGCGGTCACTGCCAAAGCCCTTCTCAGATATGCTTTCATTTCAGTTCCTCCACTTGTTGTAATCCGCACTGAATTCTCCTCCTCAGTGCGGGAATGGCCACATGATGAGCTTCTCACGGATGATTTGCCAGAAACGCGCCAATCCGTGCGGCTCGATGATCAGGAAAAAGATGATCGTCGCACCGACGATCATGATGTTGAGATGTTCGGCCATCGACGAACTGATGGGCATGCCCAGCGCCGCCGGCAGCGTGTTGAGGATAACCGGCAGCGCCACGATCAGGATCGCGCCGAGATAGTTGCCAAGGATCGAACCAAGCCCGCCGATAATCGCGATGAACAGCACACGGAACGACAGCGGAATGTCGAACAGTGCCGGCTCCGCAGCACCTCGCCACAGAAACACAAACAGCGCGCCCGCAACGCCCACAATGTAGGACGAGATCGCAAATGCCGAGAGCTTCGCCTTCATCAGATTGATGCCGACAAGCTCGGCGGCAATGTCCATGTCGCGCACCGATTTCCACATGCGCCCGATGCGCCCGCGTGTGACATTGATCGCCAGAATGGTGATGAGCACAACGACACAGAGTACGAAATAATATCGCGCCATTGGCGAGGCCGTAGGGCCTGCAACGGTGATGCCAAACATCTGGATGTTCGGCACCTGGATCGCCCCGGACGCGGCATAGTTGTAGAGCCAGGCCCACTTCTCGAACAGCCACACCAGGAAGAACTGCGCCGCCAGCGTGGCGATGGCCAGGTAGAACCCCTTGATGCGCAACGACGGCAGACCGAAGGCCACACCGACCGCTGCCGAGAAGAAGCCTGACAGCAGGATCGCCACCAGAATGTTCATCTCGGGGAAGATCGTGACCATCTTGTAGCAGGCGTAGGCCCCCACGCCCATAAAGGCGCCGGTGCCGAGCGAAAGCTGCCCGGCATACCCGGTAAGGATATTCAGCCCGAGTGCTGCCAGCGCATAGATCATCACCGGGATCAGCAGCGCGTTGAAGGTGAACTCGTTCGCCGTCATCGGGAAGATGACAAAGGCAAACACCAGAATGATCGCCAGCAGCCATGCATCCTGTTTGATCGGAAACAGCGCGTAGTCTGCCTCGTAGCTGGTCTTGAACTGGCCTGCGGTACGATAGAGCATGACTTACACCCGCTCGATGATCTTTTCGCCGAACAGGCCCTGCGGCCGGAACAGCAGCACAATGAGCGCGAAGACGAAGGCGAACCAGGTTTCCGTGCTGCCACCGAGCAGCGGCTGCCCCCAGTAAATCTCGAACAGCTTTTCGAGGATGCCGATCATCAATCCGCCAATGATGGCCCCGGAAACCGACTCCAGACCGCCCAGCATCAGCACCGGCAGTGCCTTGTAGGCGATCACTTCAAGCGCGAAGGAAACGCCGGCGCGCGCGCCCCAGACAATGCCAGTCACCAGTGCGATCACACCGGCAATGAACCACACCAGCACCCAGATGGTCGACAGCGAAATGCCAACCGACAGCGCCGCCTGGTGGTCATCGCCGAGCGCCCGGATGGCGCGGCCCATCTTGGTCTTGTTGAGGAACAGCAGCAGGCCGCTGACCAGCACGATGGCGCCAATCACCGCCGTAAGATCCTTCTGCTCGATCGACAGGAAACCGCCAAACGGATTGAACGTGAAACTCCCGGTCGGGATGCCGAGTTCCTCGGTGATCATCACCTTGTTTTCACCGCCGAAGATGATCTCACCAAAGCCGATCAGGAACAGCGTGATGCCGATGGTCGCCATGAACAGAATAATGTCAGGCTGGTTAACCAGCGGGCGCAGCACCACACGCTCGATGGTCATCGCAAGCAGGTACATGACACCGAGCGTGAGGATCACCGCGAGCCATGCCGGCACGCCTTTGGCATGCAGGCTCACCAGCGTCAGTGCGGCGAACACCACCATGATGCCTTGCGCGAAATTGAAGATGCGCGATGATTTGAAGATCAGCACGAAGCCCAGCGCGATCAGCGCATAGAGCACGCCGGAGACGAGCCCTTCCCACAACACCTGCATCAGGAAAGACGGGTCGGCGGCCATATCGGCGAAGGGTTTGACGAACCAGTTGTAGAGCATCTCAGTCCCCTCCCCCTCAATGTGGCACGCCGAGATAGGCGTCGATCACGGCCTGGCTCGATTTCACGACATCCGGCACGTCGTCGGCAATCTTCTTACCGTAGTCGAGCACCACAACGCGGTCCGACAAATCCATCACCACGCCCATGTCATGCTCGATCAGGCAGATCGTTGTGCCGCGCTGCTGGTTCACCTCGATGATGAAGCGGCTCATGTCCTCTTTCTCTTCGAGGTTCATGCCCGCCATCGGCTCGTCGAGCAGCAAGAGCGACGGCTCCATCGCCAGCGCGCGGCCAAGCTCAACGCGCTTCTGCAACCCGTAGGGCAGCTTGCCGACCGGCGTCTTGCGGATGTGCTGGATCTCCAGGAAATCGATGATCTCCTCGACCTTCTCGCGATTGGCGATTTCTTCCTGCAGCGCCGGGCCATGCCACAGCAACTGCCAGCCGAGGCCCCGGTTCATATGCACGGAACGCCCGGCCATGATGTTGTCCAGCGTCGACATGCCTTTGAACAGCGCAACGTTCTGGAACGTGCGGGCAATACCCTGCCGCACCGCGTGATGCGGCTTCATCGCGCGGCGCTCCTGACCACGAAAGGTGATCGTGCCTTCCTGCGGCGTGTAGAACCCGTTGATGACATTCAGCATCGAGGTCTTGCCGGCACCGTTCGGGCCGATAATGGCGCGGATCTCGCCTTTCTTCACGTTGAAAGAGATGTCGGTGATCGCCTTCACACCGCCAAAGCGCAGCGAGACATTGCGCACATCCATCAGAAGTTCGCCGGGCTTGATGCCGTCATCGGCAGCGACGAGCTGTGTGTGGTCGGGAGCCATGTTCATAGGGCTGGCTCCTCTGAAGGACGATGGATTTCGACCCCCACTCCGGTTCGCTTCGCGAACCACCTCTCCCCCGATTGCGGGGGGAGAGGAAGGGAGCCAAGGTCGGAGAGTTCGCTCCTTCCTCTCCCTCCGGAGGGGGGAGAGGTGGACCGGCGAAGCCGGAACGGAGTGGGGGAACCCGCTTGATGTCGCGCGCAGAGAACACCGTCCCGGTAACTCATTCCGCAGCCTCCCGCACCGGCAGCGCGGCACCATGCGTCTTCGCATCATCAATGCGCACGGTCGCCTTGATGCGGCCCTTGCGGCCGTCCTCATAGGTCACTTCCGTCTCGACAAACTTCTCCTTTGAGCCATCGTAGAGCGCATCGATCAGCGGCGCGTAGCGTTCGGCAACAAAGCCGCGCTTCACCTTCTGGGTGCGCGTCATCTCGCCATCATCAGCATCAAGCTCCTTGTGCAAAACGAGGAAGCGCTTGATCTGCGCGCCCGCCATCATCGGCTCGGCGGCGAGACGCTTGTTGGTCTCGTCCACATGCCCGGCAATCGTCTTGTAGACGTCAGGATGTCCCGCCAGTTCCTGATAGGACGCATAGGCGATGTTGTTGCGCTCGGCCCAGTTGCCGACAGCCTGCAGGTCGATATTGATAAACGCCCCGACGAAATCCTTGCCATCACCAAAAGCCACGGCCTCCTTGATGTTGGGGAAGAATTTCAGCACGTTCTCGATATATTTCGGCGCAAACAGCGCACCGTTGCTGAGCTTGCCGACATCCTTGGCGCGATCGATGATCCGGAGCTGACCGTCCTTTTCGAAAAACCCGGCGTCGCCGGTCTTCACGTAACCATCCTCGGTGACGGTATCCCGAGTCGCATCATCCTGCTTGAAATAGCCGGCGAACATGCCAGGCGATTTGAACTGCACCTCGCCATTCTCGGCAATACGGATATCGACATTGGGCGCCGCCGGTCCGACCGTATCCGAGCGCACCGCGCCATCCTTCTGGCAGGTCACATAGAGGAAGGCTTCCGTCTGGCCGTAGAGCTGCTTCAGGTTGATGCCGAGCGAGCGGAAGAAGGAGAAGAGGTCCGACCCGATCGCCTCGCCCGCCGTATAGGCAACGCGGATGTTCGAGAAGCCGAGCACGTTCTTCAACGGCCCGTAAACAAGCTGGCTGCCGAGCCAGTACCTCAGCCGCGCGCCGAGCGACACCGGGCGGCCTTCGAGGATCGCCTCGCCATGCTGCTTCGCCACGCCGATGAAGTAGTTGTACATGCCGAGCTTCAGCTTCGAGGCATCCTGCATGCGGATCGTCACGCGGGTCAGCAGCCCTTCAAACACGCGCGGCGGCGCGAAGTAGAAGCTTGGCGCGATCTCGCGCAGATCCTGCTGCACGGTCTCGGCACTCTCCGGGCAGTTCATGCAAAAACCGGAGACATAGCCCTGTGCGTAGTTGAGATAGTGGTCGCCGACCCAGGCCAGCGGCAGGTAGGCCAGCACGCTGTCCTTCTCGGTCAGCCTGTCGAAATTGGCAGTGTCACGCGCTGCGTTGACCGACCCTTCTGCCGTCAGCATCACGCCCTTGGAGCGGCCCGTCGTGCCGGAGGTGTAGAGCATCACCGAGATGTCCGAGCCCTTCGCAGCACGGATATTGGCAGCCCAGCGCTCACCCGCTTGAGTGTCCGCCTTCAGCACGTCCTCGCCACGCGCCTGCACATCGGCGAAAGCCGTCAGGCTGGCATGATCATAGTCGCGCAAGCCGCGCGGCTCGTCATAGATAATCTGCTGCAATCTCGGGATTTGCCCTGCAAAGGACTGGATCTTGTCGACCTGCTCCTGGTCCTGCACCACGGCAAAACGCACCTCGGCATGGTCGAGCACATAGGCGAGCTCTTCGGCAACCGCGTCCGCATAGACCGGCACCGGAATCGCGCCGAGCGACTGTGCCGCACAGATCGTCCAGTAGAGGCGCGGCCGGTTCGAGCCGATCACTGCGATGCGCTCGCCATGCTGCAGACCCATATCCTGCAGCCCGAGCGCCAGCGCGCGCACCTCGAACAGTTGTTGCGCCCAGGTCCAGCTCTGCCAGATGCCGTAATCCTTGTGGCGCATAGCCGGGCGCGTGCCGAAACGCTCCGCGTTCAGCAGCAGATACTTCGGAAACGTATCGAGTCCCATGCCGGCGGCGGCAGCCGTCGCATTCATGCCAGAACTCCTCCCTGCCCGCATTCGCGGTGCGCTCCCCGGCTCGCCGGAAGCCTCCACTTCCAGACGAGCAATCACCGGAGAATGACGCGAGTTCCGCGCAAGTTCAACTGGCCGCTTGACAGACAGGCTGCCAAATTGTCTGTTTGCTGCGGGCCCTTGCGCGACTCAACCGCGATAGGTCCGCAACCCCTCGATATTGTGAAACACAACAGCACCGTGCTCGACGCCGATCAGGCCCTCGTCCGAGAGCTCCTGCAGGCTACGATTGACCAGCGCACGTGACACGGTGGCCAGCAGCGCAATCTCGTCCTGCGTGATCTCGATACGCGATCCGACATTGGGACTCAGCACCGGGTTGCTCAGCCACGACAGCTGCCTGGCGACGCGTGCCTTCGGGTCCATCAGCCGCTCATATTCTGTCGTCGCGATGAACTGCCCGAGCCGCTCGTTCAATTGCTTCACCAGATATTGATTGAAACCGATGCTGTTTTCATAGAGCCACATGAAGGTGGCGCGGTTCATCAGTAGCATCTGAGTCTCGCGCAGCGCGATCAGATCATATTTGCGCGGCTCGCCCTTCAGCACCGAGCCCTCGCCAAACCACCCACCTGCTCCGATACCGGCAAAGGTCACCGCCTTGCCACTCTCCGAGGTCGAGCTCATCTTGATCACGCCGGTGACCACGCCGGTCCAGTAATCCAGCTTCTCGCCGCGATGCGCGATATGGCCGTTCTTCGAATAGCGCCGTTCGGTCACGCCACGTGCCGCCCGCTCGAACTCGTCGGACGTCAGCTCCTTCGCCCAGACAGTCGAGGCGACAAGATCAGATCGGCTCCGGGCGGCAGGCTGCGACATCGCCGCATCGTATGGCGGCCAGTGGTTTGCAGCAAGGGAGGCTATGCGGTCTCATTCGCATTCGGCAGAAATATCTTGCGCAGTTCAGGCATGATAAGGCCTACGCCCCGGCCACCCTGCGGCCGTCCCCTGCCCCGCCTGAAACCGCCGGCGCACCCTGCTCCAGCCGCTCGTGCAGGCGGGCCCGCTCCTCGCGCACTTTGGCGAGGTTGGCTTCTTTCACATGCCCGTAGCCGCGCACCAGCGCTGGCAGCGAGGCCAGCGCCACCGCCGCATCCATGCGGCCCGGCGCAAGCTTCGCGACGATGCGATCAAGATCGGCCTCGACATCCGCCAGCCATTGGCGTTCAGCGCGCCGTTCATGTGTGTAGCCGAACAGATCGAGTGCGCCACCGCGCAGACCTTTCATCGCCGCGAGCAGCGAAAAGCCCTTCATCATCCATGGTCCGAACGAGCTCTTGCGCGGCTTTCCGTCCGATCCCGTTTTGCCCAGGATCGGCGGCGCGAGATGGAACTCCAGCCGCTCGTAAGAGCCAAACTCGCGCAGCAGCTGGCGTTGGAACGAGCCATCCGTATAAAGCCGCGCGACCTCGTACTCGTCCTTGATCGCCATCGCCTTGAACAGGTTCTTCGCCGCCGCTTCTGTCAGCACGGTGGAACCCGGCACAGCCTTCGCCTCTGCCGCCCGCACCTGCTCGACGCGCCGCCGGTAGCGCCCCGCATAGGCCGCGTTTTGATATGCCGTGAGGAACTCGACGCGCCGCTCGATCATTTCGTCCAGCGTCTGCGGCTTCGCCTCTGGCTTGCCCGCACCGGCAGTAAGTTTGCGCACGAACTCCGGGTCATGCGCAGCCCGACGCCCCCAGCGGAACGCCGCGAGGTTCATCGCAACCGCTTCGCCATTCAGCTCGATCGCCTTCTCCACCGCCTCGGTCGACAGTGGCAGCGCACCCGACTGCGCCGCGACGCCCAGCAGCATCATGTTCGCACCAATCGCATTGCCGAGCAGCACACTGGCCGCGCGCGTCGCGTCGAAAAAAATCGCCTTCTCGTCACCGACAGCGGCGCGTATCGCCCGCTTCACACGCTCGACCGGCAGCGAGAAATCCGGTGAGCGCGCGAACTCGCCGGGCATCAATTCGGCCGTATTGGCAACAAACAGCGTCTGCCCCTCGCGCACCGAGGCCAGCACCTTCTTGGTGCCGGACACGACGAGGTCACAACCCAGCACGACATCAGCCTTGCCGGCAGAGACGCGGATCGAGCTGACATCTTCCGGCGTTGGCGCAATGCGCACATGCGAGAACACCGCACCACCCTTTTGCGCCAGACCGGCCATGTCGATCATGCCGCAGCCCTTGCCCTCCAGATGCGCCGCCATGCCCAAAATCGCACCGATCGTGACGACACCCGTGCCACCCACGCCATCGATGATCGAGGCCCAGCCGGAGGCGGTGAGCGGATAGGTTTTCGCAGCAGGCACACCTTCGAGGATGGGATCGGATGTGTCAGGGTCGACCCCCACTCCGTCTCGCTTCGCGAGCCACCTCTCCCCCGATTGCTGGGGGAGAGGAAGGGTTCGAGCCTTGCC
>CAYZQP010000146.1:0-9794 GCA_964480545.1 uncultured Mesorhizobium sp. | reverse complement strand
GCGCTCGAGTTCGCCGACCGGCTGGACTTCGAGCGCGAAAGCGGCCTTGTAGAAACCAACGGAGCGCTCTTCGTTGATGACGCGGATCATCGAGTGAATCGCCTTGGCCAAATCATTCCTCCAGTGGCTCGTTGTGGAGGATTATGTCCCTTGATCCGGGGTTGTGGTGGCAGCCTGCTACCACCATTCCCGCGATTTCGACCAATATCCGATTGCGCACGGGATGGTTTGGGCCGACACTCCGGGAACCAGCGCCGCCTCGGTGGCCAACGACAAAAATTTCGGAGGAAGACATGTGCCGGGTATTCGCGGGGCAAGACCCCGAAGGCTATCGCCAGATCAACCGCTCGATACGCATTGCTGGCCACTCAACCAGTATCCAGCTGGAAGCGACGTTCTGGGCGCTGCTCGACGAGATTGCCGAGTCCCAGGACCTTACGACGCCGAAGTTCATCTCCAAGCTTTACGACGAAGCAATTGAAATAAACGGAGAAATTCCAAACTTCGCGTCAATGTTGCGAACCACTTGCGCGCTCTATCTGCGTGGAGCGCGCCCGCCAGCGGAAGAGGTTGCAGCGTGTCGGATGGCACTTGCCTGATTTAGCCTGGCCCACGGGAGTATATCGACCACAGACCGTGGCGCGCGTTGCTACAGTTACTGACCAGCGGTGGTTCGCGCCTATCTTACAAGATGCCTGGTGATCCGCCGTTCCATCCAGTCGATCAGGTGGCGCAGCACCTCGACAATAGCGAGGTAGATCAGCGCCGCCCAGATGTATGTCTGGAAGTCAAAGCTGCGCGAATAGGCAAGCTTGGTCTGGAACATGAGGTCCTGCACGGCGATGATCGAAACCACGGCCGAGCCCTTGATCATCAGGATGATCTCGTTGCCATAGGGGCGCAGCGCAACAATCAGGGCCTGTGGGGCAACGATCTTTCTCATCGCCTGCCACGGTGTCAGCGCAAGCGACGCAGCGCCTTCCCATTGCCCCTTTGGCACAGCCTGGATCGCGCCACGCAAGATCTCGGCCTGATAGGCAGCCGTGTTCAGCGAGAAGGCCACAACGGCATACCACCAGGAATCGCGCAGGTAATTCCACAGTCCAATCTCTGCCAGCGCCTGACGGTTCTCTGCAAAGATTTCGCCGAGGCCGTAGTAGACGAGGAACGTCTGGGCCAGCAGCGGCGTGCCGCGGAAGAAGTAGACGTAGCCGTATGAGAGAGCGTTGGCGACCCGGTTGGTCGACATGCGCGCCCAGGCAATCGGGACGGAGAGAACCGCGCCAATCAGGATCGAAATCACCGTCAGTTTGACTGTGAGCCAGAGCCCGCTCATGTAGGCTGGCGCATAGCGCGCAAACAGGTCCGGGTTCCATCGATTGGCGAGGTAGGCGACCAGCAGCACCGCCAGCACCGCCCAGAACACCAGCAAGCCGACGCCCAGAATGCGCGCGCCGGTCCAGGGGCGCACCTGCGGCGGCGGGCGTTCGATGATTTCATTGACCTGCGCAGAGACTGTCATCGCGAAACATCCCTGCGTCCGACATACCGCTCGATCCAGCCAATGCCGACAGAGGATATGATCGCCAGTACCAGATAGATCAGACAGGCAAGCCCGTAGAACAGGAATGCCTCCTTGGTGACGCGTGCGGCAATTGCGGTCTGCCGCAACAGGTCAGCCAGGCCGATGGCCGTGACCAGTGATGTGTCCTTCAGCAGGATCAGCCACAGATTGCTCAGGCCGGGCAGCGAAATGCGCACCAGCTGCGGTAGTATGATGTGGCGCATCGTGCTGCCGTGCGACAGGCCGACAGCATAACCACCCTCATACTGCCCGCGCGGAATGGCCCGGAACGCGGAGAGAAACACCTCGCTGGCATAGGAAGAAAAAACAAAGGCCAGCGCCACCATGCCGGCCAGGAAACTGGTCATCTGTTCGAGCCCTGCAGGCAGCAGAGAACTCAGCAAAGGCAATCCGATGCCGTAGTAGATCAGGAAAAGCGTGAGCAATTCGGGCAGGCCGCGGAAAATCGTTGTGTAGATATTGCCCGCGGCCCGAAGCGAAGGCTCGGTCGACTGCTTGGCGAGCGCGACCAGAAACCCCAGCGCCAGACCTATCGGCAAAGTCGCCAGGGCGAGGCTGATCGTGACGCAGACGCCGTAAAAAATCTCGTCGAGCCAGCCTTCAGCGCCCCAACTCAGCAATGTACCCACGCGCGATTGTTCCCCTTGCTCGCGTCAATGGAAAACGGCGGCTCTTTGCGAGCCGCCGGGTTATCATCATTCGCCGCCGTATGCGTCGAACTTGAAGTACTTGTCGTTGATTTCCTTGTACTTTCCGTTCTCGCGGATGGCCTTGATCGCGGCGCTGAACTCATCGGCCAGCGCTGTGTTGCCCTTCTTCACGGCAATGCCGGCACCCGGACCATGGATTTCCTCAACCGGGGTCACGTCACCGACGAGAACGCAGCAGCCCTTGCCAGCATCGCCGTCGAGGAATTTTTGCGTGACGATGATGTCGTCATTGATCGCGTCCACGCGGCCATTGGCGAAATCGGCATGCATCTCGTCAGCCGTCGGATAAGGCTTGATGGTCGAGTCCGTGTAGGTCTTTTCGGAATAGGCAAAGTGCGTGGTGCCCGACTGCACGCCAATTGTCTTGCCGGCCAGCGCCTCCTTGGTCACACCGGTGATGCCGCTATCCTTGAGCGCGGCAATCGATGGCGGGGTGTTGTAGTACTTTGCCGAAAAATCGACCTCTTTCAGGCGCTCAGGGGTGATCGACATCGAAGCGATGAACGCATCATACTTGCCGGCCTGAAGTGCGGGGATCGCGCCATCCCAATCCTGGGTGACCCACTCGCACTTGACCTTCATCTGCTCGCAAAGAGCGTTGCCGATATCGATGTCAAAACCTTCCAGCTTGCCGTCGGCGGCCACGCTGTTGAAGGGAGGATAGGCGCCTTCGGTGCCCATCTTGATCGTGCGATCCTGGGCCTGTGCTGCACCAACGGCCATAGCGGCCACGGCAACTCCGATCGCCAGTGATTTCATAATTCTCATGATATTCCTCTCTGTTGGTCGCGGCTCGTTGGCCGCAGAGCGGAGCTTCTCCGCTCCCTGACCTCGATACTGCCGCGCTTTTGCGCCGCTTTGCAACCGCAAAACAATGGCTTGCACGCCAGCCGGCTTGACGTTGCGTCGCTATGGAGTTTGTGCACCAGAACGTGGAAATCACTCCCGCCAGATCGCGGGTCAGAAGCAATCGTGGAAGCCATGGGCCCGCGTACGGACCAAAGAAGAATGCGCCGGCCCTTGAATCCGCCGCCGATTCCCTCGACATTGCCTGCATGAGCATGATCGACCCTTTCGGCAGGGATATATCCTACCTGCGGGTGTCCGTGACGGACCGTTGTGATTTCCGCTGCACCTATTGCATGGCGGAGGACATGACGTTTCTGCCCAGGAAAGAGCTGCTGTCACTGGAAGAACTTGATCGGCTGACCACAGTCTTCATCGAAAAGGGCGTGAAGAAGCTGCGACTGACCGGCGGTGAACCGCTCGTGCGCAAGAACATCATGCACCTCGTGCGGCAAATCTCGCGGCATCTGCAGTCCGGTGCACTCGAGGAGCTGACGCTCACCACCAACGGTTCGCAACTGTCGCGTTTTGCCGGTGAACTGGCAGATGCTGGCGTGAATCGCATCAACGTTTCGGTCGACACGCTGGACCCGGACAAGTTTCGCCAGGTCACGCGCTGGGGCGACCTGGCGAGAGTTATGGCTGGCATTGATGCGGCACAGGCCGCCGGTCTGAAGATCAAGATCAACGCGGTGGCGCTAAAGGGTTTCAACGACGCCGAAATCCCTGACATGCTGCGCTGGGCGCATGGCCGTGGCATGGACATGACGGTGATCGAAACTATGCCGATGGGCGAGATCGAGGCTGACCGCACTGACCAGTACCTGCCACTTTCGCAGTTGCGGGCACAGCTGGAGCAGCAGTTCACGCTGTCGGCCATTCCGTTCAAAACGGGTGGCCCGGCGCGCTATGTCGAGGTTGCAGAGACGGGCGGACGGCTCGGCTTCATCACGCCGATGACGCATAATTTCTGCGAGAGCTGCAACCGCGTGCGCCTGACCTGCACCGGCACACTCTATATGTGCCTCGGCCAGGATGACGCCGCAGACCTTCGCGGTCCACTTCGCGCCTCGGAAGGCAACGAACTGCTGAGTCAGACGATCAACGAAGCTATCGGTCGCAAGCCAAAGGGCCATGATTTTGTCATCGACCGCCGCAATAACCGTCCCGCCGTTGCGCGCCATATGAGCGTGACAGGCGGCTGACGGGAGATCATGGCGGGGCTTTCGGTTCGCATAGCGGCAATCGCATTGGTAACAGGTCTTGCGCTGGCGCTTCTTGTTCCAGCCTACGCGAGTCCGGCATCCCGGATTGGTGGCAAATATTGCGGCACCGCGCTTTCTGGCGGAAAGCTGGTCGAGGTTCATACGACGCTGACAATGCAGCCCGATGGGCTTCTGACAGGCACCTATGTGTTTGCCGATGACCAGGCCGATGACGGTGATTCAACGCCCGGCGACATTGCCGAGAGCATGGTCCAGTCCGACCTGACCCGCACGCTCGTCTGGCGCGACAAGTATGGCACCGGGCTCGCGACGTTCCATTTCGACGAAACCGGTACGACTTTCACCGGCTTCTGGGGCGTGGGACTGAACACGCCAGGCTTTCAGTGGGACGGCAAGCGCTGCGACGGGCCATCGGTCTGACGCCCTGCTGTACTAGTAAGTCGGCACATCCACATCTCTGGCTCAGTCAAAGTCCGTTGCCTGCCCGGCAGCGGCTGATATGTCTCCGGTTCGAATGGCAGGCAGTTTCTTGGCACTTTCTCCAAACTATCGCGGCGCAATGTTCATGGCGATCTCGCAGGTTGCCTTCACGCTGAACGACGCGCTGGTCAAGTTGGCCACCGGCTCCCTCGGTGTCGGCCAGATCATGCTGGTGCGCGGCATGTTTGCCTCGGCGCTGATGGCTGTGCTGGTGTGGCGGCTGGGTCAATTGCAGCCGCTGTCGATGTTGCGCAACCGGCCGATCCAGTTGCGCATCCTTGGCGAGATCGGTGGCACCGTGAGCTATCTGATTGCGCTGGCGCATTTGCCGCTCGCCAATGTCTCCGCCATGTTCCAGGCGCTGCCGCTCGCAATTACCATGAGTGCCGCCCTCTTCTTCGGCGACCATGTCGGCCCGCGCCGGTGGATCGCGATCATCGCCGGCTTCATCGGCGTGCTGATCATCGTGCGACCGGGAATGGAAGGCTTCAACGCCTATTCCATCTATGTGCTTGTCTGCGTCGCGTTCTGCGCGGTGCGGGACCTCGCGACGCGCGCCGTTCCCGACAGCGTGCCATCCAGCTTCGTCTCGCTGCTGACCGCCATCGCAGTGACCATCACGGGGGCGTTTATGGTTCCGCTCACGGGCGGCTGGAAGGCGATGGATGGCGCGTTGCTGCTGACCCTGTTTACCGCCGCGCTGCTGGTGCTGACCGGCTACCAGTTCATCATCCAGTCCATGCGGGTTGGTGAAATCTCCTTCGTCGCACCGTTCCGCTATACAGCCCTGATATGGGCCATTGGCGCTGGCTATTTCGTGTTCCACACGATACCTGATCCCTTCATGTTGCTGGGTGCCTCAATCATCGTGGCTTCGGGCCTTTACACGCTCTACCGGGAGCGCGTTGCCGGTCGCACGCGCCCTGTCGCCGAGACGACTGGCCCTGCCAACGCGGTCGACGGGGTGTGAGCATGGACGCCGCCCCGCACATCTCGCGGCCAGAACCGCCGAGCATCGTCACGCTGGTGGCAATGGCCTCCGTGGGCCCGCTGGCGATGAACATCTTCGTGCCCTCGCTGCCGGCGATGGCGCGCCATTTCGACACCAGCTATTCCGTGATCCAGCTCCTGGTGTCGCTCTATCTGCTGGCGCTGGCGCTGGCGCAGTTGATCATCGGGCCGCTGTCAGACCGCTACGGGCGCAGGCCGGTGCTGCTCGGCAGCCTTGCGCTGTTTTGCGTAGCCACGCTTGGTGCGCTGTTTGCACCCGGCGTGGAGGCACTGCTCGCCTGCCGGGTGGCGCAGGCCGGCAGCGCTGCAGGCATCGTGCTGTCACGGGCAATCGTGCGCGACACGGTCGACACGCAGGATGCCGCCAGCAAGATCGCTTACGTGACGATGGGCATGTCGATCACGCCGATGTTTGCGCCGCTGCTTGGCGGCTGGCTGGACGAGCATTATGGCTGGCAGGCGAGTTTCTGGGTCAGTTGCATCTTCGGCCTGATCGTCCTCATCTTTTGCTGGGCGGACCTGAAGGAAACCAACCTGACGCCGTCATCGTCGATGATGGCGCAGTTCAGGTCCTATCCAGAACTTCTCCGTTCCCCACGCTTCTGGGGTTACACGGCAACGGCGGTCTTCGCCTCGGGCACATTCTTCGCCTATCTCGGTGGTGGACCCTATGTGTCGACCGAAATGCTCGACATGTCGCCGTCGCAATACGGGCTCTATTTCAGCCTGCTGTCCTTCGGCTATCTTGTCGGCAATTTTTTTGCCGGTCGCTACACCAAAGCCTGGGGCATGAACCGCATGATGATGGCCGGCAATCTGGTCAGTCTGGTCGGCATGCTGGCGATGTTCGGGCTGTTTGAGGCCGGCCTGTTTCACCCGCTGTCACTGTTCCTGCCAGCGTCTCTGGTCGGCGTCGGCAATGGCCTGACGCTGCCCAGCGCAAATACCGGGATCATCAGCGTGCGGCCGCATCTGGCGGGATCGGCTTCCGGGCTCGGCGGCGCGCTGACACTCGGCGGCGGCGCTGGCCTTGCGGCGCTTGCCTCCTCACTGCTTGGCCCGACAAGCGGTCCGTTCCCGTTGATCTATGTTTGTCTGGGCTCGGCCGCCGCCGCAGTCATCTCGACCTGGCTGGTGATCTGGCGCACCAGGCAGGTTGGAGAACTGGAATGAACGGCCTCGCCGCCGTCATCCTTGCCGGCGGGCGCTCCAGCCGCATGGGTGGTGGCGACAAGACGCTGCTGGAACTGTCCGGCAAACCGGTGCTGTCCCACATCATCAGGCGGCTCGCTCCGCAGGTGGACAGGCTGGCCATCAACGCCAATGGCGACCCGGCCCGCTTTCCAGCTTTCGGGTTGCCAATCCTGCAAGACGCATCAGATAGTTTTGACGGCCCGCTCGCTGGCCTGCTGGCAGGTCTGGTGTGGGCCGGATCCCTCGGTGCGACGCGCATGCTGACGGTCGCAGGCGACACACCTTTCTTTCCGGATGCCTTGCCCGTGCGCATGGCGCAGTCTGCCGGCGCTGATGTCATCGCAGTCGCCGCCTCCACGACGGGTGTACACCCGACCTTTGCGATCTGGCCGGTCGCTGTACGAGCCGATCTGGAGTCACAGCTGGCCGGAGGCATGCGCCGGGTAACCAGCTTCATCGCCCGGCATCCATCCATAGCCGTCGATTTCGCAGACATTACCGTGGATGGTGAGAGGGTCGACCCGTTCTTCAACATCAACACACCGGACGACCTTGCGCTGGCCCGCCGCCTCAGCGACAAACTCCTCACATGAAACAGCGTGTCTTCGGCATTACCGGCTGGAAGAACTCCGGTAAAACGACTCTCACTGAACGCCTCGTCACCGAACTGACGGCGCGCGGCTGGCGCGTCTCGACCATCAAGCACGCGCATCACGCTTTCGACATCGACAAGCCAGGTGCCGACAGTTTTCGCCATCGCGAGGCAGGAGCAGTCGAGGTTGCCATCGTGTCCGGCACGCGCTGGGCGCTGATGCACGAGTTGCGCGGTGAGGACGAGCCGACGCTGGAAGACATCCTGGCGCGGCTCGCGCCCTGCGATCTCGTTCTGGTAGAGGGCTACAAGCGGGAGGATCACATGAGGATCGAGGTGCGCCGGCTCGATGCGAAACAGCGCACTCCACTTGCCGCCGGGGATCCAGGAATTGTCGCGATCGCAGCCGATCACGCGATCGAAGACACTGGACTGCCAGTATTCGAGCTTGACGCGGTGGCCGGTATCGCTGATTTCGTGGAGTTGAAGACCGGCCTTCGCCCATGAGGAACCAATGTCGCTGAAGACCTGCCTGCTGGCCGCCTTGCTCGCGACCCTGCCGTTTTCCGCTCTGGCTCAGGAACGCGTGCTCAAACTCGGGACCGAGGGTGCCTATCCGCCATTCAACAATGCGACTGCCGACGGCAAGCTGGAAGGCTTCGACATCGACATCGGCAATGCGCTCTGCGCCGAGATGAAGGTGAAGTGCGAATGGATTGTGCAGGACTGGGACGGCATGATCCCGGCGCTGCAAGGCGGCAAGTTCGACGCCATCATGGCCTCGATGTTCATCACTGACGAGCGCAAGGCCCAGATCGATTTCACCGACCGCTACTACCGGACTCCGACTGCCTGGATCGTCCCGAAGGATAGCGCTATCGAAGGTGTCGAACCGGCAGAATTCGCTGGAAAGATCGTGGGTGTCCAGGGCTCGGGCGTCTACTCGAATTACGCCGCGAAGTTCCTGAAAGACAGCACCATCAAGCCATATGCCACGGTGCAGGACAGTCTTGCTGACCTGTCCAACGGACGTGTTGACGCCGTGCTGGACGATCTGGTCGTACTCCACGGCTATCTGGAATCCCCTGCCGGCGCCTGTTGCAGACTGGTCGGTACCGTTGAGCACGACGACTCGCTTGGCGAGGGTGCCGGGATCGGCCTGCGCAAGGGAGACCCGCTAGTCGCCGGGTTTAATGCCGCAATCAACGCGATCCGTGCCAATGGTACCTACGCGCGCATCAGCGACCGGCACTTCGGGCTCGACCTGTACGGCGAATAGTCCCGGCGAGAACGCAACTGGTTGCCAGGCCAGCACAGGGCACGCCCTATCCATGCGTCGCGTGCGGCGTTACATACGCAGCATGAAACCACCAAGCGAACTTCGCGTTTCCAGAGACCGGAAACTGCTGACCGTGAGTTTTACCAACCACGAGTCTATCGAGCTTGCGGCCGAGTTGCTGCGCGTGCTCTCGCCATCCGCCGAGGTGCAGGGCCATTCACCCGAGCAACGCGTCACTGTGCCGGGCAAGCGCAACGTCGCGATCTCGAAGATCGAGCCAGTGGGCAACTACGCCATTCGCATCGTCTTTGACGACGGCCACGACACCGGCATCTTTACCTGGGTCTATCTGCACGATCTCGGTCACGAGAAGGACGAGCGCTGGCAGACTTACCTCGATGAACTGGCGGAGAAGGGCCTGGGCAGAGGGTGACTCCGTGATTCAGCCACCGACCAGCCGGAAATAGCCAGGTGCGCCCTCCCCCGCTGCACGCAATCGCCTTTGGGCAGCCCGACGCGCAACGGCGAACCCCGTCGTGCGATGAGCCTTCGACCTGATGTACCAGACTGGCGTCAGGGGTTGATTTGTTTTGCAAATGCTGGTCCCTCATTGGACCGGGCATTGCGTCCAACATCGAGCACCAGGGTCTGAGCATGGCAAAAGTTGGGTTTCTAGGGTTGGGCGTCATGGGCTACCCGATGGCCGGGCACCTGAAGGTCAAAGGCGGCCATGACGTTACCGTCTATAACCGCACCGAGGCCAAGGCGGCGGCCTGGGCGGTGCAGTATGACGGCGCATTTGCCCTGACACCTGCCGAGGCCGCGACGGGCAAGGATTTCGTGTTCTGCTGCGTCGGCAACGACGACGACC
>CAYZQP010000145.1:3443-9864 GCA_964480545.1 uncultured Mesorhizobium sp. | reverse complement strand
TTCGGACCCGGGGGCGGTACCCGGCGCCTCCACCAGAAACCGCCTGACCTTACGGCATGGCGGCTTCTGATGGGGGCGAAACAGGATCGACGAGGGTGTAAAGATCGTGTTTTTGCCCGGCATTGTACCACCGTTATCGGGCTAAACTTATAGTTGCCAACGACAACTATGCTGAGGCACGTCTCGCTGCTTAATGCGGCGCGATAGTCTCGAATAAAGCCCTGTGGGTTAGCACCTTCAGGCGGGGTTCGGAGGCACCTGGCAACAGAAGCCTCCACTTCATTTCACTCTCCATCTGTGCGGGCAACCATGTCCAGCAACTTCATTGTCTTCACCGGCGGCCCCGGCTCCGGCAAGACCAGCGTCATCGACGAACTCGCACGGCGTGGCCTCGCCACCATGCCGGAGGCCGGGCGCGGCGTGATCAAAGCACAACTGGCAAAGGGCGGCAGTGCGCTGCCCTGGGCAGACCGTGCAGCGTTTGCCAAGGAAATGCTGGCGTGGGAACTGCGCAATTACGAACTGGCAGCCGGTCATTCAGGGCCCGTCTTCTTCGACCGGGGAATCCCCGACATAGTCGGCTATCTGAACCTCTGCGGCCTGCCGGTTCCCGATGATGTGCTGCGGGCGGCACAGTCACACCGCTACAACACCATCGTGTTCGCCTTTCCGTTCTGGCCGGAAATCTTTGTCAACGACGCCGAGCGCAAGCAGGATGCCGCCGAGGCGCAAGCCACATTCCATGCGGTGACCGCGGCCTGGCGCGCCAGCGGATATGATGTTGCGGTCTTGAAGAAGGCACCGGTGGCCGAGCGCGTGCTCACAATACTTCAACAATCCGGGCTCTAACGGAACGCAAAGCCATCGCGCCGCATTTACCTGACCGCGAAGCTTCGCTAGACCTGTTCACCGATTCAGATTTCGGGTACGCATTTCCACATGGCCGACGACCAGATCAGATATGACATCCTGGCGCAGGACGCACTACGCGGCGTCATGCGCAAGGTGCTGGGTGAAGTTGCGCGCACCGGCCTGCCCGGCAGCCATCATTTCTTCATCACCTTCCTGACCAATGCGCCTGGCGTCCGCATCTCGAGCCGGCTCAAGGAACGATATCCTGACCAGATGACGATCGTGCTTCAGTTCCAGTACTGGGACCTGAAAGTGACTGATGCGGGCTTCGAGGTCGGCTTGTCCTTCGCCGACGTCCCGGAGAAGCTTGAGATACCCTTCGCAGCCGTCCGCGGGTTTTACGACCCATCCGTCAACTTCGAACTGGAATTCGAGGTCAAGACAGAAAGCGAGTCCCCGGCGCTCCCGGTCGAAAAGCCGAAGCTGGCGCCCGTCAGGAACGAACCTGAACCCCAGCCGGAACAGGATCAGGGTGAATCTGCTGAACCCGCAGCAGACGCAGAGGAAGGCGCCAAGGGCGGCGGCCAGGTCATCTCGCTGGACAAGTTCCGCAAGAAATGAGCGCCGATATCGTCAACCTGCGGCAGGCGCGCAAGCGCAAGGCGCGCGACGAGGAAAAGCGGAAGGCCAATGAGCGCAGTATCGAGTTCGGCCGCTCAAGGAAGCAGAAGGCCATCGACCGCGCCGAAACTGTTTCCATCCTGACCAGACTGGAGTCCCACCGGCGCGACCCGAAGCTGTGAGCAAGGTCGTCAAGCGCTCGGTTTCCATTCGTGGCCATCGCACCAGCTTCTCTGTCGAACAGCCCTTCTTTGAGCAGTTGCAGTCCATCGCAACCGAACGCCAGATGTCACTGGCCGGCCTGATCGCCGAGATCGACGAGGCGCGCGCACGCGATGCAAATCTGTCCTCGGCAATCCGGCTCTTTGTGCTTGAGTGGCTGAAGCGACAGGCAGGCCTGCCGCAATAGTTCAGAACAGTCCCGGTGTTGTGGGCGCTGGCGCTGCGGGGCGTTGCGGCGCAGGCTGCTGACGGGGCGGGTTCTGCCGCCGTTCCGGAGGGTTCGCCTGGCGGCGCTGCTCGGCCAATTCGGCCTTTCGCCTGGCCTCGGCCTCGGCACGCCGACGGGCTTCAGCAGCTTCGCGCTGTCTGGCTTCGGCCTCGGCGCGCCGCTTCTCATCAGCTTCCGCCTGCACCCTCTGCCCGACCGCGTCGGCCTCAGCCTTCTTGCGCGCTTCGGCATCTTCCACCGCCCGGGCTACCTCCTCGGCCCTGATGCGGGCTTCCTCCTCCGCTTTGAGCCGCGCCTCTTCCGCAGCCTTCAGACGAGCGGCTTCAGCTTCGCGCTCTGCCTGGCGCTGTGCTTCGGCAGCACGCCGGCGGTCAGTCTCCAGTGCTGCGTAGAAGCGCGTCTCACGGCGCAAACGTTGTTTCTCCAGCAACACCGCCTGCATCTGTTCCACTCTGGCCTGCTCGATTTCGAGCGCCCTCTGCGTCAGGAACTGCGCCAATGGCTGCGTGTCGAGCGTAAGAGCCAATGCGTCCAGTTTGCCGGCCACCACGATGCCGACATCCGGTTGTGATCCGACGAGCGCCTCGTCGCCCGGTGCATAGGCAAGCGTGCCCACGCTCTCGGCCGTCAGGGTCGACAGGTCTAGCTTCATATCGGCCGACATCTGCATCGGCCCCTGCCCGAACTTCACCGGGGCCAGCCGGGCAACGCCGCCGGCAACTGTGAACGACGCCTCGGCATCTCCGGCTGCAAATTTTCCGGTGCGGATCAGGCCCGGCGCAAATCCTGCTACCTTCGCGAGATCAATGTCTCGCCCGGCAACATCAGCTGCCTTGATCAGAGCCCCGAATGCCTGCCCGTCAACACCGCTTACCTCAACACCTTTCAGCGCCATGGTGCCGGACCCGGCGAGCGATGCCATCACCGCACCTACGGTCTTGCCGCTGCCGGTCAGAGCGCCAGACAGTTCAATGCCGCCAGAGAGCTTCGGATCGGCTACCCCCAGCGTTGGCAGCAGGTTTTCGACTTTGGCGCCATCCAGTTTGAATTGCCCGGAGAACAGTCCGGTCGAGGCATTGTTCCTGAGATCGAACAGCCCGCTGATCTTGCCATTACCGAGACGCGCCTCCAGCTTCGGAATGTGCAAGCCCTCATCGTCGAGCTTCAATGAAAGCGCCGCATCATGCGCTGACAGGCCTGAACCGATCGACAGTGTCGCTGCGTTGATGTCGACATCCGCGAAGAAGGGCGATGCAACCATCTGCTGGAAGGTCTGCGTGGGCCATCCTTCTTCAGCGCTGTCAAAGGCCTGTGCGCCCAGCACCATCTGCGCCAGTGGCTCAAGAGACAGTTCATCGAGCGCCAGTTGACCTGAAACCACCGGCGCGGCCTCGCGCTCCTCGATATTCAGTTCGCCGCTGATCGCATTCTCGGCAACAGTGCCCGCGATCTTGTCGAGCATCAGCATGTTACCGGCGTAGTCAATTTCCGCCGACAGCGACGACGCCAGACCAGTTCCCATGCCCGGAAACGCAAGTCCCGCACTCATCAGCCAGGGTTCCACGTCGGTCGCCTCCAGGCTGATTTTTCCGCGCGCCTGAAAACCTTCAACGGGCGCGGAAAACGTACCGATAAACGTGCCCGTAGCTTCCTTGCCCTTGATGCCGAGGGATGATTGCAGGCCCTTTCCCAGGGTCCCCTTTGCTGAAAGATTTGCCTCTGCCTCGCCGACCAGCCTCAGCGGCAGAACTGGTACGCCCGCCAGCGCCAGCAGGCCGGTCGCGTCGGGATTGGCGACACGCAGCCCGATCTCCATCGCAGCGTCGAGCGGCTTCGCGCGCTGGCCAGCCATCGCCACCAGACCACTCACATCGCCGCCACCCGCAATCCCCTTGAACTCAAGCGAGAGCCTGTCGCGACCATCCTTGCCTCCAGCCTTCGCAAGGATATCGATCTGCGCATCCTTCAAAAGATCAGGATAGGCAGCTGCGTTCCGGCTCAACTGGGCCGCCAGTCTGTTCCCTGTCGCCGAGCCAAACAGGCCTGCAAGTGGAGCGAGATCCGTCGACACAACGGTAGCGTCAACGGATACCTGCGGCGCAGAAGTCATCGCCTCCAGCCGCCCGGTGGCAGCAATCGACGCGCCGGCCAGATCCGAGACGCTGAGCCGGTCGATCTCGACATTCTCCCCTGCCACCCGGATCGCCAGGTCAAGGCCACCGGCCGCAAGTGGCTTGTCGCCGACCGGACCGGCCTTTGCAGCGAATGTCAGCTCATGCCCGTCGAGCCGCAGCGCGCCCTTGTCGGAAAACATCATCGACGCGAGCGCCGCCATCTCGACAGAACTGACAGCCGCCCCTTGCAGCTTGACGTTCAGCACAGGCTTCGCTCCAGGCGTAGCAATTCGCTCTGCCTGACCGGTGAAGCGTGCCGCGCCGAGCGCAAGTTCGAGCGCCTCGAACTTCTGGCCACGCCGCGTCAGCGTAACATCGGCAGAGAACCCGCCACGCGACAGGCGCCGCACAGGCGCGTCGATATCGCGGGCAAGCCAGTTTGCAAAACCGGAAGGTTGCCCGACCGCCAGAACCAGCCTCCCCTTGAAGCCTGGCTGATCGCCTGCGTTCAGCACACCCCGCGCCTCCAGAGTCGTCCGCCCGGGCAAACTTGCCGTCAGTTTGCTGACCTCCCAGCTTCCCTCCCTCGTGGTCGCAGCGAGCCTGACGTCCCTGATTGTCGTGTCACCTGCCACAACGGCAGGCAACTCGACATCCACGTTACCGGGCATCTGCACCGCAGGGAGGGCAAGAACCGCCTTCTCCAGTTGCTCCAGCCTGCTGGCCAGCGTCTCCTGTGCGGTGCCACTTGCGACATCCGAGCCCAGCCGGACCTGCGCACCCGTTGCCTTCACCTCGAATGACGGGGAGCGGCCAAACTCGATCGCCGCCGTCCCTGTCGCCACATAGGGGTCGGTCAGCGGTCCCGTCTCGAACCGGAATTCGCTCACGGCCAGGCGCTTGTCAGTGAGGGTGAATTTGCCTGCCATGCGGTTGCCTGGACCATCTGGCGCAACCTGCCGCCCGTCGCCATCACGCAAGCCATCGAGCGGCGTCGGCTTGCGTGCAATCCTGTAATCACCGGAATAGGCCAGCACACCGTTCTTCGAGGTGACATTGCCATCCAGGTCATAGCCGAGCAGCGAGCCCTCTGGCTCGGCGCGCAGCTTCACCCGCATCCCGTCGGTCGCAGCAATGCCGGTGGACACGTTGACCGCAAACGGGTGCCCGTTTGCCTTGAGCGTTCCCTCGGCGCGCCACGGGCCTGACAGCGAGCGTGCAGCCGCCACCACATTGACCTCGCTCAGCGTGCGGTCAGGCACTCCCTGCACCACCAGCCGCACCTGCCCGTCAGTGATCGTCATCCGCTCAAGCGATACGCTCGAGGGCGAAACCGGTGCGTGCGGATCGATTGCCCAGTTGAATTTGCCATCTGCATCGATCCAGGCGACGGTGCTCGGGCGCACCAGGCGCATGTCGAAGATCAGAATCTCGCCCGACAGGAACGGCGCGAGTTCGGCGTCCATCGAGAATTCCTCGACCGTGGTGACCGGCGCGCCATCCTCGCCACCACCGATTTCGACATCCGTGAAAGTGACCGACGGGAACGGCAGCAGGCGCGCGCTCGCCTCGCCCTTCACCTTGACCTGACGCCCGACAATGTTGCTGGCCTCGCGCTCGAAACTCGCGCGATACCCTGTCCAGTCGATGAAATAGGGCCCGACCAGCGCCGCAACCAGCGCCAGCACGATCAGTCCACCAACAGTGACAAATATCCGCGCGAGCATCGCCTCAAAACGATTTGTCTCACCTGCCCTTAAGACATATCGCCTTGTCTATAAAGTGGCCGTCACTTCAACTCCTGGAATGCCGCCCGGGCAGCCTCGGCCGGACTACCCTTCTGACGCGTCCAGGTGAAGTCGCGTGCCACAAACTCGAACGTACTGTCGTGGAAGGTGATGATGAAATGCCGGTGCGGCCTGAACAGTTCGGCACTATGACTGCGATGCACCCGATTGGCCTCCTCCTGCGCGGCAATCCAGCGCGAGTTGACGACCTCCTGGGCCGTATAGGCAGTCAGACCGAGATCGTAGAGCCGGTGACCCTGTAGAGCCTCGTCGTTCGGCGGGCCAAAGCTCAGCGCCGCGCAACTGCTGCAGATGACAAGCGCAAACTCCCGGTCTCCCGGTTCTATCTGATCGACGCCATATTCCCCACACCAATAGGTCAGCACGAAGCCGCGCTCATCTGTCAGGATCGTTGGCCAGGGCGAGCCAGCCTCCGGACGCGGCAGGTCCGCAGGCTTGAGAAACTCAGGTGCATCGTTCCAGATGTTCAGAAAATCTTCCCCGGGTTCATAATGTTGTCCGGATCAAGCGCGCGCTTGATCGCGCCCATATAATCCACCGCGTCACCCAGTTCGCCGCGTAGAAAGCTCATCTTG
>CAYZQP010000145.1:0-3433 GCA_964480545.1 uncultured Mesorhizobium sp. | reverse complement strand
GGTTATCCGGGTCCAGCGCGCGTTTCAGCAGGCGCATCGTCTCGATCGCGCCCTCGCCAAGCTCACCTGCGAGATATTTCTGCTTGCCCTGCCCGATGCCATGCTCGCCGGTGCAGGTGCCGTCCATGCGCAAGGCCCGCGCGTTCAGCCGCGCACAAAACTCTTCGGCCAGCGCGATCTCCTTCGGGTCGTCTTGCATCATCAGAACCAGTGTGTGGAAATTGCCGTCTCCGACATGCCCGACAATCGGCGCGACCAATCCCATTTCGGCAATGTCAGCCTCGGTCTCGGCAATGCATTCCGCCAGCCGCGAGATCGGCACACAGACATCTGTCGACAGGCCTTTGGCGCCGGGGCGCAGGGTCAGCGAAGCCCAGTAAGCGTTGTGCCGCGCCTTCCACAACGCTGTGCGCTCTTCGGCCACGGACGTCCACAGGAACGGCCCGCCGCCAAACTCGGTAGCGATCTCGCCGAAAGTTTCGGCCTGCTCGGCGACGCCGGTCTCCGAGCCGTGGAACTCCAGGAACAGGCACGGGCTTTCGGGGTAATCCAGCTTGGAATAGTTCTTCATCGCCCGCATCTGCAGCGCGTTGACCAACTCGATGCGCGCCACCGGAATGCCCATCTGGATCGTCATGATCACCGCATTGCAGGCGGCCTCGACGCTCGGAAACGGGCAGACACCACCTGAAATCGCCTGAGGTATGCCCGACAGTTTGAGCGTCAGCGCAGTGATCACGCCAAGTGTGCCCTCCGAGCCAACAAGCAGCCTTGTCAGATCATAGCCCGCCGAGCTCTTCTTGGCGCGGTTGCCGGTGGTGATCGCCCGGCCGTCGGCCATCACCGCCGTCAGTGACAGCACGTTATCCTTCATCGTGCCGTAGCGCACCGCATTGGTGCCTGACGCGCGCGTTGCTGCCATGCCGCCCAGCGAGGCATTGGCACCCGGATCAATCGGGAAGAACAGCCCCTGATCGCGCAGATATTCGTTCAGTTGCTCACGCGCGACGCCCGGTTCAACCGTGCAATCAAGGTCTTCAGGGTTGACGCTGATGATCCTGTTCATTCGAGACGTGTCGATGCAGATGCCCCCTCCCGGTGCATTCACATGACCCTCCAGCGAGGAACCGACGCCGAATGGCACGACCGGCACTTTGTGTTCCGCGCAGGCGCGCACGATTTCCTGCACCTCCTCCGTGGCCTCGGGAAACAGCACGGCATCCGGTGGCTGGTTGGGGATGTAGGTCGTGGTGTGGCCGTGCTGTTCGCGGATCGACTGCCCGGTCTGGCAGCGCTCGCCAAATCGCTGCTTCAGTATGCCAACGACAGCTGCGATGCCCGCCTCGTTGCGCGCAACAGATGGAACGTCCTTCAGCGCCATGGCACCCTCCCGGTCGCGGCCTGCCCCTTGCCGGGGTTCTCGCTGTGGTTATGCTGGCGGTATCTGCCCCTGTCCAGCGAGACCATATGCCTAAGCTCTTCACCTCCACACCGATGACCGTCGAGCCGCAATGGACCGACTATAACGGCCATATGAACATGGCCTATTATGGCGTGTTGTTTGACCGCAGCGCTGACCAGTTGTTTGATGCGCTGGGCGTCGGTGCGGACTATGCGAAGACCCGAAAGTTCACCATCTACACCGCCGAGTTCCATATCTGCTACGTGCGCGAGCTCCACGCCAATGATCAGGTGACAGTCACCTCGCAGATCATCGACCACGACGAGAAGCGCCTGCATTGCTACCAGGAGATCCACCATGCCGATGGCTGGCTGGCGGCGACAGCAGAGTCACTCTCGCTGCATGTCGACATGTCCGGCCCGAAAGTGGCCGCCTTCCCGCCCGACCGGCTCGCGGCGGTCCAGGCAATTGCCACCGAACACGCTGCCCTGCCCCGCCCCGAACGCGTTGGCCGCAGCATTGGCATCAAGCGGAAATAGCGCCCGTCTTGACCAGCGACGCAGCCACCCTAACCTCGTCGAACATCTGACCATCAGGCACACAATGCCAGCCCTCGACCTGCGCAAGACCTACAAGAACCTCTACACCGCACCGGAGGGCGAGTTCCGGCTGGTCACGGTACCGGAGCTGCAATTCATCATGGTCGATGGTGCCGGCGACCCCAACACTGCCGAAGACTACACCAAGGCGGTGGAATGGCTTTACGGCGTGAGCTACGCGCTGAAATTCGCGGCCAAGGAGGCCGGCAACGATTTTGTCGTGTCGTCGCTGGAGGGTCTGTGGTGGGCAGACGACATGTCTGCCTTCATCACCCGCGACAAGTCGAAATGGTCGTGGACGATGATGATCCTGATGCCCGACTTCATCGACGCCGCGATGTTCGAGGCAGCCGTGAAGAAGGCGACCAAACCGAAAAAGGGCGAGCCACCGGCAACGCTGCGCCTGGACCGCCTCCATGAAGGCCCGAGCCTGCAAACCCTGCATGTCGGCAGCTATGATGATGAGGGCCCGATCCTCAAGCGCCTGCACGACGAGATCATTCCCGGCGAAGGCTTTGCCTTCAACGGCAAGCACCACGAGATTTACCTGAGCGACCCGCGAAAAACCGAAGCCCCGAAGCTGAAGACCATCCTGCGCCAGCCGGTCAGGCTGGGCTGACCGTCCCCCGCGAAGTTAACCGGAAATCGACGTTCCACCGCTATACGTCAGCCAGTTCCACTTTGCGGCTGGGCGAACATGTATCCACGTGCCTTGTTGGCGGCGATAGCAGTGATGATCGTTGCACCCGCAACGTTCGCGATCATGCTTGGCGGCGAACGCGAAACGCCGGAAATGGCCAGGGTTGCACCAATGTTGAGGGCGAGCGCTGAAGAGGCCGGCCAATACCTGATGTCCGCCACACCCAGGGATGCGAACATCTACTACGCCACGCTCTACGAGAGCGATGGAAGGCGTGGCCCGGTGAGGGTCAACGTTCCCACGACCGGCAAGTCCGCAATTTTGTGGTTGAACTCCTATGAGCCGGTCGACTGGCGTGTCGCCTCCGATGACCCGGTCGCGGCCGTCGTGATCTCGTCGCACGACAAGAAATCGACGGTCAGGGGTGTCGGCAACGCGCGGGTCATGCAGCTCGACAAGCGCTGGACGGATGCCAATGCCGAGACCCGCAGTTGCACGTGCAGTCAGCGCTACTTCCATTGTGAGGACAAGCAGTCGCTGGGAGAGGATCTGACCCGCCTCGGCGCCTTGTCCGGACGATCTGTTGCCGGTTACACGACCGCCTATTCTGCCGCCGACATCCTCTTCACGCCCTACACTGTAAGCGTTGCCGAGAGACTGAGCGCCATCCGGGCGAAAGAAGAAATCCTTGAGCAGGGCTGCCGCAGGAGTTAACCGGCGACTGTAGCGCCCGACCTGCGCCCGGATGCCGGTTCCCCGATATCGTCACATTCCCGGGCTTTTTTGGCTCAC